>DATHPX010000329.1:0-29620 GCA_035483335.1 Caulobacteraceae bacterium | reverse complement strand
CCGGTCCCGGCGCCCAGCAGCCGGCTCCAGCACCTTCCGCGGCATAGTCGGGGGGGGCGCGACTTTGCGCTTGCGTTGGCGCCACGACGTTGAGCCTCTCCCGCCACGGCCTGCGCGACCCCGCTCTTAGATCCCGTCATCCCGGACGGAGCGCTCGAAGAGCGCACAGATCCGGGACCCAGCAGCCCTAGCCTAGCGGCGAGTTATTCGCGGCTGGGTCCCGGATCGCTGGCCGCTTCGCGGCCTGCGTCCAGGATGACGGAAGAAAAGGGGGCGGCCGAACCGCTCTTACGCGACGAAGC
Source organism: Caulobacteraceae bacterium (assembly GCA_035483335.1). GTDB lineage: Bacteria > Pseudomonadota > Alphaproteobacteria > Caulobacterales > Caulobacteraceae > Acaudatibacter. The sequence continues at coordinate 29,318 of DATHPX010000329.1, read as the reverse complement.
GGACGACGCCGCCGTCGACCCGCAGGGCGGCGCCGGTGGTTGCCGAGGCCTGCTCGGAACAGACATAGACGACCATGTTGGCGACCTCCTCGGTCGTGGCGAAGCGCTTGATCAGCGAGGTCGGGCGCATGTTGGTCAGGAACTGCTGCTCGACGGCTTCCTGGGTCACGCCCTGCGCCTCCGCCGGCGCCTTGACGTATCGGGAGAGACCCTCGGACCGGGTCGGACCCGGCAGCACCGCGTTGACCGTCACGCCGGACCCGGCGACCTGTTCCGCCAGGCCGCGGGAAATGGCCAACTGCGCGGTCTTGGTCATGCCGTAGTCGATCATCTCCTTGGGGATGTTCACGCCCGATTCGCTGGAAATGAACACCACGCGACCCCAGCCCCGCTTCACCATCGCTGGGAGGTAGTGGCGGGTCATGCGCACCCCGCTCATGACGTTGGTCTGGAAGAGGCTTAGCCAATCCTCGTCCTTCAAGGCCTCGAAGGCCTTGGGAACGGCGGTCCCCAGGTTGTTGACGAGGATGTCGGCGTCCGCGGCCCGGCCGACGAACGCCGCGACGCCCTCGGCGGTCGCCAGATCCGCCGCGACCCCGTCGAGTTTCGCATCCGGGATCGCCGCTCGCATCTCCTGCAGGGCCGCGGCGACACGGGCCTCGCCCCTTCCATTGATGACGACGGAGGCGCCGGCCCTGGCCAGGCCTTCCGCGATCGCCCGGCCGATGCCGCCGGTGGACCCGCTGACGACGGCCTTGCGGCCGGTGAGATCGATGATCATGACATTTCCTAAGGAGCGACGCCGCCGCTCGATGACGCAGTTCAGGTGATTGGGCGGCCCGATCAGGCCAGAGCGTAGCGGATCGGCAGGGTCTTGGGGCCGTTGACGAAGCTGGCTTCGGAGAGCTTGGCCTCGCCGGCCAGGCCGACCGAGCTCAGCCTGGGCAGCAGTTCCTCCCAGAGGATGCGCATCTCCATCTTGGCCAGGTGCTGGCCCAGGCAGAGGTGCGCGCCGTAGCCGAACGCCAGATGGCGGTTGGGACTGCGATCGACGCGGAACTCATCCGGATCTTCGAACACCTCCTCGTCGCGATTGCCCGACGGGTAGCACAGCATCAACCACTCGCCCTTGGCGATGGCCTGGTCACGCACGGTGGTGTCTTCCGCAGCGCTACGCATGAAGTGCCGCACGGGCGTGGTCCAGCGGATCGACTCGTCGACCAGGCCGGGGACCAGACCCAGGTTGGCCCTGACCTTGGCCAGCTCGGCCGGTCGCTCGGCCAGGGCCCACATGGCGCCGGCAGTGGAGGACGAGGTGGTGTCGTGCCCGGCGGTGGAGATGATCAGGTAGTAGGAGACGGCGTCGAAGGCGGAGATCGGTTGGCCGTCGATGGTGGCGTTGGCGATCGTGCTGGCCACGTCGTCCCGCGGCCTCGCGCGGCGATCCTCCGTCAATGTATTGAAGTAGTTGAAGAAGTCCGCCATCGTGGCCTGAATGTCCAACTGCTGGGCCTCAGGCGTCTCGCCGCTCTCCTTGCGGCGCAGGTCCGGATCGGTGGCGCCGAACAGCTCCTGGGTCAGCTTCAGCATGCGTGGCTCGTCCTCGCGGGGCACGCCGAGGATCCCCATGATCACGCGCAGGGGGAAATGCAGGGCGACCTCATTCACGAAGTCGCATTCCCCGCCCATGGCCTCCATGCGGGCGACCGCTTCGCGCGCCAGCTCGCGGATGTGAGCCTCGAGCTTGCGGATGTTCTGCGGCATGAACCAAGCCTGGGTCAGCGCCCGATACTTCATGTGGTCCGGCTCATCCATCTGCACCAGCGTGTAGAGCAGGGGACGGCCCGCCGCCCGCGCCGCGCGTCCGCGCGCCACCGCGTCATGTGGCGCGAGCGTGGAAGGATAGTCGCCGTAGGGGAACAGGCGATTGTCGCGACTGATTTCGAGAATGTCGGCGTGCTTCGTCACGATCCGGAACGGGTCGAGGCCCGGCAGTTCCGCCAGCGCGAGGGGATCGTTCCGGCGCAGCCAGGCGTAGGCGGCGTTGATCCGCGGCGGGTCGGCGTGCGCCTTCGGATCGACGACGGTCGCAAGGATATCCTGTGGCGCAGCTGGCATCGGCGTTCCCAATTCACGTTTGCGGCCCGAAACACTGGCGGCCCTTCTACATGGTTGTTGGATAACCAGCAATGTTACGGGACTAGCTGTGCGGTGAAGATGGGCCACGGACCTCACGAACGGGGCCTGCTCCAGGCGGAGGAGATGAACTTTGAAAGCGCAAGGCGCGCATTAAACGCCGGGTCGTTTGACGCCTACGCGCATCCTCGTTCGCGGGTTCCGTGAGGTCCGTGGCTCATCTTCACGCCGTCGTCTGGGAGAACGCCTGACGCAGCGTGGCGATGGTGGTGACGCGGATCGGATCAATGTCCATCGCAGGGTCGATCAGCACCTGGATCGACAGGCCCAGGAGCTGGCTTCCGACCATCAGAGCCGCCGCGGTCGGGTCGAGATCCGACCGGACTTGGCCTTCGTGCTGGCCCCGAATAATCCAGGCTTCGAAGCGCTCGCGGACATGATCGTGCGCTGCGGCAAAGGCCGACCTGAAGGCGGAGATATCCGCCACGGCCCATGCCAGGAGGCGGAAGTAGGCCCCAAGCTCGCCCAGGTTCGACAGCCTCTGCAGATAGAGATCGACATGGGTCAGGAGCGCCTCCAGGCCCGGCAGGCTGTCGATGCTGGGGCCGGTCGCAAGCGTTTCCTTCTCGTCGTGGAGATAGGCGATCACCGCCTCTATCAGGCCGAGCTTCGAGCCGAACCGTTGCCCGACCAGGCCTCGGCTGTAGCCGCCGCGCTGGCCGATGGCCTCGAAGGTCGCGGCGCTGACCCCTTCTTCGAACACGACGGCGATCGCAGCCTTCACCAGTCCGCGTTCGGATTCATCCCTGCGTTCCGCCTGGGTGCGGCGGCGTTGCGGCGGTGTGTGCAGCATGTTCTCCATCAAGGGGAAACGTTACCTGTTGCCCTCGCTCCCTTCAAATCCGTCACAAACCCTTGAGGGACCCTATCGATCGGCAGCCAAAAGCTCGCGGCGCGGCGGCCGTCATTGACAAGATAGCTGGCCATCCAACAATTATCTATACGACCTGTAAGCCTTGTCTGCTGGGGAGGACGGAGAGGAACGGAATGCCGACGACCGCACTCAGCGAAGCGCTGACCATCTCCCAGCTCTGCCGCCAGTCTGGGGCGACCCCCAGGGCGTTGCGCTACTACGAGGAGATGGGCCTGCTTTCCCCGCGACGGGACAACCAGGGTCGCATCTATTCGCGCCAGGACCAGGTGCGCCTGAAACTCATCCTCCACGCGCGTCGGATGGGCTTTTCGATCAAGGAGATCCGCGAGCTCTTCGAGGCCTACGACAAGGGCGGGCGCGACGCGCAGATCGCTCGCGCGCTTCCGATGTTCAGGGAGCGGCTCGCCGCCCTCGCGCTCAAGCGCAAGGAGATAGACGAGGTCCTCGAAACCCTGACGGGAGCCTCAGATCGCCTGATAATGAAGCTGGAAGCGACCGGTGCGCAGCTTCGAACAGGATGAGCCCGGCTAGCGGTCGGAGACGATCGGCGCCGCCTATGATCGCGCGTCCGCTCTGGGAGTAGGTGGACCACAGTGAACTCTATGGCCGCCGCTTCGCTCCAGCTGGCGCCTTGAGACCTGCACGCCTGGAGCTCGGATCCCAAGAAGATGCGCGAATGGGTCTGAGCGTCCTGCTCAGATGTCGAGTACTACGTCGCCACGCGGCCGGGCGCAGCAGAGCAAGAGGTTGCCCGTTGCGGGTGGATCGAGCGGATCGGGCTCGTACGCGACAACCCCCGAGATCAGCCCGCTTTCGCAGTTGTGGCAGACGCCCGAGCGGCACGACCAGCGAACGGGTACGTCGCACGCCTCGGCCAGTTCCAGCAGGCTCACCTCGCTCTCACGCCAAGGCACGGCAAGACCGCTGCGCGCGAAGGACACCAGCGGTCCGGCGCCGGCAGGTCCGTCGGGCGGATGCGGCTCGCGCGCCTTCGCGTCAACGATCCCTGGCGTCAGCGTAGGGCCGCCGGCGAAGACCTCGGAGTGGATCCGATCAGGGGCCACGCCCCATGCGCCCAGGGCTGTGGTCAGCTCGCCCATGAAGCCCGATGGCCCGCAAATGTAGAAGTCGCCGTTTCGCGGAACGTCCAGGTCGGCCAAGGCCCCTGCGCCCAGGCGACCGGCGGTGTCGTAGTCGGCGCCCGCGCGATCCTCTGCCGCGGGCCGGCTGTACCAGACATGGCCGTGACCGCGCGCCAGTTTGGCGAGGAGCCCTCGCGCCTCGGCGGCGAACACGTGATGTGCGCCGTCGCGGGCGCCGTGTAGCCACCAGATCTCTCGCGGCGTAGCGCTCGCCGCCAGGGCATGGAGCATCGCCATCACCGGGGTGGCGCCGATGCCGGCGCTCAGTAGCACGACCGGCCCATCGCCCGCCAGCAACGTGAAAGCGCCGCGCGGCTGGCTCACGTCGATGACATCGCCGGCGCGGGTCTGAGCGTGGAGGTAGGTCCCTGCGGCGCCGTTCGGCTCCAGCTTGACGCTGACGCGGTACTGCGCCTCGCAAGCCGGTCCCGACAGCGAATAGCTGCGAAGCAGCGGCGGCCCGTCCGGTGTCGGATGCAGTCGCAGAACCACGAACTGGCCGGGACGCTGCGCTGTGAGCGGCCTGCCGTCGGTCGGCTGTAGCGTCAGCGACAGCACGTCCGCGCACTCCGCTTCGATCCGCGCGACCCGCAGCGGCCGGAACCCAGGCGTCGCCGTTTGCGCCGCCGCGGCCGGCGCCAGTCCCGGATTGCCCGTCGCGCCAGGGTGGTCGTCCTGGCTTCTCAGCATGGTCTCGAACGACCCGCGCCAGCCTTGGGAGAGAGCCGGAATCCGAAGCGCCCGCTCTAGCTGGTCGCGCGGGTGGCTGGATGAGTAGAGGAGGGCGTTGACCTTGGTGACGGTCATGCCCTGCGGGCCTCTGGCGACCAGGGCGATGGGATCGCCGGCGGCGACATCGCCCTCCTCGAGGACCCGGAGGTAGAAGCCCGGCCGCCCACTGGAGGTGAGCAGCGCGGGCATCTGTGGATGGTCCATGCGGATGCCGACCCGATAGCAGGTCACCCGCGGCTGGGTGACCTCGAGCAAGGCCGCGCCGATCCGGTAGCGGTCGCCGATGCAGACCTCGTCGTCCGCCAGGCCTTCGATGGTGAAGTTCTCTCCGAACTGGCCATAGACGAAATCGCTGCGCCCCAGCCGCTCCTGCCAGTAGCGATAGGATTCGATCTGATAGGCGAAGACGGCGCGCTGCTCGCCGCCGTGGCCGGCGAGATCCCCTTGCCCGTCACCCTCGACATTGAGCCGCCCGACGCGACAACGCCCGGACACCGGCGCCTTCCAGATGCCGGTATGCACGGTCCTGCCGCGCCAGAGGATGTCGCGCGGTAACCCGACATTGACGGAGAGCAGCCGAGCCATTGCGACGCTTCCTCTCAGCTTTCTTTTTAGCGCGCCGCGAAAAGCCTACCTATCGCGCTCACCGGGTGGTGGGGGTGGTGGCGGCTGGCCGGGCCGGCGCCCTCTGTCACCAGAACAGGATTTTAAGTCCGGCGCGCCTTCCGGTTCCACTACGCTGCGCGATGCGACGGAAGGCGCCCTCAGTCCACCGAGGCCATCCGCAGCGGGCGAGAATGGCCGAGGATCCTTCTGCCTTGGCCGCCGCGCCCCGGCCTTGATGCAGGTTAAGCCGTCGGTGGCCTGACGAGGCGATGCTGAGTCAGCACGGAGCTGCCGCACCGATGCTGCAAGAGGCTCGTAATGACACTTCGCTCGCTCGCCAGCGCCGCTCTCGCCGTCGCGCTCATCAGCCTCGGGGCCGCATCCGCGCAGGCGCCTGCCGGCGCCCAGAACATGTCGGACGCCGAGGCGAAGGCCGTCGCCCAGAAGGTTGTCATGGCCTGCGAGTCCGATATCGCCAGGCTTTGCCCCAACGTGCCGCCCGGCGGGGGCCAGGTCATCCAGTGCCTGAAGGCGCAGAAGGCCCAGGTTTCGTTCCATTGCAAACGGGCCATCTTCCAGGCCAAGCAGGCGAAGAACGCGGCGGACGCCGCCGCCCAGCAAGGGCCGCACTGACCTGCGGCTCTCCCCCTCCGTGCCCGTAAGTCCGCCTTCGCTCTGCGAGCTTCGGCGCGTCACCATTCGCGCCAACTGGCTCGCCGAGCCGAAGCGCCGAAGGCGCGAAGGCTGGTGCGGGCGGTCGGGATCGAACCGACACTCTGTCACCAGAACCGGATTTTGAGTCCGGCGCGTCTACCAATTCCGCCACGCCCGCAGCGAAGGGGCGTTCGATGCCATGGGTCGTGGGCGGCGTCCAGCGTGGGTAATGTCGCCCCTTTGCCTCGGTCTCATGGCGGATCGGCCGACCCCATTACTGCACGCTCGACGCGCCGGTCGGGGATCAGCCAAAGCAGGGCGACCAGGACATAGCAGGCGTCGGCGGCGATCGGCGCGACGAAGGCCAGAGCGATGCCGGTCAGATAGATGGCGGCCGTGATCCGGCCCTTGACGTCTGCTCCGACGGCCCTCGCCAGCGCCGAGTCCGCGCCCTGATGGCGGATGATCACTACCTGCATCAGCCACCAGGCGAGCGCTGCCGCGAGCAGGACAGCGCCATAGACGACGGTGGGGGCGAGGCTGGCGGGGTGGGAGCCTAGCCAGGCCGTCGCGAACGGGATCAGGGAGAGCCAGAAGACCAGATGGAGGTTCGCCCATAGGACCGCTCCGTTCACGCGCTTTACGAGCGTGAAGAAGTGATGGTGGTTGGTCCAGTAGATGGCGACGTAGATGAAGCTGAGAACATAGCTGAGGAAGGTTGGCGCAGCCTCCGCCAGCGCGCGGAAATCGGGACGCGCAGGCGCGTGAAGGTCCAGCACCATGATGGTGATGACCACGGCGATGACGGCGTCGACGAAGGCGCTGAGCCGTTCGGACTTCATGGGAAGGCGAGGCTCAGCGCGCCGCGCGAGCGAGGGCGCTCCAGCCGAATTCCAGCAGGGGTTGAGCCGCGCGGGCGAACTCCACCGCGTTGTCGATCAGACCGGACGTATAGAGCCGTTTCGTCGGGATCTCCGTCCAGACGTGCAGCCCCTTCAACTTTAGAGCGTCGGCCACCGGCGAGCCTGCGAAGGACTCGAACCCTTTCGGGAGCCGGGCGAGGGCGTTCTCGTGGGCGCACGCCAGTCCCGCGGCGGCCAGGGCGGCCTCCGTCTCCAGCCACCGTTCGGGCGCCTTGGCGATGGCCGTTCGCAGAGCGGTGAGATCCGGCGGCTCGGGTGCGTAGAAGCCGGCGCCTATCATCCCGCGCCGGTCCACGCCTTCATGGTGGCCGCCCAGCGAGATGTAGAAGACGCCCTTTCCCTGCTTCGTGCCGTCGCGGGTGAGGAGTGCCGCGACATTGGTCTTGTAGGGCCGCTTGTCCTTGGAGAACCGCACGTCCCGGTTGATCCGGAACAGGGAACGCTCGGCGCTGCCGGTGAGGGGGATGTCGTGGGCGGCGAAGGCGAGGGCGAGGCTCTCGACGAAGGAGGCCATTGGCGCCCGCACATGGCGTTCGTAGGCCGCCTTGTTCGCCTGGAACCAGTCCCGGGTCTGGTTCGCCGACAGAGCCTCGAAGAACTCGAACAGCTGCGGGCTGAAGCCGTCGAACGGTGTGATCCCGGTCGTCGCCTGCGTTTCTGCCTTGGCCACCTGGAATGCCCCATGCGCGTGTGCGGGGCGCCCCCCGGCGTCCCGCCGAACGGGGCAACCTCTCGCCTCTGTCGTCGAAATGGAAGAGCGCGCGCCGGCAGTCGCCCCTTTTCCTGGTCGCGCGCCTGCTCCAAAGAGCGTCGGCCGGTTCGACGCCCGCCGGCGGCTGCGCAAGCCTGATGATCTCCACCCTCGCTCGACCGACCGCTGGCGCGCCCCTGCGTCTTCGCCCGACTCCGGTTTTCGGGGTCAATCCGGGCGGTCTGCGCATGTGGAGCTGGGCGCCCGCCGACCTGCCGCGCGGCGCGCCCCTGGTCGTGGTCCTGCACGGCTGCGGTCAGTCGGCTCAGGGATTCGCCTCGGGCGCGGGATGGCTGACGCTCGCACAGCGGCGGGGCTTCGCGCTTCTCGCGCCGGAGCAGACCCGGGCCAACAATCCGGCTCGCTGCTTCAACTGGTTCGAGCCTGGCGACACCGCCCGCGGTCGTGGCGAGGCGGCCTCCGTTCGCGCCATGATCGAGCGGATGTTTGAGGTGCACCGCCTCGATCGCCGTCGTGTCTTTGTCACTGGACTCTCGGCGGGTGGGTGCATGGCGCTCGCCCTGATGGCAGCCTATCCGGAGGTGTTCGAAGCCGGCGCGGTCATTGCCGCGGCGCCGGTCGGCGCCGCGTCGAACCTGCGTGAGGCCATGATCGTGCTGGGCCAGCCGCCGGCCATGGAACGGCAGGCTCTGGCGGCGCGCCTGCGGGCTTTTGGGGGGCAGGTCGGGCGCTGGCCCCGCCTGGCGATCTGGCAGGGCCAGGCTGACCGCACGGTGGCGCCGGCGAATGGCCACGCAATCGCCGCCCAATGGCTCGCCGTGCAGGGCCTGTCCGACGTCCCGCCCGACGTCGCCGAGATTGGGCCCGTCCGCCGCTCCACATGGTCAGACCGATGGGGCAAGACTGTCGTCGAACTCGACCTCGTCGAGGGACTCGGTCACGGGGCGCCGATCGCCGCGTTCGGGACCAACCCCCTGGGCCGACCAGGCGCCTTCCTCCTCGAGTCGGGCGTGTCTTCGACCGCCGAAATCGCGCGGTTCTTCGGGCTCACCCGGGATGTCGAAGCGGTCGCCGGTTCGCCCGCGCCCGCTTCTGCGCAGGGTTTGCGCGCTCTTTGGCGACGACTGACGGCGCGTCTGTAGGGGTGAGATCGGACGTTCGTCTGGCGCGCGAACGGCTCGTGCGCGCGTCTTCCGATCCTCAAGTCTCTTTGCCGGAATCAGGCCGCCAGTGGCGGCGCAGCGAAATACTCGCGCACCTCGGCGATTAGACCGGCCGCATCGAGGCGGAAGAGGAAGCACACATTGAATTCGTAGGAGTCGCCGGTGGAAGGTTCGACGCCGGACGGCGTGGTCCCGGGCTGCGCCGAAAGCGACCTGGCGAATCCGTCGGCGCTGGCCGTGGCCACGCCCCGACTCACATACTCGAAGACCCCGTACGTCTCCGTTCCGAACGCGAATTTGATCTCGGGCGGCGCCCTGTCTCCGGCGGCCAAGCCGGCTTGCATGAAGCTGCGGATCGCGTCGGTCCCGACGAGGCGCACGCCGGTCGGGACCAAGGTCCACTCGCAGTCGGGGGCGAGGCAACCCACCGCCGCATCCCAGTCGCGTTGCTGGACGGCTGCTGAAGCCGTCAGCCAGCATCTCAGCGCCGAACTTTCGTTCATTGGCGTTCTCCCGGCATGCCTGTTCGAACAAATTGCGTGTAGCGCAATATTGCGTTCTACGCAATTTTGTGTTCTGCCATTTCATGCACGAAAGCGCGGCCATCGATGGTTTGCGGGCGCGCAAGAAGCGCGAAACCCGGTCCGCTCTTGCCTGGGCTGCTGTTCGATTGGCGGTCGAGCGCGGGTTCGACAACGTCCGCGTCGAGGACATCGCCGCCAGCGCCGGCGTTTCTGCGCGGACCTTCAACAACTATTTTTCAAGCAAGGCCGAGGCCATCGTCGCGCGGCACGTCGATCGCTTTCAACTCGTCGTCGCCGAATTGAGCGCATTGCGGCAGGAGGATGAGCTCTGGCCCACGATCGCCGAAGCCGTGATCGGTCAGTTCTCGTCGGAGGGTGACAGTCCTTCCAACCCGCAGTGGCTTGCCGGGGTCGAGTTGATGTTGGCGGAGCCGGCCGTGCAGGCCGAGTTCCTGCGCCAAAGCCGCTTGATCGAACTCGAAATCGCGGCGGCGATTTCCGAACGAATCGGCGCCGCCGACATGCTCTATCCCCGTTTGGTCGCGGCCGCCGTCGGCGCGGCCATCGAAGTCAGTCTCGATCGGTGGCTGCGAAGCGATCATCGCTTGGACCTGCGGCAGGTCATGCAGAGCGCTTTTGCGCGCATGGGCCATATCGCCGACGCCGGCTTATCCCCGCACGCGTCGCGAACTCGGGAATAAGAATTCTGCTTCGGTGTGAAGTCCTCGTACCCAGGGCTGGCTACGTGGATCTTGTTGCCCACAAGATCCGCGGATCAAACGACGGGCGGGGAGGGTCAGACCGCGACCACGGTCTGTTCGATGGCCCCGAAGATCGAGCGGCGGTTCTCGTCGCGCATCTCGATCCGCACACGGTCGCCGCTCTTGAGGAAGGGCGTGCGCGGCGCGCCCTCCAGCAAAGTCTCCACCGTCCGCTGCTCGGCGATGCAGCCATAGCCGACGCCGCCCGCCGGGATTGGACGGCCTGGTCCGCCGTCGGATCCCCGATTCGAGACGGTGCCCGAACCGACGATCGAGCCGGCCGCGAGGGCCCTGGTCTTCGCGCAATGGGCGATCAGCTGACCGAAATCGAAGCTCATGCCCTCGCCGGAGTCGGGGGCGCCGAACGGCGCGCCGTTCAACTCGATCTCCACCGGTCCGAGCAGCTTCCCTTCTGACCACGCCGGTCCCAGCTCGTCCGGAGTCACGGCAACGGGCGAGAAAGACCCTGACGGCTTTGACTGGAAGAAGCCGAACGACTTCGCCAATTCCCCTGGGATCAGGTTGCGCAGGCTCACGTCGTTGGCGAGCATCACCAGGCGCACCGCGGCCAGGGCCTCCTGACGGCTCGCGCCCTGGCGAACGTCGTCCGTGACCACGGCGATTTCCGCCTCGAAGTCGCAGCCCCAGGCCTCGTCGGCCAGCGGGATCGCATCGCGCGGCCCAAGGAAAGCGTCCGATCCGCCCTGATAGATCAGAGGATCGGTCCGGAAGCTCTCCGGCATCTCCGCCCCCCTTGCCCGTCGGACCAGCTCCATATGGTTGAGATAGGCGGAGCCGTCGGCCCATTGGTAGGCGCGGGGCAGGGGACTTGCCGCCTCGCTTTCGTGGAACCTCTCGCGTGGCGCGAAGCCGTGCTCGAGCTCGTCCGCAAGTCCCGCCAGCTGCGGTCCAAAGCGCGCCCAGTCGTCCAGCGCCGCCTGCAGGGTTGGCGCGATCGGCGAGGCGTCCACGCACCAGGCGAGATCGCGCGAGACCACGACCAGGCGGCCGTCCCGTCCGCCCTTCAATGACGCAAGCTTCATATCCGCCCCAGCTCCTTCGGGATCCGCGCGCTCACCCGCGCGCCATGCTCCCAGCGCGAAGGGCCGCCGTAGACGTTGACCTCCACCAGGATGTCGCCGCCAACGCAGTCTGCCCAGATGTAGGAGCGCTCGACGGTGACGTTTCTCCCCGCGGGAGAGAAACCTTCGAAGGCGTCGCCCCACGGCATTATTGTCGCCAGGTCACGCCAGCGCAGGGTCAGGGCGCGCGCGAGCTCATCCCTGGCCATCTCCTCCAGGTCGTCGGCGGTCATCAGGCCGAGACCAGGCGACGGGCGCCGCCCGCTTCGGTCAAGCAGGGATCGGCGAGGTCACGCACTCGCCTTCCAGCTGTCGACATAGGCGAGGTTCTCGACGCTCGCCGCGTCTTCGCCCACTTCCAGCGGGTCGCGTGCGTCGATCATCACCGCATACTCGTCGGTCGCGGGTTTCGACTGGACGAGCATCGACTTCAGCGCCTTGGGGTGCGGGCCGTGAGTGAAGCCGCTGGGATGGAAGGTCATCATCCCGGCCTCGATGTGGTCGCGGCTGAAGAAGTCGCCGGCGTGGTAGAACAGGACCTCGTCGTAGTCGTCGTTGTTGTGGAAGAACGGCACCTTCAGCGCGCCGGGGTCGGTCTCGAACGGCCGCGGCGTGAAGGTGCAGACGACGAAGCGCTCGCCCATGAAGGTCGTGTGGACCGAGGGGGGCAGGTGATAGCGGTGGCTGTTGACCGGCCGGATGTCCTTCACGTTCAGGCGAACCGGCGCGAGGTCGCCATGCCAGCCAACCGCGTCCAGCGGATTGTAGGGATAGGTGACGGTCGACACCTGACCCCGCTTCTTCACCTCGACGCGCACGTCGCCCGCCTGGTTCTGGTGGGCGCGGAAGGCCTCGTCCATGTGGGGCGTGGCGAGCATGGCCGGGTCGAACTGGGCGTGGGGGCCCAGAAGACCGCGGTCGGGCAGGGTGAAGTGGCCGCCGACGCACTCGATCGTCAGCAGGGCCGCCGGCCCTTCGGGGGCCAGCCGCCACATCGCGCCGCGCGGCATGTAGAGATAGTCGCCCGCCGTGAACGGGAGGCGACCGTAGTCGCAAAAGAGGTCGCCCCGCCCCTGGTGGACGAAGAGGAGCTGATCGCCGTCCGCATTGCGGGCCAGGGCCGGCATCGGCGCCTCGAGCTTCCAGAAGCGGACCTCGAGGTGCGAATTGAACAGAACCTTGGGCGCGGCCCAGGGCGAGGCGTGCGCCTCGTTGAGCGCCGCCAGATCGAAGGCCCGCGGCCTTAGGGGTCCTTCGAAGCTGGTCCAACTGGTGGGCGGGCGCGGGTGATGGAAGAAGGCGGCCGGCCCGAAGAACCCCTCCTTGCTTACCTCACGCTCGTAGGTGTCCTGCGGCATGTCCGCATGCGCCTGGCTCGAGTGGACGCCCTCGGCGGCCTTTACGGGGATCCAGTTCCTGCTCACTTGGATCCTCCTCCGTGAACCCCGGCCTCGAGCCGGGGGAAACGGGGGAGGGGGACCGCGAAGCGGTGGAGGGGGCGGGGTTCTTGATCGCTCTCCTCTTCGAACGACGCCGGACGCTTTAGCCAACGCCCAGGCCGTGGCCGCCCCCTCCACCACTTCGTGGTCCCCCTCCCCCGCGGTGCGGGGGAGGATCGCCCCGCACTCATACCGTCGCTCCCTTGGCCGGCAGGACGCCGCGACGGATCTGATCGGCCTCGATGCTCTCGAACAAGGCCTTGAAGTTGCCCTCGCCGAAGCCCTCGTTGCCCTCGCGCTGGATGAGCTCGAAGAAGATCGGACCGATCATGTTCTGGGTGAAGATCTGCAGCAGCAGGCCCTGTCCCTCGGTCGGCGCGCCATCGATCAGGATCTGGTCGGCGCGCATGCGCTGGACGTTGTGCCCATGCCCCGGAAGGCGTTTGTCGAGCGCCTCGTAATAGGTGTCGGGAGTTTCCTGGAACTTTACGCCGCATTGGTTCATCGCTTCGACGGACGAGAAGATGTCTCCGGTCCCAAGCGCGATGTGCTGGATCCCTTCACCCTTGTAATCGCGCAGGAATTCCTCGATCTGCGAGAACTCGTCCCGGCTCTCGTTGAGCGGGATGCGGATCTTGCCGCAGGGACTGGTCATGGCCTTGGAGATCAGGCCCGTCTGGGCGCCTTCGATGTCGAAGTAGCGGATCTCGCGGAAGTTGAAGATGCGCTCGTAGAAGTCCGCCCACTTGGCCATCTGGCCGCGATGCACATTGTGGGTGAGGTGATCGATATAGGTCAGGCCGAGCCCGGGCGGCTTTTCCTGAGCGCTTTCCAGCGCAACGAAGTCCACGTCGTAGATAGCCTTCGCCCCATACCGGTCCACCAGATAGAGGTTGGTCCCTCCGATTCCCTCGATGGCCGGGATGTTGAGCTCCATCGGGCCGACGAGGCCCTGGACCGGCGTCGCGCCGCGCTCCACCGCCAGCTTCAGCGCCCTGGCCGCGTCCTTGACGCGGAACGCCATCGCATTGGCGGAAGGACCATGCTGATGGCGGAAGTCCGCGGGCTGGCCCTGCGGCTCCATGTTGAGGATGAAGTTGATGTCGCCCTGGGCGAAGCGGAGCACGTTCTTTGAGCGGTGCCGGGCGACGGGGACGAAGCCCATCTTCTGGAACAGGTCCGACAGGCGCTCCGGTTCCGGAGCCGTGAACTCGACGAACTCGAAGCCGTCTGTGCCCAGGGGATTGTCGAACAGATCCCGATCGAGCTGGACTTTGGCGTTCATGGGCGGAACTCTCGAAAAAGGGTGATCGTCATCATCGCAGGCGATGCGCCTTTGCGGAAGCGCGCCGCCGCTGCTAGCAGAGCGCCCCCGCCGTACTTTCGGCGCATCAAGACGTGGTGAAGACAGCCGCATGCTCAAGGGGCTCTACGATCGTGTGATGCGGCTCTCCGGTTCGCGTCACGCGGGATGGGCGCTGTTCGCCGTCGCCTTCGCCGAAAGCTCGTTCTTTCCGGTGCCGCCGGACGTGATGCTGGCCCCGATGGTGTTGGCGAGGCCCGAGCGGACTTGGCGGACAGCCGCCATCTGCACCGCCGGCTCGGTGTGCGGCGGAGTGCTCGGTTACGCCATCGGCTATCTGCTGGCGCCGGTCGGCCTGTGGATCCTGTCGCACGCCGGTCTCGCCAGCGAGGAGGCGACATTTCACGCCTGGCTCGACCGGCACGGCGTCCTCGTCATCCTGGGCCTGGGCCTGCTGCCCGTTCCGTTCAAGTTGGTGACGATCTCGACGGGCCTGCTCAAGTTCATCCTCTGGCAGTTTGTCCTCGCGACCTGCATCACGCGCTCCGCACGCTTCTTCGGCGTCGCCTACCTCGTGCGCCGTTTCGGGCCGACCCTGCTGCCGATGATCGAGCGTCGCCTCGTTCTCGCCACGAGCGTCGTGGTGGGCCTCGCGGTGCTGGCGCTGGTGGTCCTCCGGGTGGTTCATCACCACTCCGCCTGAGCCGCGGCCCGGGGGAGCCGAAGCTTTGACGTGGGCCGTCCGCCAGCCCATATCGGCAAGGTGAGCGCTTTGCTGAAACACTGGCCCTGGACCGCCCTGGCGGCCAGCCTCGCGATCCTCGCGATCGCCCATGGTTTCGAGACCTTCGGTAGGCTCGCCCCCTGCGAGCTCTGCCTGAAGGAGCGTCAGGTCTACTGGGCCGCCGCCGTTGTCGGCCTGGTCGGCGGCCTCGCCGCCCTCCGCATGCCACGGGCCAGGTTGTGGACGTGCATCCTGCTGGGGCTGGTCTTCCTCGGTGGGGCGGTGCTCGCCGGCTACCATGCGGGTGTCGAGTGGAAGTGGTGGCCGGGCCCCGAGTCCTGCACGGGCTCCCATGTCCGGATCACGGTCGCCGACATGCAGCGCCTGCTCAACGGCGCTGCGATGAACATCCCACGCTGCGACAAGCCCCCGTTCGTCTTCCTTGGCCTTTCCATGGCCGGATGGAACGCGGTCATCTCGCTTATACTTTCGCTGCTGAGCGTCGCAGCCTTCCGTCTCACCTACCGTCGCGCGGAGGTCTGACCATGAGTGAACGCCCCATTCCCCCTCGGCCTGGCCCAGGCGGCCAGGAGATGCGCCTGGCGCAAATGCTGCGGGTCGATCACGCCGGCGAGCTGGGCGCCGTTCACATCTACCGGGGCCAGCGAGCGGTCCTTGGCGAGGCGCCCGGCCGCGCGTCGACGGCGGCTACGCTTGCGGAGATGGAGGACCACGAGGCGCGCCACCTCGCGCGCTTCGATGAGCTTCTGGTGAGCCGGGGTGTTCGCCCGACGCTACTGGCGCCCTTCTGGCGTGCGGCCGGCTTCGCCCTGGGCGCCGGCACGGCCCTCCTGGGTGAGAAGGCGGCGCACGCCTGCACCGACGCCGTCGAGAGTGTGATCGAGGAGCACTATGCCGGCCAGGTGGCCGAGATCGGAGAGCTCGAGCCCGAACTCGCCGGAGAACTTTCCGAGTTCCGCGACGACGAGCTCGACCACCAGCGCCTGGCCATCGAGAACGGTGCGCGTGAGGCCCCGGGCGCGCGTCTGCTGACGGCGGTGATCCGCGCGGGCTGTCGCGCTGCAATAAAGATCTCCGAGCGAATCTAGAACGCTCAACGCAGGGGACGGCATGCCGAGTTGTTACACCGACAGGACGAGCGTCCGGCCGGGGGAGATCGTGACCCTCTTCGCGTCCTCGTCCTCACCCGACTGCCGGTTGGAGATCGAGCGTGTGGGCGCGGAGCGGGAGATCGTCCTGGCCCGGGAGGTGCGGGTAGGAGATCATCCAACGCCGCCGGAGGCCGATCGCAACGGCTGCGGCTGGCCCGCGGCGGCGAGCTTCGAGGTCGGCGCCGACTGGCGCAGCGGCTACTACGACCTGACGCTCAGCGACGCCCGCGGAGAGATCGGGCGCCATTTCCTCTGCGTGAAGGCCCCGCGGGGCGCGCCCGGGGCGCGGGCCGTCCTCGTCCTGACCACCAACACCCTGCACGCCTACAATTCCTGGGGCGGGCGCAGCGCCTATTGCGACGTCGAGGCCCTGATGAGCCGGCGGCTGGGCCTGGCCGACGCCATGGCCGGCGCGCTGGGCGTGCTGTCGGCGCAGAGGCCGATCTCCCCCATGCTGCTGGGCGCGCCGGCGGACATGCCCCGCCTGGTAAACCTGCGAAAGCGAGGGTTCGAGGAGCGAAGCTGGGCCGGGGCCGATCCTGCCTGGTCCCGCGTCCACGGCCAGAGTCCCTACGACGGCTCGGCGGGCTACCTGAACAAGTGGGAGCACCACTTCGTCCGCTGGGCCGAAGGCGAGGGGATCTCGGTCGACTACCTCACGGACTACGACCTCGAAGCCGACCCGGCGGCGCTGGATGCGTACGGCGTGGCGATCCTCGTAGGTCACAGCGAGTACTGGTCCGGGCCGCAGCGTGACGCTCTGGACCGCTTCGTCGTCGCCGGCGGCAGGCTCGCGATCTTCTCCGGCAACACAGCCTTCTGGAAGGTTCGCTGGGACGACGAGGGCCGCACCCTGATCTGCCACAAGTGGAAAGGCTTCGAGGTGGATCCGTCCGCCTCGGCCGATCCCTCCCTGGCCACTCACCTCTGGTCGCATCCGGCGTTCGGCCGTCCCGAGGCGGAGACGACGGGGCTCAGCTTCATTTTCGGAGGCTACCATCGCCTGGGGATGTGCGCGGCGCGCGGCCAGGGCGGCTACACCGTCTACCGCAACGATCATTGGGCGCTGGCCGGATGCGACCTCTACTACGGCGACGTCTTCGGCGACGACATCCCTCTGCTCGGCTACGAGAACGACGGGTGCCTGTTCAACTTCGACGGGGACGGCCTTCCCACGCCGACAGCGACCCTGGGCGTGCCGGAGAACCTCGAGATCATCGCCCTCGCGCCGGCCTCCTTCGCGGAGACGCCCAGTCCCTACCGGCCGCTGATCCCGCCCGAGCAGCTCGATGTGGTCGCGTCTATCGCCTACGGTTCGGCCAGTCCCGCCGCCCAGGCCCGCGTCCTTCGAGGGCATGCGGTGATGGCCGCCTTCGCGCGCGGAAAGGGCGAGGTGTTCAACGCCGGCACGACGGAGTGGGCGCACGGCCTCGCCGCTGACGATCCCTTCGTCACCCGCATCACCCGCAACGTCCTCGAACGCTTCGGCGCGACCGCCACACGGAGCGTCCCCGCCGGCAGAGCTTGATATTGTAGCGCCGCTCTTGGGGTTTGCGGCTCCTCTCGGCTAGGGTCGGGGCCGGGGAAGGGAGACGCCGATGGATGTGGAGACTCTGCGCCGGGAGGCGGAGGCGCCGGTGGTGGCGGGACCGGCAGACGCGAACGCGGTTGCCGCGGACCTGTCCGACGCGTTCGCCGACGATGTGATGTTCGACTGGTTCCTGCGCACGGACGCGCGACGCGACGCCGCCCGGGCGCGGTTCTTTCGTTTCGTGATCGCCAACATGGCCGTCGGGGTCGGGCGGATCGAGCGCCCTGCCAGCGGAGGCGCCGCGGCGGTCTGGCTGCCGTTCGAAGCGGTGGGGCCGACACCCCTTCCCATGCTGATACGCGCCGCGCCGACCATGCTGGCCGCGACCGGTTTCGGCCGCGCCCTCCGGCTCCTCGCCCTGATGGAGGACATGGACAAGCACCACCCGATGGATCGGCCCCACGCTTACCTCTGGTTCCTCGGTGTTGCGCGGGCCGCGCAGGGCCGCGGGATCGGTTCGCGGCTCCTCAAGGTCGCGACGGAACGCCTCGACGCCCAGCGCCTACCGGCCTATCTCGAGACGCAGACCGAGCGGAACGTTGCGCTCTATAAACGCCACGGTTTCGAGGTCATTTCCGAGCACCGGCCCCAGCCGAACGCGCCTCTCCTGTGGAGCATGTGGAGAGAGCCGCAGGCCTAGAGTTGGGTCGAAACGTTGCTGTAAAGGAACAGCCCGAGGCCCCGCTCGTTCTGCGCGCCTGAGGGATGATGACCAAGAGGATGAAATGAAGATAGCAACAGCCCTCGGGGCTCTTTCGATCATCGCGGCCATGGCCCCCGAAGCGGGGATCGCCCAGCCCTATGGGCCGCCGCCCCCGCCGCCTCCGCCCCCGCACCACTATCACCACCACCATCACTACTATCACGAGAGCTGCGCCAAGACGCAGCACGACCGGGCGGTGACGGGCACGGTGGCGGGCGCCGCCGGCGGCGCGATCCTGGGCGGGGCCATCGGCGGACACCTCGGTGGCGCGCTCCTGGGGGCCGGCGCCGGCGCGCTGGCCGGCCACGCGATCGCCAGGCACACCGGCCCCTGCTCCTAGGCGCGCGGGGGCGCCCGCGCCGTCAGACGCACGTCGGGACGGAACAGCGAGTCATGGCCGATTCCCGGGATCGGCCATGGAACTCTCAGCTGTCCAATCCGACGACGGAGGGGTCCTTTGGCGCATCTTCACTCGGGACGTCGGGGCGTGCCGTAGCGATCAAGCCAAGAGGAGGCGCGCATGCTTCCCTACCTCGTCGGCGCAATCATCGTTTTCGGATTGCCGACGATCTATGTCGCGGTTCGATACCGGGAATACCGCAAGTTTCTCGCAGGGGCTTTCTTCGTCAGCAGCGGGATGCAGCTCTACTTCTACGTGGCGAAGATCCCGATCCCCCTCCTGTGGACGACCGCGGTCCAGTCGCCACAACTCAGCGCCGTGCGCGGCGCGATGCACTTCGTGCTCTTTCTGATCTGTCTGTACTTCGGGTGGTTCTTCCGCAGGAGACCGGCGAAGGCCTGAATTCCCGCGGCCGATCCAGGGCCGATCTCGCCGAACAATAACCCTACCGACCGAACCGGTAGAGCAGGCGGGCGCCAAGGTCGTCCATGCCGGGGTTGTGGTGAGAGATGCCGGCATTGGAGACGTGGACCCAGCCGATTTCGGCCGCCCATCGCCGGGAGAGGCCGTAGCCCAGCATCAGTTCCGGTTCGAAGAGGAAGCGCGAGCCGAGGTCGAGCCGGTTCGGATAGCGCTGGAACCCGTCGGCGTATCCGGTCTGTACTGCGCCCCCGAGGCCGAACTGCGCGTAGAACCTGCGCGGTAGGATCCATCGCCACGCCGCGCCGACCGCGGCGAAGTCCACCCCGCCTTCATCGTTCACCGAGCCCAGGGCATAGCCGCGCAGAGATCCCCACCGCCCGGCGTCGACCCAGGGCGCGGATCGCAGGCCGAATTGCTCGTCGACTCCCGCCTCGCGCGAGTGAGCGCTCACCCCGATGTCGACGTCGTGGGCGAACAGGCCGACGAACGCCTCCTGCGCGCATGCGGTCGCAGGAAGGGCGAAGATGAGGAGGGCGAGCGCGGGGCCGGCGATGCTGCGTTGGGGCGTGCGGTCTGCGGCCGAGCTCGCTAGGTGGGATTGAGCATCTGTCGTGGGGCTATGACGCTCGTTCGCGAGCGCCGCGCGCCTCGGCCGCCGCCGGGGAGAGGGCGGCGCGCGTGTGAGCCCGCAGGGCCCGCTTCACTTCGGCCAGGCGCTCGCCTTCGTAATCGGGCCAGCCGAGGATCGCGAGGGCGTTGGTCCGCCCGGTGTGGAAGGCGCTGATCGGGCCAAGCACCATGGTGGTCCTCAGCCGCGTCGTCTGCGAATCGGATGGCAGGCCCAGGATGACGCCGATGAGCCCGGAGACACAGGCGTACAGCGGCCGCGAGACCTCCTCCCGCAAAAGGGCCGACGCGGGCCCGGCCCCGTCGGCCTGGGCCCGCCCGACGAAACGCCCCCAGTCGGTCGCGCTCTTCGCCACGAGCGAGAGCTCGAGCAGGCTGTCCATGAGATCGCACAAAGCTTCGAGCGCGCGAGACGGCTCGCCGGTCTCCGTGGCGAGATCGGCGTTCTGGGCGGCCTGTCCGAGGGTCCGCCAGAATTCGCCGACGATGAACTGGGCGCAGGCTCGGTGCAGGCCTTCCTTGCTGTCGAAATAGTACTGCAGCGCCGGAGGCGTCACGCCCGCCGCCTCGGCGATCTGCCGGGTCGAGGCCCGGGAATAGCCTTCGTCGGCGAAGACGCGCAGGGCGGCCTCGACGATGCGGGCGCGCGTCTCCTCCCCGCGGGCGTATCCCCCTCGGTCAGGTCGACGCCGCGGCGCGTTGGCCCTCGCCTCGCTCATCCAAGCCTTATACGGCGCCGCACAGATATTTTCCAATTGGCAGACATGGCGGCCCGTTGGACAATTTTGACGCTTGACAGATATCGTCCAATCGGAAGACATCCGCCAAGCCGGCGCCGCTCCTGCCCGCTAATTCCGTGCGATTCCACTGATGTCCGATGTGAACGGCGCCGCCCGAGCGCCCCGACGCTCGCCTCTGCACAACCCTGTTGTGCGCGGAGTGCTCATCGTCGGGGGTGTCGCCGTGCTCGCCGCGCTCCTCGTGTTCGGCTTCGACTGGTGGACACGCGGACGATTCATCCAGAGCACCGACGACGCCTACCTCCGCGCGGATGGCGTGACCGTGGCCCCGAAGGTCCTGGGCTATGTCGATCAGGTCTTTGTCTCCGACAATGAGGATGTGAAGGCCGGCCAGCCGCTCTTGCGCATCGACGCACGCTCCTACGACGCGGCGCTTGCGCAGCAGACGGCGGCCCTCGACGCCCGAAAGGCGGACATTGAGTCCGCAAAGCGCCAGGTCGACCAGCAGGACGCGGCGGTCGCGGAGGCGCGGGTCCGCCTCACTACGGCTCAGATCAATTCCGCTTATGCGAGCGGAGAGAGTGCGCGCTTTCGCAAGCTCAGCCAGCAAGGCGTAGAGACCGCGGAGCGCTTTACCCAGGCGAAAAATCAGGCCGACCAGGCCGCGATGCAGGTGAAGGCCGACGAGGCCGCCCTCACCGTAGCCCAGCGGCAGTCAGAAGCGCTCAAGTCGCAAATCACGCAGGCCCAGGCGCAGCTCGAGGCGGCTCGGGCCGCCGCACAGTCCGCCCATCTCAACGTCGCCGATACGGTGATCACGTCCGCCATCGACGGGCGCGTGGGTAACAAGACGGTGCGACTTGGCCAGTTCGTGCAGCCGGGCACGCGGCTGATGGACGTCGTGCCGATCCAGCACGTCTATCTCGTGGCGAACTTCAAGGAGACCCAGATCGGCAAGATGCGGATCGGCCAGCACGCCAGCGTCCGGATCGACGCCTTCGGCGGCAAAACGATTGACGCCGTGATCGAGAGCTTTGCGCCGGGAACAGGGGCTCAGTTCGCCCTGCTTCCGCCTGAGAACGCGACAGGCAACTTCATCAAGATCGTGCAGCGCGTTCCCGTCCGGCTTCACCTGCTGCCGCCCCCGAGTCTCCAGGGTCGGTTGATCCCCGGCCTGTCGGCCACGGTAAAGATCGACACGCTCCAGGCGACCAACGGCTCCGGCGCCTGAACACGGGCGGGGTCGGTTGGATCACGCGATCGCCCTTGACAGATATCGTCCAAATGGAAGACTTCTTCTCGGCCGCCGCGCTCCGATCGGTGGCAAGCCACGCGATTCCTGCATGCCTAAGTCCCACAACGCCGCGCCGGCGCCCCGCCGACCGCAGCCTTGCCGGCCTTCCGGGCGAGGCGGGCTGACGTGACGGAAGTCGCTGAGAGACCCGAAGCGCGGGCCCTGCCGCCGCCCGCCGTCCCCCAGGCTTGGCCGGAACAAGAGAAGGCCTCGGTCGAGGACTGGATCGCGGTTTTCGCCGGCGCGCTGGGCGCCCTCCTGGCCTCCCTCGACATTTCGATCACCAACGCCGCCCTGCCCACGATCCAGGGCGAGATCGGCGCCAGCGGCACAGAGGGCACCTGGATCTCGACGGGCTACCTCGTCAGCGAGGTGGTGATGATCCCGCTGAGCGCCTGGCTCAGCCGCGTCCTGGGCCTGAGGACCCTGCTGCTCGTCTGCGTCGTGCTTTTCACTCTGTTCTCAATGCTCTGCGGCGTCAGCCACACCCTGATGATGATGATCCTCGGGCGGGTGGGGCAGGGCTTCTTCGGCGGCGCGCTCATCCCGACCGCCCAGACCATCACCCGTACGAGACTGCCCCCGCAGCAGATCCCGGTGGGCATGAGCATGTTCGGCCTCATCGTGCTGCTCGGCCCCCTCGTCGGGCCGCTCGTGGGTGGGTGGCTGACCGAGAACGTCGCCTGGCAATGGTGCTTCTTCCTCAACGTCCCGATCTCGATCGGGCTGGTGGCGCTGCTGCTGCTGGGCCTGCCGCACACCAAGTCCAACCTTCAGGAGGTGATCCACGCCGATTGGCTAGGCATCATCGGCCTGGCTGTGGGGCTGTCCTCGCTCACGGTGATCCTCGAGGAGGGCCAGCGCCAGCAGTGGTTCGACTCCAAGATGATCATCAATCTCACGATCGCCTGCGTGCTCGGCCTGATCCTGATGGCAATCGCGCAGTTCACGGCCAGGCGGCCGGTGATCAAGCTCGCTCTCCTTCGCAACTGGTCCTACGCCAGCACCATCATCCTGGTCACCGCCGTGGGCATGGCCCTCTACGCCGTGATCTACGTCCTGCCACAGTTCCTGGGCGTCATCGGCGGGGAGAACGCCGAACAGTCGGGACGGGTGCTGTTCATCTCGGGCATCCCCGCCTTCCTGGTGATGCCGATCCTCCCGCGACTGTTGGGCCACGTGAACGTCAGGGTCCTGGTGGGCTGCGGCTTCGCCTGCTTCGTCGTCAGCTGCTTCCTCAACATCCACCTGACGGACCAGTACCGCGGGGCGGAGTTCCTGATCCCTCAGTTGCTGCGGGGCACCGGGCAGATGCTGGCGTTCATGCCGCTCAACCAGGCTTCGGTCGGCGCCGTGAGCCGGGAGGACACGCCTGACGCCTCGGGGCTCTACAACATGGCGCGCAATCTTGGCGGCTCCCTAGGCCTCGCCGGGATGGGCGTTTTCATCGATCGCCGGGTGGAGAGCCACGCGGACGCCATTCGCGAGACGCTCACCGCGAACTCGCCACTGGTTCAGGACCAAATCGCAAGCCAGACGCTCGGCTTCGCAGCGAACAACGGCGGCGATCTCGCCTACGGGCACAGCCAGGCCCTGGAAGCGCTGGCCGGGACCATTCACACCCAGGCTCTCGTGATGACCTATTCGGACTGCTTCTTCGTCCTCGGTTTCTGCATCATCGCCCTGTCGCCCCTGATCCTGCTTCTCCGCGCGCCGCCGGCCCTCGGAGCGGGTCCCCCACGGGCGGCCGAACACTGATGCCGGGCTCGAAGGGGCGGGCTCGCCTCCTTGCTGGAGGCGCGATCCAGCTTGCGCTGGCCGGCAGCCTTGCCGGCTGCATGGTCGGGCCGAACTATCGGGGACCGCCCAAGGTCACGCCCGAGGCGGTGAACGCCCCGGCCTTCCGCCGCGCAGGTCCCGACCAGAGCGCCGCCCCTCCACCGGCGCGCTGGTGGACATCGCTGGGCGACGCCGAGCTCGATCGCCTGGAAACTGCAGCCCTTGCCTCCAGTCCTGACCTCGAGGCGGCCGCCGCGCGGGTGCGGGAGGCGAGGGCGGTGCTGAGTCAGAACAAGGCGAACGCCTTGCCCAGCAGCGGGACCTCGGCGATCTATCTGCACGCCAAGGGACTTACGAGCGCCCTCGGCGCCGCTCCGGCGGGTTCGGGCACGCCTGGCCAGCCTTCCCCCAGTCCGGTGACCCAGTCCTATGCGGCGGTCCTCGACGCCACATGGGAGCTGGATCTATTCGGCGGCAATCGCCGGGCGATCGAGGGCGCTCGCGCGTCCACGCAAGCCTATCGGGACGATCTGCAGGGCGCCGAGGTCAGCCTCACCGCCGAGGTCGCTCAGGCCTACCTGTCGCTGCGCGACGCCCAGGCCAGGCTCGACCAGTCGCACCGGGACGCCGATATCGAGGCCCGCACCCTGGCGATGGAGCGGCAGCGTCAGGCCGGAGGCGTGGCCACCGATCTGGACGTCGAGCGGCTCAACGACCAGGTCCTCAGCACCGTCGCCAATTTCGCGCCCCTGCAGGCCGAGATCACCGCTCAGCTCGATCGGCTCGCCGTTCTCACTGGACGCGCGCCGGGCGATCTGGATCCCCAGCTGGTGGGCGTCACGCCGGCGCCCCTGCCTCCGGCCAAGGTCGATGTCGGCGATCCAGCCGAACTCTTGCAACGACGTCCCGATGTGCGAGCCGCCGAGCGGCGCATTGAGCAGCAGACCGCCGTGATCGGTCAAAAGACCGCCAACCTGTTCCCGAAGGTCCAGCTCCTCGGCGACATCGGCTTCACAGGGAACAAGGTGGAAAGTCTCTTCACCCCGGCCGACCTGCTCTATGTCGTGGCGCCCGTCCTTCAGTGGAGTCCCTTCGACTTCGGCCGCACCCGGGCGACCATCCGACAGGCAAAGGCCACGCGCGACGAGGCCGTGGCGGACTACCGCAAGACCGTTCTCACGGCGCTCGACGACGCCGAAACCTCGCTCGCCCGGTACGGCCGCCAGCGCGAGGCCGTCGTCGCCCTGACAGAGGTGAAGATGTCGGCCGACCGCGCCGCCCAACTGACCGACCTGAGGTTCCAGGGGGGCACGGCGACCACCGTCGATGTGCTGGACGCCGAACGCAACCGCGTGCAGGCGGAGACGAACCTGGAGCAGGCGCAGGTGCAGCTCACTCAGGACTTCGTCGCGCTCCAGAAGAGCCTCGGTCTGGGCTGGCGAGAGTCGTAGTCCAGCTCGCAGGCCGCTCGCTCAGGAGGGCGCGCCCACTCCCTTGGAACCCGCCGCACGTCCGCGCGGCATCGCCCGCTCGAGGGCGCGTCCGAGCGCGATCCGCTGGTCGGTGGGAAGGCTCGCTGCGAAGTCGACGACCGCGTCCTCGACCCTCGCCCTGGCGGCGATCGTCTGGGTCCTGGCCTGGGCCAGCTTCAGTTTTGCGGCCGCCGGGTCGAAGGCCTGACCCTGCATCGCCTGCCACACTTCCAGGCGCAGGGCGCGGGCCTGGCGGTTGATCGGCCGCACGGCGCTTCCCTGATCGTGGAGCAAGGACATGAACGCCGCGCGGTGCGTGCTGTCGAGGCTGTGGGCCGCCTGCCGCATCGCTGGCGCTGCGGGATGGCGGGCCACATAGCCTGCCAGTCCAAGGGCGCCGACGAAGGCCGCCGCCAGGAAGACGTTCAGGACGATCGAGACGAAGAGCCCGATCCCGAGCGTTCGCTCTGTCATCAGCCCTCCGCGTCCAAGGGTTCGGCGAGCAGGCGGGCGGCGTCCACCGCCGGATCGGCGGAGACGACCGCGCGGACCGGCAGGACCTGGCGGGTCGCTGCGGCCACGCCGGTCACCGCGCCGGCTGCACATGCCGCGGCGATTGCCGCCGCCGCGGCCAGGCGGCGCGGGAACGGCCGGCCCGCGGGCCCGGCGTGTCCCGATCGATGACCTGCCCTGCGCCGGTCGCGGCCGAGGGCGGCCGCCGCGACCACCGTCCTCAGCATGAGGCTCGGCGCCTGGGCCGGAGCCGCATCGAGCACCTCGTCCAGGCTTCGAGCCTCGTCGAGTACGGCGGCCGCCGCCGGATCGCTCTTCGTCAGAGCGAGCGCGTCGTCCCGGCGCTCCGCGGGCCACCGCTTGGGGTCCGCGCCGTAGGCCTCTACCAGACGCGTGAAATCTGCGAGCCCCATCGTCACGTCCTAGTCTCCGTGTCTCGCAGGTCGGTCAGGGCGGCGCGCAGGGCGCGACGACCGCGCGAGAGCAGGCTCTCCAACGCCTCTATGCTGACGCCCATGAGGGCCGAGGCGTCCGCCCCCGACAGTTCCTGATAGTGGACGAGCGCCACCGCCTCCCTCTGGCGCTCCGGCAGCGCCGCGAGGGCGGCTTCCACACGCCGACCGACATCGGCCGCATGAAGTCCCCGCTCGGGGCCCGGGCCCTCGTCCGCCCGGTCTGGCGGCTCTCCGCCGGCGCGGCGGCGCAGCCGCAAGCGGTCGTAACAGAGATTGAGCGTCACACGGTGCAGCCAGGTGTCGAACCTGGCCCGTCCGGGTCGCCACGTCGCCGCCGCTTTCCATGCGCGCAGGAACGCCTCCTGCGCGACGTCCTCGGCCTCCACCGGGTCGCCGAGCATGCGTCTGGCGAGGTTGAGCACCCGGGGCAGCTTTTCGCCGACGAGTTCCCTCACGGCCTGCGGGTCGCCCCGACCCGCGCGCAGTATGAGGTCGTCCTCGCCGTCGCTGGCCTCGCGATTCAACCTCCACCTCGCACACGCCAGGTTCTCCATCCGCCCCCGAGCGCGTTCCGCAAGAGTGGGAGCCGGTTTTGCGACAAGGACGCGCCCGAAATCTCAAATCCAGAGCCCGTTGAACGGGCTCCAGGGCTGTTGAACGGCCGCCGGGGGGAGTTCCGTCGCCGGCGTCAACCCGTGACCAGGGTCGCAAACGCCTTCTGCACGCCTCGCCTCGTCTGGGCCATCCGGCGCTCGAGCTGGGGAAAATCGCGGGCGCCTCCGGCCCGGGCCAGCAGGCGACGAAATCCAGCCGGTTCGTCCGTCGGGTCCGCAGGATCCTCGAGCGCGATCTTCAGCAGCTGGGCGAGGTTGGTCTGGAGCAGCCAGGCGCTCTTCAGGTCCGCTAGCAAAGATTGCGCTTCCGGGCGGGCCAGGGCCAGGGCGTCGAGCGCTTCTCCGGTGTTCTGGCGCAGAGGCCCATCGGCCGCCGCGCCCACGATCTGCAGGTGCTGGGCGCAGAACTCGATGTCCACAAGGCCGCCCGGCGCCAGCTTGAGGTCCCACTCGCCCCAGGCGGGGCGCTCGCGCGCCATCAGCTCGCGCATGGCGATCACGTCCTCGGCGGTCCGGGCCGGATCGCGTGGACGCCGGAGCGCGGCCTCGATGGACCTGCGGGTGCGCGCGCCGAACTCCGGCGTCGAGGCCCAGACCACGCGCGCCTTGCAGAGCGCCAGCAGTTCCCATGTCTCCGCCTCGGCTTCGTAATACCGTTCGAAAGCCGCGAGGCTCACGGCGACCGGGCCGGCGGAGCCGGATGGGCGCAGCTGCAGGTCGACCTTGTAGAGCCCGCCGGCGGGGGTCATGGCGGACAGGGCGGCGATCAGCCTCTGGGTGAAGCGGGCATAGAACGTTTCGGGCGCCCAGCCCTTGAGCGCGCTCGCCGCGCCTGGCGCCGGGGCATACACGGTCATCAGGTCGAGGTCCGAGCGCGCGCTCATCTCCCGTGCGCCGCAGGTTCCCAGGGCCACGACGGCCGTCTCACCCTCCAGCGCTCCGCCCATGCGCTCGGTCTCCGCCAGGGCGGCTGGGGCAAGTCCGGCGATCAGGGCGTCGGCGAGGTCGGCGAAGGCCCGGCCGGCGGCCTCGGACGAGGCTCGGCCCGCCAGCACCTGGGAGCCGATGCGAAATGCGCTGTCGGAGTAGAGCCTGCGCGCCTCGTCCATCGCGACTTCGAAGCTCGCCGCGCGTGCAAGGAGGTCGGAGGTGTCGGGCAGGGCGCCGATCTCGGCCGAGAAGCTGGAGTCGAGCAAGGAATCGAGGACCGAAGGGCGCTGCGCCAGGGTGCGTGCGAACCGCGGCGCGAAGGCCAGCACTCTCACCAGGAGGTCCAGCAGGTCGGGGTGAGCGAGGAACAGGGACTGTATCTGCACGCTGGAGGGCAGCGCGCAGAAGAAGTCCCCGAATCTCGCGAAGGCGGCATCAGGCGCGCCGCTCGCCTCGGCCGCGGCGAGCAGGCGCGGAGCCAGTCGGGTGAAGAGTTCGCGTTCGCGCGCCGAGCGCGTCGCGCGGATGCGGCCGTGGTGCCAGCTTCGGATGTCTCTCGACACCCTCCCAGGGTCGGAGAAACCCATGCGCGCGATCGTCGAAAGCGTCTCGGCGTCGTCCTCGACTCCGGTGAAGACGAGGCTTCCATGACGCGAGGAGAGGGGTTCGGCTTCGGCGTCGGCGAACAGCTCGCCATACCGGCGGTTCACCGTACGGAGCGTGTTCGTGACCAGAGTGTCGAACGCCCGCAGCGTCTGGAAACCATCGAGGGCGGCGACGGCGCGCCGGGCTGCATCCGACTCGGGGAGCCGGTGGGTCTGATCGTCGGCGATCATCTGCGTACGGTGCTCGAGCCGGCGCAGCATCCCGTAGGCCTCTTCGAGCGCGACGGCGGTTTCACGCGACACCCTGTCGGCGTTGCTGAGCGCCTCCAGCGCCGCCACGGTCCCGCGCGCCCTCAGCGAGGGATTCCGTCCCCCGTGGATCAGCTGCAGGGTCTGGGCGTAGAACTCGATCTCGCGGATGCCCCCGCGTCCCAACTTCAGATCGGCGCCTCGCGCGGTCAGCCGATCGTCCACTTTCCACGCGTGGATCTGTCGCTTGATCGACTGGATGTCGGCGATCGCGGCGAAGTCGAGGCTTCGCCGCCAGACGAACGCCTGCAACTCGTCCAGGAACGCGCGGGCCAGGGGCATGTCCCCCGCGTGCGGACGCGCCTTTATGAAGGCCGCCCGCTCCCAGTTCTGTCCGACGCTCTGGTAGTAGACGAGCGCGCCCGGGACGCTGACCGCGGGCGGAGTCGAGAGGGGATCGGGTCGCAGCCGCAGGTCGACGCGGAAGACGTAGCCGTCGGATGTGCGTGACTGGAGGATCTGCGACAGGCGTTCTGCGAGACGCTGCGCGGCGCGCGCGGGCTCGAGCTTTCCGGTCAGGGGCAGGGCTTCGGGCTCGTAGAAGAGGCTGATGTCGATGTCGCTCGAGTAGTTGAGCTCGTATGCGCCGAGCTTGCCCATGGCGATGACGAAGAAGCCGGGCGCGGGGCCATGGTCGCCGTCGCGGACGGAGGTGAGCCAGCCGTTCTCGACACCTTCTCGCGCGGCCTGAGCCAGGGCCGCCGACACGGCTCCGTCGGCGAACCGCGAGAGGGCGTCAGTGACCTGGACGAGGTCCCAGACGCCGCCGAGATCGGCGAGCGCCGTCAGCAGATGCAGTTCGCTCTTCAGCCGCCGGAGGGCCTGGTCGGGCTGACCCGCCTGCGCCGCCAGAGCG
>DATHPX010000328.1:0-4824 GCA_035483335.1 Caulobacteraceae bacterium | reverse complement strand
TGATCAGGGATTTCGACACGCCCCGCCCCACTACGCGCTGCTCACCGCAAGCTGCTGGCGCGCGATCTCGGTGAAGAACATCGCGCCGTCCAGCAGGATGGCGTCGTCGAAATCATAGCTTGGATTGTGCAGTGGCGGCGTATCGACCCCATTGCCGATGAAGGCGAAGCAGCCGGGGACATGGTCCAGGAAGCGCGCGAAATCCTCCGACGCGGTGATCGGCTGGGCGGCGACTGCGACGCGCGCCTCTCCAAGGTGGCGACGCGCCGCCGCCAGCGCCGCCTCGGCGCAGGCGGCATCATTGATCAGGGGGACGAACTCGCGCGTATAGTCGACCTTCGCCGAGACATTGTAGGTGAGCGCGATCCCCTCGGCGATCTTGCGCATCTGCGCCTCGACCTCGTCGCTCACCTCGCCGTTGAAGGTGCGCACGTCGCCTCGGATCCTCGCTTCGCCCGGCAGGACGTTGCGGGCGCCGTCGGTGACGAACTCGGTGACGGAGAGCACCGCCGCCTGCGTCGGGTCGAGCCGGCGCGAGACGATCGTCTGCAGGTTCAGCACCAGCGCCGCGCCAGCGACCATCGTTTCTCGGCCCGCATGCGGGGCCGAGGCGTGGCCGCCGACGCCCGTGAGCACGATCTCGAAATTGTCCTCCGCCGACATCAGCGCGCCCGCCCGCGTGCGGAACTGCCCCGCCGGATAGCCGGGCATGTTGTGCAGCCCGTAGATCTCCTCGAAGGGGAAGCGTTCGAGTAGCCCGTCCTCGATCATGGCGAGCGCGCCCTTGCCCCATTCCTCGGCGGGCTGGAACACGAAGCGCACGGTTCCATCGAACCCGCCATCCTCCGCCAGGACCTTGGCGGCGCCCAGCAGCATGGCGGTGTGCCCGTCATGGCCACAGGCGTGCATGTGGCCGGGGTTCGTCGAACCATAGCTGCGCGCACCCTGTTCGGTGATGCGCAGCGCGTCCATGTCGGCCCGAAGCGCGATCGCGCGGTTGGACCGGCCGCGTGTCAGCGTCGCGACGACGCCGGTCCCGCCGACGCCCTCGACCACCTCGTCCATGCCAAAGGCGCGCAGCTTGTCGGCGACGAAGGCCGCCGTCCGCGTCGTCTCGAAGCCGAACTCGGGATGGGCGTGCAGCTCATGGCGCCACGCCATCATCCCGCGGTGAAGCGCCTGCTCGTCCCGCATCGCTCAGATCCTTTCCGCGGCTGCGCCCACCAGCGTCTCATAGAGCGCCGGATCGGTCGCGCCCTCGGTGTTGATGAGGAACACTCGCGCATCGGGGCCAAGAGCGATCGCCTCGCGCAGCGCGGGATCGTTCGCCGCTTTGATGAGGCCGGCGAGCCCCACCCCGCCGCTCTCCCCCGCGACGATGGCCGGGTCGCCCTCTAGCGGAAACGCCAGGCGCTTCATCACTGCGACGGCGTCCTCGTCATCCACCGTCATGAAGGCGTCGGCCGTGCGCGCGAGGATGCGCCAGGCGAGGAGCGAGGGCTCATGGCATTCGAGCATCGCCATCACGGTCGGGCGGCTGCGGGCGATCTTCACCGGCCGGCCGGCCCTGGCGCTTTCGAACACGCAGGCGGCAAGGGACGGTTCGACCACGGTGACGAAGGGGCGGGCCTCGCCGAAGACCAGCGCGAAGTGGGCGGCCACCGTGGCGGCGATCCCGCCGACGCCGGCCTGGATGAAGACATGGGTCGGTGGCGCGGGAATCTGCGCCAGCGCCTCCCGCAGCAGCGCGGCGTAGCCCTGCATGACGAGGCGCGGGATACGCTCATAGCCGGGCCAGGAGGTGTCGGAGACGACGATCCAGCCATTCGCCTCGGCCGCGCGCGCCGCCTGCGCGACGGAATCGTCGTAATCGCCTTCGACGCGGACGATCCTCGCGCCGAAGCGGGCGATCGCCTCGCAGCGCGCCTGACTGACGCCGGCGTGGACGAAGATCACGCATTGCGCGCCGACTGATTGCGCCCCCTGCGCCACCGACCGCCCGTGATTGCCGTCGGTCGCGCAGGCAAACGTCATCCTCGCCGCAACCTCAGCGACCTCGCTCGCCCGCCACTCGCCGATATCCACCGGCCGGCCGAGCGCCTGCGCCGCCGCTTCGACCGCCAGGCGGATCACCGCATAGGCCCCGCCCAGCGCCTTGAAGCTGCGAAGGCCCAGGCGCTTGCCTTCGTCCTTGATGTGGATCGCGCCGACGCCGAGCTGCTTGGCCAGCCCAGGCAGCG
This sequence comes from Caulobacteraceae bacterium, assembly GCA_035483335.1. Classification (GTDB taxonomy): domain Bacteria; phylum Pseudomonadota; class Alphaproteobacteria; order Caulobacterales; family Caulobacteraceae; genus Acaudatibacter. Next base: position 2,584 of record DATHPX010000328.1, on the reverse strand, counting down.
CGACAAGCGGCGTCGGCGCATGATCGCCCCGCTGGGCGAGGAAGCGCTCGACATCTGCGCTCGCCCCGATGCCGAGCGCATCGGCGTCTGCGGGGTCCAGAGCGCTGCGATAGTCGGCAAGTCCGTTGCGGATCATCGTCACGGAGACCATCGGGCGGCTGTTTCCAGTGTCTGCGTGGAGACAGTACAGATTACTCGAAACACCCCTTCGTCGATGCTGTATTTCGACGCGTCCCTCGCAAGCAGCGCAAGGCTCACCCGAAGCGCCGGCGTCGTCGCCGGCCAACCCTGCTCCTGTCCTCTTATCCGTTGACTTGACGGTGAAATGCGCTCCAGTTGACCGGACGTATCAACTGAGGGGTCGGGGCCTCCGCGTCAGTTTGAGCGCCCCGTGCGGCTCGATGAGTGTCGACCGAAGCGTCAGCCGGGACAGGAAACTCTCGCATGGGGGAGCCCGTCCGCACGCCGAGGGATTTGAGTTCACGCTCGATCGCAGCTGGCGCATCAACTCGATCACCCCAAGCGCCGCCGCCTGGGCGGGGGCCAGCGTAGAGAACCTCATTGGACGTGACTGCCGGAGCCTGAACCCGCAGGCGACCGAGCTTCTCGCCGGCCGCGTGGAGGACGCGTACGTTACCGGCGCGGTCACCACCTCTGAGCAACCCTCCGTCCACGTGCCAGGTCGCTGGGTCAGGGTCGAGATCGGGCCGCTTGGCGACGGCGTCCGCATTCGGTTCGAAGACATCACATCCGAGGTGGCGGCGAGGCAGCTGGCGGAGCCGTTCGAGGAGTCTGCGCCTGTCGCGCTCGGCGCCGGACCTGCTGAGATCGTCCTCCTGGATGAGCAGGGCGTCATCGTCGCGACGAACGCTGCGTGGCGCGCCGGCATCGCGGCGATTGGCCTGAACCAGGCCGACGCCGGCGTCGGGGCATGTTACGCAAAGGTCGCCAAGGCGGTCGTTCCCAAGACAGACGAAGCCAAGTTTCGGGGGCGACTGGCTCAGCTCTTCTCCGGCCGCGTGTCCACGTTCGAAGCCACCTTCGGCCAGACGACGCGAGAGAGTTCTACGCGTCGGCAGGTTCGAATTACGCCGATGCACGTCGGCCGCCAAACCTACTACATCGCCATGCACGAGGATCTCACGGAGCGCGCGCGGGTCCTCGCGGCGCTGCATGAGACATCCGACCAACTGCTTCATGCTCAGGAAAATGAGCGTCAGCGGATTGCGGTCGAGCTGCATGACTCGATGAGCCAGCACCTGGCTGGTCTGGGGCTCGGCGTTGGCAGCCTTCGGCGACGCGTCAGCGATCCCGTCACGCGCGCGCTGATCGACGACATGGACAAGCTCGTCCAGCAGGCCGGGCATGAGATGCGCGTGCTCGCCTATCTCCTGAATGCATCGGGTCGCGAGTCCGAGGGGCTGGAGGCGCCGGTCCGCCGGTTTGTCGAAGGCTTCGGCCGCCGAACCGGCCTGAAGGCGACGTGCGAGACGAAGGGCATGGTGGATGACGTGGGCGGCGCCACGCACCACGCCGTCTTCCGCGTGATCCAGGAAGCGCTGACCAACGTCTATCGCCACGCCCGCGCAACACGGGTGGACGTGTCCCTGGCGAATGTCTCCGGCCAACTCATCCTGAGTGTCGAAGACGACGGCCAGGGCATGGCGCCACTGGGCTCGGAGCCCGCCGAGGTTCCGCTCGGCGTGGGGATTCCCGGGATGCGGGCGAGGATCGAACAGCTTGGCGGGCGCCTCGAGATCGAGAACGGCGCGCCAGGGACCATCGTGTCGGCGAGGCTTCCCCTGAAATACCCGGGATCGGCCGCCCTGAACTAGCCGACGCGGGCGCCCGCCGCCCTGCGCCATTTGCGTCCCTTGTGGCGACGCTTGAACCGGTCCAACAATCGGGCGTGGGACGCTTGCGATCCATCCAGATCCTCCGCGCCGTCGCCATCCTCGGAGTCCTGGCTCTCCACGTGATGGAGCGCTGGTCGATTTCGACGGGCAGGCCCTTAGCGCCGTCCGCCCACATCGGCGCCTACGGCGTGGATCTGTTCTTCGTCATTTCAGGCTTCATCGTCTGCACCGTGGCTACGCGCGCCTCGGCGGCGGCGAACTTCCTAAGGGACCGCTTCGTTCGGGTCGCGCCGCTCTACTACCTGATGACGATCCCCTGGCTCCGATTCGCGGCCGCCTTGGGCACACTCACGCCGGCCGCCATTGCGACATCGCTGCTCTTCTGGCCCGCCTGGGGGCGCACGCCGGCCTATCCCGTCCTGGCCGCAGGTTGGACGCTCGGCCTGGAAGCGCTGTTCTATTGCAGCCTGGGCGTGATCGTTCAGTTCAGGCGGCGTGCGGCGATCGCTCTGGCGATCGGTTACGCGCTCGCCCTGGCGCTCAACCTGGCGGGGACGCCGGGGGTGGTCCGGTACGTCGGAAACCCTCTTCTGCTGGAGTTCCTGCTCGGCGCAGCGATCGCACTCAGGCCGATCAGGCCGCGGCCTCGCGCTGGCGCCGCGGCGGTGGTCCTCGCCGGCCTGCTGCTCGGGGTTTGGTGCGCATTTGGCATCGGCGAGACCTGGAAC
>DATHPX010000327.1:0-19926 GCA_035483335.1 Caulobacteraceae bacterium | reverse complement strand
GTTTCGTTTTCAAAGGCGCGGCCGGTCTCCACCGCCGGGTCCACCGGGTTGGGCAGGAAGGCGGCGAAGGCGCCTTGGCCCACGTGCTCGGCGAGGGCCGGTTCGGCGGTGGTGACGAAGAGGGCGTCGGCGACGCCTCTGCGGGCGGAGAGCCGCCGGCGGTTCTTCGGCGTCCAGATCGGGTCGATGTTGATGTCGGCGATGGCGACGCCCGGAGAGAGCCGGCGCGCCTCCTTCAGGGCGTCGTTGGAGATGTCGTCGGCGAAGTGCAAGAGGATGAGGTCGGGGCGCAGCTCGTCCACGACCTGCAAGAAGCGTCGGTCAGCCGCCCGGGCGCCAAGCGCGCGCAGGCCCAGCGGGGCGGCCGAGCGGGCCACGGCGCGGTCGGAGAACTCCACCACGAGATCGTTGGCGCGGATCGCCGCGTAGCTGAACTTGCGACGGATGTCGAACAGCGACAGGTTCGCCGTGTGCGGCTCGGCGCCGGTCATCCAGTGGAAATCGCCGACATTGAGGAGCCGCATCTCGCCCGCCCGGGTGGTCCAGGCGACGTTTGGAGAGGATTGCAGCCTTGGGCGTCAAGCTGTTCGACGGAGCCGAAGGCCGCTGCAGCTGGGCCAACCCGGCCGATGCGCTCTATGTCGCCTATCACGACGAGGAGTGGGGCGTGCCCGAGTATGACCCCCGCGCCCTGTGGGAGAAACTCGTGCTGGACGGCTTCCAGGCAGGGCTGGCCTGGATCACCATCCTGCGCAAGCGTGAGTCGATGCGTTCGGCCTTCGCCGGATTCGACCCCGAGATCGTCGCCCGCTTCGGCGAGGAAGACCGCGCGCGGCTGATGACCGATCCTGGGATCATCCGCTCGCGCGCCAAGATCGACGCGGCGATCCGCGGAGCGCGCATCTTCCTGGACATGCGCGAGGCGGGTGAGGATTTCTCCGCCTGGATGTGGGGCCTGGCCGGCGGCGCGCCGGTGCAGAACCGCTGGACCAGCATCTCGCAGGTCCCTGCCTCGACCCCGGTCGCAGAGGAGATGGCCAAGGTGCTGAAGAGCCGCGGATTTTCCTTTTGCGGCCCGGTGATCACCTATGCCTTCATGCAGGCCGTCGGCATGGTGAACGACCACACATCCGACTGCTTCCGCCACCCGGAAATCGAGCGTCTCTCCCATGCCCACGCGTGAGTCCGGCCCCGACCTGCTGCTTGAGCGAGCCTGCCCGACGCCGGTATGCGGCGTCGACGAAGCGGGCCGCGGGCCCTGGGCCGGGCCGGTCTGCGCCGGGGCAGTGATCCTGGATCCGCGCGCGCGGTTGGACGGGCTCAACGATTCCAAGGTGCTCTCGGCCAAGCAGCGCGAGGCGCTGGAGCCACAGATCAAGGCCAGGGCCGTGGCCTGGGGCGTCGGCTTCGCCACGGTCGAGGAGATCGCCTCGGTCAACATCCTGCAGGCGACGGGCCTGGCCATGCAGCGCGCCGTGCAGGCGATGGCCGTGCAGCCGGTGTTCGCCCTGGTGGACGGCAACTACGCCTTTTCCCTGCCCTGCCCGGTCAAGACGGTGGTCAAGGGCGACTCGATCTCCTCTTCGATCGCGGCCGCCTCGATCCTCGCCAAGGTGGCGCGCGACCGCCTGATGCACGAGATGGATGAGCTCTATCCAGGCTACGGCTTCGCCGGCCACAAGGGCTATCGCGCTCCCATCCACGCCCGCGCTCTGCTCGACCTGGGCCCTTGCCCGATCCACCGCCTGAGCTGGGCCCCTGTGCGCCTTGCCCTGATGGGCAAGGACCCGATGCGGGCGTGGGCGGAGGAGGACGAGGCGTAGCCGCGGATCGACGCAGTGGCTACCTTGGCTCCCGCGAAGAAGCGGGAGCGGGAAGCCATGGACTTCGTGAAGGTCGCGAACGGGCCGGTCGAACTGAACCTCGCGGTCGCCGGCGAGGGTCCACTGATCCTGTGCGTGCATGGGTTTCCGGAGCTCTGGTACTCCTGGCGCCACCAGATCGCGCACTTTTCGGCGCGCGGTTACAAGGTCGCCGCCCTGGACGTGCGCGGCTATGGCGGCAGTTCCAAACCGCACTCGATCGCCGACTACACGATGCGGCGCCTGACCTCCGACGTGGCGGCGGCGGTCGACGCGTTGGGCGGCGGAAAGGCGATCCTGTTCGGCCACGACTGGGGCGCGCCGATCGTCTGGAACACCGCCCTGATCTATCCGGAGAAGATCACCGCGGTGGCGGGTTTGAGCGTTCCCTATTTCCCGCCGTCCGAGACCTCGTTCCTCGACGCCGCGCGGGCGATCTACAAGGATCGCTTCTTCTACCAGCTCTACTTCCAGAAGGAGGGCGTGGCCGAGGCGGAACTCGAGGCCGATGTCCCCGCCAGCCTGCGCAAGACGTACTACGGCATCTCGGGCGACGCGCCGCCGAACGCCTGGCTGGCGCAGAAAGGGCCGGACGCGAAGCTGCTGGACGGCATGGTCGATCCCAACCCGTTCCCCGCGTGGTTGAGCCCGGCCGACCTGCAGGTCTTCGTCGACGCCTTCGAGAAGGGCGGCTTCTGCGGCCCCCTGAACCGCTATCGCGCCCAGACGCTGGACGTGGCGGAGCTTGCCGACTGGCGCGGCAAGCCCGTGTCCCAGCCGTCCTTCTTCGTCGCCGGCGAGCGCGACGCGGTGCGCGCCTTCATCCCCGGCCTGGACATGTACGAGAACCCCGGCGTCGCCTGCACGGACTTCCGCGGCAAGGTCATCCTGCCGGGGATCGGCCACTGGGTGCAGCAGGAAGCGCCAGAGGCGACGAACGCCGCGCTGGAGGGATTTCTGAAGGGGCTTTGAGTCGGGCGGATCCTCCCCGCTCCACGGAGGAGGATCAGTGCGCCTCGTCCCAGCTGCGGGCCGCGCGCGCTTCCACGAGCAGCGGGACGCTGATCGCCGCGGCGGGTTCGGCGGCGCGCTCCATGACCTTGCGGGCGACTTCGCAGACGGCGTCGGCCTCGGCTTCGGGGGCCTCGAACACCAGTTCGTCGTGGACCTGCAGCAGCATCTTGGTCTTCAGGCCGGCGTCGGTCAGCGCCTTGGGCATGCGCATCATGGCGCGGCGGATGATGTCGGCGGCGGCGCCCTGGATCGGCGCGTTGATCGCCGCGCGCTCGGCGAACTGGCGCTCGCCCACGCTCTTGGAGCGGATCATCGGGATGTTCACCCGCCGGCCGAACAGGGTGGTGACATAGCCTTGCGCGCGCACGGTGGCGCGCATGCCATCCATGTAGGCGCGGATGCCCGGGAAGCGCTCGAAGTAGGTCTTGATGTAGGCCCCGGCCTCGTCCTGCGGGATGCTGAGCTGGTTGGAGAGTCCGAAGGCGGAGATGCCGTAGATGATGCCGAAGTTGATCGCCTTGGCCCGGCGGCGCGTCTCAGAAGGCATGCCTTCCACCGGCACGCCGAACATCTCCGAGGCGGTCATGGCGTGGATGTCCAGCCCGTCCTGGAAGGCGCGCTTGAGCTGGGCGATGTCGCCGATGTGGGCCAGCAGGCGCAGCTCGATCTGGCTGTAGTCGGCGCTGATCAAGAGATGGCCGGGCTCGGCGACGAAGGCGGCGCGGATCTTGCGCCCTTCCTCGGTGCGCACCGGGATGTTCTGCAGGTTGGGATCGGACGACGAGAGCCGGCCGGTGGTCGTCGAGGCCAGGGCGAAGGAGGTGTGCACGCGACCCGTTCGCGGCGCGATCGCTGCAGTGAGCGCCTCGGTATAGGTGCCCTTGAGCTTGGAGAGCTGGCGCCAGTCGAGCAGGGTGTGCGGCAGGTCGTGGTGGAGGGCGAGGTCCTCCAGTACGCCGGCGTCGGTGCTCCAGGCGCCGGTGGCCGTGCGCTTGCCGCCAGGGAGGGCAAGCTCGCCAAACAGGATGTCGCCGATCTGCTTGGGGCTGCCGAGGTTGAAGGGCCGGCCGGCGAGGCGGTGCGCCCTCTCCTCCAGTTCGGCCATGCGCATGGAGAAGTCGTGCGAGAGGCGGCGCAGGGTGTCAGGATCGATACGGATCCCTTCGCACTCCATGCGCGCGAGCACCGCAGGCATCGGCCGCTCGAGGGTTTCGTAGACGCTGAGCAGACCCTCGCGGGCCAGGCGAGGCTTAAGGGTCAGCCACAGCCGCAGGGTGACGTCCGCGTCCTCGGCCGCGTAGCAGGTCGCCGACGCCAGGGTCACGTGCCTGAAGCTCTTCTGAGCTTTTCCGGTCCCGGCCACCTGCTTGAAGTTGATCGGCTCGTGGCCGAGCCAGAGCTTGGACAACTCGTCCATGCCGTGGCCGTGCAGGCCTGCCTCCAGCACGTAGGAGATCAGCATGGTGTCTTCGATCGGGCCCACCTGGATCCCGTAGCGGGAGAGGACGGCCATGTCGTACTTGGCGTTCTGGCCGACCTTGAGGACCGCGGGGTCTTCCAGCAGGGGCTTGAGGCGTCCGATGACGTCCTCGAGCGGGATCTGGGCGAGGTCGGCGGCGACCTCAAGCTCCAACCCGTCCTCGGCGCGGTGGCCGACCGGGATGTAGCAGGCCTCGCCGGGCGCGACCGCAAGGGAGACGCCGCAGAGGTCGGAGTTGGCGGACGAAAGATCATCGGTCTCCGTGTCGAAGGCGACGATCCCCGCTGCGGCCGCGCGGGCGATCCAGGCGTCCAGGGTCGCGAGGTCGCGCACGCAGGCATAGGCGTCGGTGTCGACCGGGGGCATCTCCGCAGTCGCCGGAGGGGCGGGCGCGGGTTCGGGCGCCTTGTGGCCGGCGGCCTCGCCCACGCGCCGCGCCAGTGAGCGGAACTCCATGGTCGTGAGGAATTCGCCCAGCACGGCCGGCTCCGGCGGCCCGACTTCCAGGCGGTCGAGCGCCTCGGGCAGAGGGGTTTCGCAATCCAGTTTCACCAGTTCGCGCGAGAGGCGGATCTGGTCGGCAAACTCGATCAGGGTCTCACGGCGCTTCTGCTGTTTGATCTCCTCGGCGCGGGCCAGGAGGCTCTCGAGATCGCCGTACTCGTTGATCAGGGCCGAGGCGGTCTTCACCCCGATGCCCGGCGCGCCCGGGACGTTGTCCACCGGATCCCCGCACAGGGCCTGGACGTCCACGACCTTGTCCGGCGGGACGCCGAACTTCTCGATCACCTCGGGGATGCCGATGCGGAGGTTCTTCATGGTGTCGAGCATCGACACCCGATCGCCCACCAGCTGCATCAGGTCCTTGTCTGAGGAGACGATGACCACCTCCCCGCCCTGGTCGCGCACATGGCAGGCATAGGCGGCGATGATGTCGTCCGCCTCGTAACCTGGGAGCTCCAGGCACGGCACGCCGAAGGCCCGGGTCGCCTCGCGCACCAGGGGGAACTGGGGAACCAGGTCGGGCGGCGGTGGCGGGCGATGGGCCTTGTAGGCCGCATAGATCTGGTTGCGGAAAGTCGACTCCGAGTGGTCGAACACCACCGCCAGGTGGGTCGGCGCGTCGGGCGCGGCCTTCATGTCCACCAGCAGCTTCCAGAGCATGTTGCAGAAGCCCTGCACCGCCCCGACGGGCAGGCCGTCGGACTTGCGCGTCAGCGGGGGCAGGGCGTGGAAGGCCCGGAAGATGAAGCCCGAGCCGTCCACGATGTAGAGCCGCACAGCCGGCCCATCCTGGGTCGGAGCGCGCGGAATCTCGTCCAGGGTCTGGGGGGCTTCGATCGTGTCGGTCATGGCCTGGCAAGATAGGGCCGCCAGGGGCCGAGGTCACGCGCGGGAGAGAGCCCGCAACGCGGACGTCCTCGTCCGCTCTTTCGTTCTTTTGCAGACGACGCGGATCGACAAACCGGAATGGGCGGACGAGGACGTCCGCGCCCCGGGACCCCTTCAGAACGGCCGGTCCCCCGCGATGGTGGCGCGCCAGCCGGAGCGGGTGTGGGGGAAGTAGTCCCAGACGGCCATGTGCTGGGTACAGCGGTTGTCCCAGAAGGCGACCGAATGGGCGCGCCACTGGAAGCGGACCTGGAAGTTGGGGTTGGCGCAGTGGCGGTAGAGGAAGCGTAGCACCGCGTCGCTTTCTTCCGGGGGCAGTTCGACAATGCGCAGGACGTAGGAGGCGTTGACGAAGATCCCCTTGCGTCCGCTCACCGGGTGGGTGCGGATCACCGGGTGGACGTTGCAGGGATAGCGGCGGTCGACGTCGGGGAAGAGCGGCCGGTAGACGTGGTCGGCGTCGTGCACCGCCGTTAGCCCTTCGAGATAGGCCTTCATCCGCGGCGAGAGGGCGTCATAGGCCGCGTACATGCTCGAAAAGAGGGTGTCGCCGCCCACCGGGGGGACGGTGTGCAGGTAGAGGATGCTCCCCAACGGCGGCGCTTCGTCGCAGGTGAGGTCGGAGTGCCAGTCCTCGCCGGCTATGAACTTGGAGTCCTTGTCGGCGTGGATTGCGACCAGTTCCGGATGGTCCGGGAGCCCCGGCACCGCCGAGTGGAACGCCAGCTCTCCGAAGGATCGGCCCAAAGCGCTGAGGTGCGCCGGCTCCATCGGCTGGTCGCGAAAGAAGATCACCTGATTGTCGATCAGGGCTCGCCCAATCTCGTCGACCTGCCGGTTGGTGGGGCTGCGCAGGTCCACGCCGCCGATCTCGGCGCCGATGCGCGCGGTGAGGGGCGTCACTTCGATGGAGTCGTAGGCCATGGCGCGTCTCCCTGTCCGGCGTGACCGGCGACGCGCGCAGGCCTAGCATCGTCGCGCACGTCCGCGCGAGATGGACGTCGCCAGACAGAGACCTGCAGCTGCGCCAGACGCCTACGCCAACTGAGATCACCCTTGCGGGGACCGCGCGCGAGGACCGCGCCTGGCGGTTCTCAACCGAGGGCCTGCCGCACGACGAGGCTGGTCAGGCCTGGCGCGAGGTGATGGCGCGCCTGCGATTGCCCCTGCCCGAGGCGCCGGCGGCCGAGCCGTTCGAGGCGTCCGTCGCCTGCCTGAGTTCGCCGCTGGGCATGGATTTCGCCGTGATGTCGGCGACGCCGCAGGAGATCTCCGGCCGCAATCCGAACCAGCCGGCGGCCGTCTGGCTGGTCGTGCTTCTGGAGGGAGAGGCGACCTTTGTCGACGGGCCAAAGACCACGAAGCTGAGCGTCGGGGACATCGTCTACGGCCCCACCGGGATGCAGGCGGCGCTAAGGCTGACGACCCGATTCCGCCTGCTGTTCATCAGCGCCCCGCGGGTTGCGCTCGACCACCGCCTGGTCGCGCCGCTGTCACTGAGGCTTGGGCGGTTCGCAGGGACCTCGGGACTCGGCCACGTCTTCTCAGGTTTGCTGAAGGCGACGGCCGAGGCCCTGCCGCATCTCACTTCCGAACAGCTGCGGCCGGTGGAGCTGGCCCTCACGGAGTTCCTCGTCGCCAACCTGGCGGCGGAGGAATCCCCGGCCTCGATCGGCGGCGCCGAGGCCGCGCGCGCGGCGCACTTCCACCGCGTCTGCCAGACGATCGAGACCTTGCTGCCTGAGCCGGAGCTCAGCCTCGAGCGGGTCTCCGCCGCTGACGGCGTCTCGCCCAGGTCGCTGCAGAAGCTGTTCGCCGCCGCCGGCCTGAGCTTTTCCGGCTATCTGCGCACCCGACGGCTGGAGCGCTGCCGCCTGGACCTCTCCAGCCCGATCTGCGCCAGCCTCTCGATCTCGGAGATCTGCTTTCGCTGGGGCTTCAACGGCTCGGCGCACTTCAGCCGCGCGTTCAAGGAGCAGTACGGCGTCTCGCCGCGGGACTATCGCAAAGCGAGTTTGGGGATCGGCGGAGAGGGCGACGGCGAGGCGGCCTGACCCTCACTCCTGGGTGATCGTCGCCTCAAACGCGCTGCGAGTCGCGCGGCCCTGGGCAAGCAGCCAGCTTTGGTCGGAGCCGCAGACGAAGACGCTGATCCCCAGCTCTGCGAGCGGTGCGATCTCCTGGGGAGAGCCGACGAAGATCCCGGCGGTCTGCCCGGCGCGACGCCCGGCCTCGGCGGTCGCGCGCACAGCCTCGACGACCTTGGGGTCGGACTGGGAGTCCACGCCGAGCGAGAGGGCGAGGTCGGCGCGGCCGAGGAACAGGCAGTCGATCTCGTCCACGGCGGCGATCTCGTCCAGGCGCGGCAGGGCCGAGGCGTCCTCGATCTGGCACCAGAGGCTGGTCTCGCGGTCGGCGCCCTCGCGATAGGCGCGGGCGTCCGGCGCGCCGTAGCCGCCGGCGCGGGTCGAGGGCGAAAATCCACGGCGCCCACGGTCGAACCGGGCGGCGTCGGCCAGGGCTCTGGCGGCGTGGGCGCTGTCCACGTGCGGGGCGACGACGCCCGAATAGCCCATGTCGAGGACCTGGCCGACGAAGGCGGCGTCGGACCCGGCGGGCCGGACGAGCAGAGGAAGGTCCGAGGCCCGCGCCGCCACGGCCATCCGATCGAGGGTCAGCAGGTCGAACGGCGCGTGCTCGGCGTCCACGATCGCGAAGTCGAGGCCAGTCCGGCCGATCAGCTCCACGACCTGATGCGAGGCGGTCTTGATGAACACACCGATCACCGGCCGGCCGGACCGCACCTTTTCGCGCAACGCCATTGCTCTCTCCGCCATCGCCGTCTGGGGCTGGCGCTAGGGGCCTGAGGGGCGGCCGTCAACAATCGCCAAAACGTGTCGTGGATCGCTTGACAGGACCTGCCCTGGCGTGAACCATTCCGTTATCCGAACCACTGTTTCATTCAGCGGAACGAACTCTTTGGCCCTGATGAATCTCGCCGAGGCCCTTCCCCCGCCTGCGCCCTCCGACCTCGAGTCGGTCGACCTCGTGCTGCGTCTGCTCGAGCTGCTGGCGGAGGCGCGGCACCCCAGGGGGGTCACCGAGGTCGCAAAGGCGCTGGGGATCTCCAAGGCCCGCGCGCATCGCCACCTGCGGGCCCTGGTCCAGCGCGGCTACGCCACCCAGGACCCGCGCTCGGACGGTTACGAGGTGGGCATTCGTGTCCTCACCCTGGGCGAGCAGGCGCGGGAGCGTTTCGACGTGATCCGCGCCATCCGTCCCCAGATGGCCCAGCTGCGCGAAGCGAGCGGCCTGGCCGTCACCGCCTCCGCCATCGTCGGCGACGAGGTGATCGTGCTGGAGATGATCCAGGGCGCCAGCGTGATCGACTTCGGCGTGCGGCCGGGCTCCAGGCTGGACCTGCACGCCTCCGCCCACGGCCTCGTCGCCCTCGCCTTCGGACCCGCCCATCTGCTCGACCTGGCGCTCACGCGCCCGCTGCGCCGCTGGACGCCGCACACCCTGGACCAACCCGACCAGGTTCGCCGTGCGGTTGACCAGGTTCGCCGCCAGGGCTGGGCCACCGCCGTCGACGCCGTCCAGATCGGGGTCAACGCCCTGGCCGTGCCGGTCTTCGACCACCGCAACGTCTCGCGCGGGGCGATCGCCCTGGTGGGCGCCAGCCAGTTCATCCCGGCCGAGCCCTCGGCCGCCCAGATCGATCTTGTAACCACCGCCGCTGCGCAGGCCTCGCGCAGCCTCGGATCTCAGGGGGTCTAGCCGCCAGTGTCTCTTTCGCTTGCCGTCGACATCGGCGGAACCTTCACCGACGCCGTCCTGCGGTCCTCCGACGGCTCCGTCGTGGTGGACAAGACCCTGACCACCCACGGCGATCTGCTGGAAGGCTTCTTCCGGGCGGCTGACCTCGTGCTGAAGAAGGCCGGCGCCCAGCCCTCGTCCGTCGACGGGGTGGTCGTGCACGCCACCACCGTGGTCACCAACGCCCTGATCGAGCGCAAGGGCAAGACAACGGCCCTGATCATCACCCGCGGCTTCCGCGACGTGCTCTCGATCCGCAACGAGCACCGTTACGAGATGTACGATCCGCAGATCGAGTTCGCAGATCCGCTGATCCCACGCGAACTGACTTTCGAGGTCGACGAGCGCGTCCTCGCCGACGGCCAGATCCTGCAGACGATCGACCCGAAGCAGATCCGCGAACTGGCCGCGAAGCTGAAGGCCGAGGGCGTCGTCGCCGCGGCGATCTGCCTGATCAACGCCTTCCGCAATGGCGCCAACGAGCAGGCGATCGCCCAGGTGCTGCGCGAGGAAGCGCCGGAGATCTATCTTTCCCTGTCCTCCACCGTGGCGCCGCAGATCCGCGAATATCCTCGCGCGTCCACCACAGCGATCAACGCCTACACCACCCCGATCACCGAGCCGTACCTGAGGGGCCTGAAGATCGGCCTGGAGAAGGCCGGCGTCGCCAACCAGCCCCTGATCATGCTCTCCAGCGGCGGGGTGATCGGCGCCGATGTCGCCGGCCGCAATCCTGTGCGGATGATCGAGAGCGGTCCGGCCGCGGGCGCGCTGGCGGCGGCCTATTTCGCCGAGCGCCTCGGCCTCGACCGGCTGATGTCTTTCGACATGGGCGGCACCACGGCCAAGGCCTGCCTGATCGAGAACCGCCGGCCCCTGGTGACCGGGACCCTGGAGGTCGACCGCAAGTACCGCTTCGCCGAGGGCAGCGGCATGCCCCTCACCATCCCTTCGATCGACATGATCGAGATCGGCGCGGGCGGTGGCTCTATCGCCTCGGTGGACAATCTGGGCCTGCTCAAGGTCGGCCCACGCAGCGCCGGCTCCGAGCCCGGGCCCGCCTGCTATGGCCGCGGCGGCCAGGACCCGACGGTGACCGACGCGGATCTGGTCCTGGGCTTCCTGGACGCCGACAACTTCCTGGGCGGCGACATGCGGCTGGACAAGCCAGCGGCCGAGGCGGCCGTCGACCGCCTCGCCGGGCGGCTGGGCGCCGACCGGGCGGCCACGGCGGCGGGTATCTTCCGGATCGTGGCCGAGGCCATGGCCGGCGCCACCCGCGCCCACGCCACGGACCGGGGCGTGGATCACCGCGGCCTGCCGCTGCTGGCCTTCGGCGGCGCGGGGCCGGTGCACGCCTGCGCCGTGGGCGAGCTGCTGCAGAGCACGGCGGTGATCTTCCCGCCGCAGGCGAGCGTCCTCTCCGCCTTCGGATCGCTGGTCACGCCCGTCCGCCTCGACCTCGTGCGCAGCGCGCTTTCGGGCCTGAGCAGCCTCGACTGGGACCAGGTCGACCGGTTGCTGGGCGAAATGACGGCCGAAGGGCTCGAAGGTCTGACCGAGGCCGGCGTCACCGAAGACAAGATCGTCTGGGCCGTGGGTGCGGACCTGCGCTATGCGGGCCAGCAGAACGAGGTGGGGATCACGCTCGTGGAAGATCCCCGTCGCCATCGCGATCCCGAGCGGATCCGCAAGGCGTTCGAGGCGGCCTACTTCGCCCAGTACGGGGTCAATCCCTCGCACGTGCCGGTGGAGGTGGTGAGCTGGCGCCTTACAGCGCGAGGACCCGATAACGTCGTCCACGCCGCCCCCGCCCGCAGCGGAGCGCCCGCCGAGCCCAAGGGCGAGCGCGACGTTTCCCTGTGGGTCGCCGCCGGCAAGGCGAAGCTGTACGACCGCAAGGCTCTGGCCGCCGGCCAGGCCATCCAGGGCCCCGCCCTGATCGAGGAGCGCGAGACCACCGTCGTCCTGCCCCCGGGCTGGACCGGCGTCATGGACGCGATGGGCTGCATTACCGCGACGAGGAATTCGTGATGTTGGACGGAATCGAACTCGAGATCCTCTGGTCGAACCTGATCAGCATCGTCAGCGAGCAGGCCAAGGCGCTGCAGCGCATCGCCTTCAGCCCGGTCGTGCGCGAGGCGGGCGACCTGGCCAGCGGCCTGTTCGACGCCCGCGGCCGCATGGTCGCCCAGGCGAACACCGGCACGCCCGGCCACATCAACTCCCTGGCCGCCGCCGGCGAGACCCTGGCCAAGCTGTACAAGGGCAAGCTGGTTCCCGGCGACATCGTGATCACCAACGATCCGTGGATGTCGGCCGGTCACTTCTTTGACATCACCGTGATGTGCCCGATCTTCCGCGGCGAGCGGCTGATCGGCTTCATCGGCTCGACCATCCACCACACCGACATCAGCGGCTATGGCATCGGCGCGGGCGCGCGGGACATCCACGAAGAGGGCCTCTGGATCCCGCCGCTGAAGTTCTACGAGGCGGGCAAGCCGAACGAGACCCTGCACACCATGATCCGGCGCAACGTGCGCACGCCCGACGAGGTGTTCGGCGACCTCTCCGCCCAGGTGTCCAGCGGCCGCGCGGGCGGCGAGCGGCTGAACGCCCTGTGCGAGCGCAATGGCCTCGAGGACATCGAGGAGCTGGCCGACGAGATCATCAGCCGCTCCGAGAAGGCGACCCGCGACGCGATCCGCGCCCTGCCGTCAGGCGTATGGCACGGCGAGAGCCGCTTCGACGTCCCGGGCGGCGACGTCATCACCCTCAAGACCGCGGTGCACATCGATAACCAAGCGGGCGAGGTGACCATCGACTTCGAGGGCAGCTCGGGGGCGAGCCCGATGGGCATCAACGTGGTGATGAACTACACCCACGCCTATTCGACCTTCGCCGTGCGCAGCTGCCTCAATCCCGAGCAACCGAACAACTACGGCTCCCTCGCGCCGATCAAGGTGAAGGCGCCCAAGGGCTGCATCGTCAATGCCGAGTACCCCTCGCCGCTGAATGCGCGGCACGTGGTGGGCATGTTCGTGCCCATGCCGATCCTCAAGGCCCTTCACCAGGTGATCCCCGACCGCGTCCTCGCCGAGGGCTCGGGCGCGGTGTGGACCGTGCAGATCCAGGGCAAGCACGCCACCGGGCAGGCCTTCACCTCCTCGATGTTCAACTATTCCGGCGGCATGGGCGCGCGACTGACCAAGTCCGGACCCAGCGCCACCTGCTACCCCACCGGGGTGGCGGCCGTGCCGGTGGAGATCCTCGAGGCGGCCATGCCGATCGTGTTCGACAAGCGCGAGCTTCGCCTCGGCTCAGGGGGCAAGGGTCGCACGACGGGTGGCGACGGCCAGGTGATCGGCTTCCACATGCGCACGAACGAGCCCTGGCTGCTCAACGCCGTGCCCAGCCGGCTCGACCGCGGGCCCGACGGCCTGGGCGGGGGTGATCCCGGGGCGGCAGGTCGCTTTCTGGTGAACGGCAAGCCCGTTTCCGAGGGCAAGAAAATGATGATGCAGCCCGGAGACGTCGTCGTGCTGGAGACTCCCGGCGGCGGCGGCTACGGGGCGGCCTGAAGCATACGGAGCCGAAGCGATGGACCTGCATTCGATCGACTGGAACGCAACGCCCTGGGAGCGGGTGCGCGAGGGCGTGGAGCGAAAGGCCTTCTCGGGCGAGGGCGCCACGGTGTCGCTCAATCGCCTGCAGCCCGGCCACGAGCCGCGCCCACACGACCACCCGCACGAGCAGATCGTCTACATCCTGGCCGGCGTGATCGACTTCCACATCGGCGACAGCGTCACCCGGCTGGGGCCTGGCGGCCTGCTGGTGATCCCGCCCAACGCCCGGCACTGGGGCGAGGTCGTCGGCGACGAGGCGGTGCTCAATCTCGACGTCTTCACCCCCAAGCGCGCCGAATACGCCGCCTGAGGGCCACAGGAAAAACGTTCAAGGAAATTCGATGACTACGACACCCAACACGCTGATTTTCGTCGACCTGGCCTCCGACGATCCGGCTGCCGCCGGAAAGTTCTACGCCGAAGTGTTCGGCTGGCGCGATGACGACCGCCCCTACGGCGTCTTTCACCGCATGGTCCCTGGCGGCAACTTCCTTAATTCCGATGGCTCCGAGAGCCAGATCGGCAATCTGCACCTGGGGATTTTCAAGGCCGAGAATGCGCGCCCGCATCCCGACCCCAAGGGCGTCGAGCCGCGCACCCTCGCCTCCGACGGGCGCAAGGCGCGCGTGTGGATCCTGGTCGGCGATGGCCAGTCCTATGAGGAAATCCTGCAGAAGGCGGTCGACCGCGGCGCGACGGAGCTGTGGCGCGACCACTACTGGAAGGAATTCAACGGCTACAACCACGCCTTCCGCGATCCGTGGGGCAACGAAATCGTTTTGTGGGGCAAGGCCGGCCCCGATCCGAAGATCCCCGACAACTATACCCGCGAGTAGGCCTTCCTTGCGCAGCGCCACCCTCTCCCGCTGGATTCCCTTCTCGTCGCTGAGCCTGATCTTCTTCGTCGTCTCGGCCGGGGCGTTCTCCTCGCTGGGGGTGGTGCTGCCCAAGATGGTGGCCGAGCTGCACTGGGACTGGCAGCAGGCGGGGTGGGGTTACACCCTGCTCGGCCTCGCCTGCGGCCTGGCGAGCCTGATCTCAGCGGCGCTGGTCCGCAGGATCGGCGTCAACGGCACCATGCTGGTGGGCGGGCTGACGATGACCGCCGGCTTCGCCCTGCTGGCGGTCACCCACTCGGTATGGATCTACCTCTTCGCGACCCTCCTGGTGGGGCTCTCCTTCGCGCTCGTGAGCACCGTGCCGGGGACCCACGTCCTGACCGACCTGTTCGCCGAGCGCCGATCGACGATCCTGGGCGTCTATTTCACGCTTGGGGCTCTGGGCGGGGTCGTCGGCCCGATGCTCTATGTATGGGTCAATACTCTGACCCATGGCTGGCGCCCGTTCTGGTGGGTCTTCGCAGCGATGGCGGCGAGCGCCGGCGCCTACGCGGTGTTCACCACGCCTGGTCGGCGTGAGGACAAGGCGGCCCACGACACCGAAGCGCCCGAACAGTCGAGCCTGCCGGAGATGATCGAGGGACTGCGCGACTGGACAGTGCGACACGCCTTGGGCACGACCCAGTTCTATGTGATCGTCGGCGGGTACACGACCTATCTGCTGATCAACACCACAGCGCACGGCTTCGCCGTGCAGCATCTGATCGAGCATGGGGTCAGCGCCACCTCGGCGGCCGAGATGCTCAGCCTCGAGCAGCTCTTCGGCGCCGGCATCACCATCGTCGGCGGCATCCTGGCCGAGCGCATCTCCACCAAGGCGCTGATGGCCGTCTCCATGGCCGCCCTGGCGCTGGGGATGTGGGGCCTCGCCGAGGCCCACAGCTGGTTGCTGATGTGGGTCTATGTCCTGGGCGTGGGCCTGGGCTTCGGCCTCTCGTTCATCTGCTCGACGGTCCTCCTGCTGAGGTACTTCGGCCGCAAGGCTAACCTCGAGCTCTTCTCCATCATGTGCCTGATCTCCACCTCGGCGGCCCTTGGGCCGGCGTTCGGCGGCTGGGCTCGCGACACCCTGGGCAGCTTCACCGGCATGTTCGTGCTGTGCGCCCTGGTCGCGGTCGGCCTGCTGATCGCGACCCTGTTCCTGCGCCCGCCGGTGATGAAGGTCGCCGCCGCCCCTCTCCGGAGCCCTGCTGAATGACGTCTTCCCACACCCTCGCCGCGGAGGCGCCCGAGACGATCGAGGCCGACCTCCTGATCTCCGGCGCGACGGTGATCACAATGGACGGCGAGCGCCGCGTCATCGAGGACGGAGCCATCGCGCTCGCCGGCGACAAGATCGCCGCGGTGGGCAAGCGCGGCGACCTCGAGGCCCGCGTGCACGCCAAGCGGACGATGGAGGCCGGCCGCTTCGTCGCCACGCCCGGCTTCATCGACGCTCACATCCACATCACCGGCGATCCCCTGACCCGCGGCTTCGCGCGCGGCGCGCCGGGGGACAGCTGGGGCGACAAGCTGCAGCGCTGGGTGATCCCGATCTTCAGGGCGCAGAACGCGCAGGACGAGCGCCTCGCCGCCCAGTGCGCCGCCCTGGCGATGATCCAGGGCGGGACGACCTGCTTCGTCGAGGCCGGCACCATCCTGCAGCTCGACGCGGTGGTGGAAGGTCTCGCTGAGACCGGCATCCGCGGCCGCGTCGGACAGTGGGTCGAGGGCCGCGCCTACGATCCCTCCGCCGACCAGGCGGCCCTCTCGCGTGAGGGCATCGCGATCCTGGAATCGGAGGTGGAGCGCTATCCCGACGCCGGCGGAAAGGCGCGCCTTGCCGCGTGGCCCCTTCTGGTCGGCCACTCGACCAATTCCGACGATATATGGCGGGCCGCCAAGGCCATCGCCGACGACAAGGACATCCGCGTATCGGCCCACATGAGCCCGCGCGCCTCCGATCCCGAATGGTTCCTGGCGCGGTACAACCGCCGTCCGCTGGAACACCTCGCCGACATCGGCGCGATGGGCCACCGCGTGATGCTCACCCACCTGGCCAATATCGACCAGAGCGAGTTCGACATCCTCGTCGGCTCCGGCGCCGGGGCGGTGCACTGTCCGCACGCCGCCCTGCAGGGTGGATTCGGAGTCTCCAAGCTGGGCCTGTTCCCCGAGATGCTGGACGCAGGGGTCAACCTCACCTTGGGCACCGACGGCATCTCCGCCGACATCCTCAGCTCCGGGCGCCTGATGGCGAGCCTGTTCCGCGACGCCCGGGCCGATCAGTTCCTGATGCCGGCCACGAGCGTGCTCGAGATGGCGACCCTCAAGGGCGCCGCGGCCATGGGCCTTTCCAATCGGATCGGCTCGCTCGAAGCCGGCAAGAAGGCGGACATCGTCCTGCACGACACCCATCTGGCCGAGTGGGGCGGTCCGTTGTTCGACGTCGTCGAGCAACTCGCCTTCAGCGCGACCTCGCGCGGCGTGCACAGCGTCTGGATCGACGGGGTCCAGGTGCTCGACGCCGGCCGGGCGACCTTGTTCGACGAAGATGCGCTGCTGGCCGCCGCCCGCGAGGCGGGCCGCGCCGTCATCGCCCGCACCGGACTTCCGAACCGCACCCCATGGCCAGTGATCTGACCGCAGCCCCGGCAGGGGCGCCGACGGCCGCCGAATGGCGCGCCGCCATGGGCTATTTTCCGACCGGCGTGACCGTGGTCACCAGCTGGGGCGGCCGCGCGCCGCTGGGCTCGACGATCAACGCGTTCTGCTCGGTCTCGCTCGACCCGCCCCTACTGCTGATCTGCCTGGACAACGCCAATCCGCTACGTGGTCCGGTGGAGGCGTGCGGGGTGTTCGGCGTCAACATCCTTCCCGCTGAGGGGGGGCGGGAGCTTGCGCTGCATTTCGCCCGCAATCCCGAGAGCGACCGTTTCGCGGACCTCGACTGGGAGGCATGTGAGGGCGGAGCGCCGCAACTGAAGGCGGCTCCCATCTTTGTGGACTGCCAGGTGCAGGCGATCCATCCGGCGGGCGACCACGTGGTGGTGATTGGCCGGGGGGTGCGCACGCACCGCGCCCCGCACGAGACGCCCCTGCTCTACCATCGGGGCTCCTTTCCCGACCTCAGACCTGCGTCGTGAGGCGGGTGGCCGCGAGAGGCCAATTTCTCGTGCGCCTGCGGGCAAGTCCGGCGCGCTGGGCGGATGTACGGTCCTTAGTTACCTAAGGAGGCGATCCATGTCCGGCGAGATCAACTACGCGACCCGCCCGAAGCGGACCACCTGGACTCACATCGCCCTGGCGGTGAAGGACATCGAAGCCTCTATCGCCTGGTACGAGGCCTTCACTCACCTGCGCCTCCTGAACAAGGGCGAGGACAAGGCGGGCAAGAACGCCTGGCTGGGCGATCCCACTCAGGCCGAATCGCCGTTCATCCTGGTCCTCGGGCAGTTCTTCGAGGGCCACGACCCCTTCTCCCCGGCGCCGCATCACCCCATGGGTCCTTTCGCCCACATCGGCATCGAGGCCTCGTCGAAGGAAGCCGTCGACGAAATTGCAGCCAAGGCCAAGGCCGTGGGCTGCCTGGGCCTCGGCCCAGTGCAGATGCCCAAGCAGATTGGCTATGTCTGCTTCATCAAGGATCCCGACGGGAACACCGTCGAGTATTCGTTCGACCAGGGGGTCTACGAGAAGGCGCGCGAGGTCTGGGGCAAGCAGGCTCAGACGGTCTGACCCAGCAGCGAGGCCATCGCAGCTCCGCGCGCGAGGCTCACGCGCGCTTGCGTGCGCGCGGGCCAGGCTTTCCGCACGGACTGCATACTATTTCCGGCGTGGATTGCGTCCCGCGTAACGATAGTTTTCCAGCCTTCAGGTAATTTGAGGCTGATCGAGCGTTCCGCTCCTGTATCTTTTAAGCAACTGTGGTGTTTTGTCCCGTCTACGGACGGCGACATCACCAATGCGTGGGTGCGTCTGCTCTTGACGTGATCTGACAAAACGCCGCTAAATGTGGCAAACAAGGAATGGATGGCTCAGGATTTAGGCTACTGATCCAAGGCTGCTCGCGTGACGCACCTTCACAGGTGACCGGACACCCGCCGCCTTTCAGGATCGCCCCCTAGCTTCTGACTCGACCAATCGTCAGACCATCAACGAGGGGGCTTGATGTCCGCTAACACCCGCCACAACCGGCGTTCTCTCATGATCTCGTCGTGCGCCCTTCTGATGGGGCTCGCGGCGTCGGGGACCGCCCTTGCCCAGGCGACGGGCGCGGCGGCGTCCAGTGCTCCAGCCGCAAATGGCGCCGCGGCTTCCGCCTCCGAGTCTTCCTCCGTCGGCACGGTCGGGGAGATCGTGGTCACCGCCGAGCGGCGCTCGACCGACATCCAGAAGACGCCCGACGCGATCAGCGCAGTCTCGGAGAAGCAGCTCGAACAAACCTTCACCACCAAGCTTGCCAGCCTGAGCGCCGAGGTGCCCAGCCTGGAAATCACCAAGGCGTCCGGCTTCGAGAACCTGGTGGCGATCCGCGGCATCGGCTCGGAGACGCCGGAGAACAGTCTGACGACTGTCCCGGGCGTGTCGCTGTTCGTGGACGGCGTCTACATCGCCAACAGCATCTCGCTCGACCAGACCCTGTTCGACGTGCACGACATCGAGGTGCTGCGCGGACCCCAGGGGGCCCTGTATGGCCAGAGCTCCACTGGCGGGGCGATCCTGATCAACAGCAACCAGCCTCAGCTGGGCGTGTTCAGCGGGTCGGGCGACGCCAGCTTCGGCAACTACAACCTCTACCGGGAACGGGCGGAGGTGAACATCCCGATCGGCGACACCCTGGCCCTGCGCATCTCGGGCCAGAAGTACGACCACACCGGCTTCACCAACGACCTGGCCCTGCCGAACTTCCAGCTCGACGACGCCCACGACGAGAGCCTGAAAATGGCCCTGCTGTGGGAGCCGGTGAGCAACTTCCAGGCGACCCTGACGGCCCAGGTCTACCACGCCGACCAGCACGGTGACGCGCAGAAGAACATCAACGATCCGGCGCCCAGTCCCTGGGAGGTCTATCAGGACTATCCGGGCCTCTTCAAACTGACGACCCAGCTCTATCACCTGAACCTCCAGTGGGACCTGCCGTGGTTCACCATCAAGTCGGTGACCGCCTATCAGGGTCTCGACCACGTCCAGCAGGAAGACTCTTCGCGCAGTACGTTCGCGATGCTGGGCGCCTATGACGACGTGGCGGCGTGGAACACCCACGTGCACAACTACACCGAGGAACTGGACTTCCTGTCCAAGCCGGGCGGCAAGGTCGACTGGATCGCCGGCTTGTTCGGTTCGGCGCAGAACAGCAAGCAGTTCGTGGTCGAATACGAAGGAACCACACCGCCCACCCCGGAGGACCTGACGATCCCGCCGGACATCACCAGCCCGCCCTATCCGTCGAATCTCGCCTACGGCAACGTCTCACACGTGCTCCACCGTTCGGGATCGGTGTTCGGCCAGGCGACCTATCACGTCACCGACACCATCAGCATCACCGGCGGCGTTCGGGGGAACTGGGACTACTTCCGCGACAACAGCTTCAACTTTTCCGAGTTCACGCAGAGTGGCGGCAATACCGTCCTCCACACGTCGAACACCAGCACCCCGACCTGGCGTATCGAGGCGGATGACCAGCTCACGCCGAGCAACATGGTCTACGCCAGCTATTCGCGCGGCTACAAGCCCGGCGGCGTGAACGGCAGCTATGGCCAGCTGGTCATTCCGCCGGTCTTCCAGCCTGAGACGAACGACGCCTTCGAGATCGCCTCGAAAAACTACTTCTTCGACCGGACGCTGCGTGTGAA
>DATHPX010000326.1:0-16738 GCA_035483335.1 Caulobacteraceae bacterium | reverse complement strand
CGGGGCCAGCGGGGGCGCGTCGGCGGTCTGCAATTCGGTCGCCCTGCACAACGATCTCGTGCGCGAGCGCCCGGATCTCGCCGAGGAGCTCTACAAGCCCCAACCCTACGACATGCGCGGCGAACATGCCCCCGGCGCTCGCGGCTGGTACGAAGTCCCGGTCTTCACCGAGTGCGGCGGCCGGCTCTTCGTGCGGCTCATCGGCGCCTACATCCGCGCCTCGCAACGACATGCGGACGCGCCGAGGCTCACCGCCAAGGCGCTCGAGGCCCTCGACTGGATGCGCGACCGCGCCGAAAGCGGCGCCTACAGCGTCTTCATGGACTTTCGGCCCGGCGACATGCAGTTCATCAACAACTATCACGTGCTGCACGGGCGCGCTCCGTATACGGACGATCGGAGCTCGGGCAAGATCCGCCACCTCAAGCGCCTGTGGCTCGAGACCGAGGCCCTGGAAGAGCGGCCACGCTATTTCCGCAACAATATCTCCAGCCATTGGGCTCGGGAGAAGGTGATCAGCCGCCTCGACGTGGCGCACTGAAGCGAGCGCGCGCCTCGATCGGGCTCGCGCTCTAATATACAGAGCAGATCGCCAGTTCAGACGGTTCCGTCTGAACAGGGTTCGTTCTAGGAACTGGTGCGCATGATCGTGCGGCGCGCGGCGGCCTTGGCCTCGCGGGCGGCGCGTTGCTCGGCCTTGGTCGTAGCCTTGCGTTGCTTGCGCTCGCCCCGCTTCATCTCGAGTTCCGAGAGTCGCTTGGCTTCCGCGGCGAGGCGAGCCTGTTCCTTGGCCTCGGCCCGGGCCGCGCGGACAGTCTCGAGTTCGCGCTGCCGGATCTCCTCCCGGCTCTCGAACGTCTCGGCCTGAACCGTGGGCTTGGGTTTGAATTTGGCAAGCATCGCCTTTTTCGCGTCAGCCTGCGCGGTCAGGCGATCGGCGAAGCCGGTCTTCAGCGGATCTTTCATGGGTCCTTATCTAGGAAGCGGAGGGCTGCCCCCAAGGCGCGCCTCTCATAACGAAGACGCCCTGTCTGGCAACTGGGCGCGGCGCCGCGGAAGCGATTTTTTCACCTTTTGAGCGGTGGGCGTCCCTCATGGGCGACGAGCAGGTCGTGCATGTCGTTAGCGTGCTCCTCCTCCACGGACAGGATCCACTCGAGCATCCGCCGGGTGGTGGGATCGTCGTCGCCGAAATAGCGGGTCAGTTCCTGGTAGTGTTCGATCGCGATCCGTTCGGCGATCAGGTTCTCCCGGATCATTTCCACCAGGTTGCCGCCGGCGCCGTACTGAGAAGCCGATCGGGAGGCGAGGCCTTCCGGATCGAAGTTTGGTTCGCCTCCGAGCTGGTTGATGCGCTCGGCGACCGCCATCATGTGCTCCTGCTCCTCCTTGGCGTGCTGGAGGAACTCGGCCCTCGGGCCCTCGCTGGAGATGCCGGTCGCGGCGACTGAATGCATCGTGTAGCGCAGGACGCAGACGATCTCCGTCGCCAGGACCGATTGCAGGATTTCAACCGTCTTCTTCGGATCCCCGCGATACGTGCCCGTCACCGCCCCGTCCTCGAGGCTCTTGCGGGCCCGCTCCCTCAGGCTGATCACGTCGCTCAGGAACGGTTTGTCGCTCGTGCCGGCTTTGGCGGCGGACTGCGTCATCACGAAATCTCCTGATCTGAGGGGCGGCCGAGGCTCGAATGTCCGGTTCGTGGCGAAGGTTCCCGGGGACCGAAAACACCTCAGGCGCGTTGTGGCCGAACCGGCGCCATACGGCGTCTCACGCTTGCCGCAGGACCGGGCGGAGGATATATAAATTCGCGGCTGGTGCTGGATGATCGGTAGAAATTCTACTGTTCGCGCCGTCCGGATTGAGCAGCGAGGACGATCCGAGCATGCGGCAGACCGTTATCGGTGAAACCCGTACAGCTCAGTTCGAGCTGGATCCACAGATCTTGCAGCAAGTGCTCGAAACTGGGCGCTCAATCGCCGGTGAATCTGCTCTTGTTTGGGGAGAACACTGCACAGAGTGCGTAATGCCCTCATGTTACTCGACATGCGCGTTCTACACGCCGCGGCGCGACCTCAAGTGCCGGCGGTTCGACCGGGGCCTCGAGGCGGTGAGGACGAGCGCCGCGCCTGATGTGCGGGGATTGCGTGTCGCATTCCGCCAGTGGGGTAAGCTCGAAGCCTCCGGCCGAGCCAGGGCCCTGCCGGCGGGCCGCGCGCGCGTCCTTGCCGTAGCGGACGATCTCGTCGCCGGAGCGATCGGCGCGGTCCCGGCCCCCTACCGGGCGCGTGATGTCGCGGCGATCGGCTGGAACCGCGTCAAGACCCGCATCTCCGACGGCGGTTCGGCCGATTTCGACGCCTTCCTCATGGAGTGTGTCAGCGAAGCCCCGGGCGAGACGGTCTTCACCCTCACCGTCAAGCCTGAAGTCTCCACGGGCCGATACTTTCAGCGGCACCTGACCGTCCAGCCTGGCTACAACCGCCTGACGGTGGACGCCGCCGAGATCGCCGCCCTGGTGGATCTGGGCGGTCCCCTGTTGTTCCAGGTCGAACCGGTCTCGCCGCCAGCAGGCGATGAATTCGTCTTTACCCAGCTCCAATTCGTCCGCTGGGCGGACGGGGCCGCTCCTGACGCAAACCCCGCCGCCGTGGCTGGCTCCGAGCCGGCCTCCGCGACGAAACCGGCTGCGAAGGTGAAGTGCGTGGTCTGGGACCTCGACAACACGCTCTGGCGCGGGACGCTCATCGAGGACGGGCTGGAGAAGCTGGAGCTCAATCCGCTGGCCGTTGCGGCGATCAAGGAGCTCGACGGTCGCGGAATCCTTCACTCCATCGCCAGCAAGAACAATACCGACGACGCCATGGCGGCGCTCGCGCACTTCGGTCTCGCCGACTATTTTCTGGCGCCCCAGATCGCCTGGCGCCCGAAGAGCGAGTCGATCGACCGCATCGCCACCCGGCTCAACATCCACAAGAACAGCTTCCTTTTCATCGACGACCAGCCGTTCGAGCGGGCCGAGGTGGAATCGGCGCACCAGGACGTGCGGGTGGTCTCTGATGAGGTCATCGGCGAGCTGCTCGGGCTTCCCGAACTCGACGCGCCGGTGACGGAGGAGGCCCGCAACCGCCGCTCGATGTACAAGGTCGAGGAAGAGCGCGACTCCGCCTTCGAGCAGTCCGGCGGCGGTTTTGTCGAGTTCCTCAGGTCATGCCGGCTGATCCTGACGATCGATAGGATCACCGACGCCAACATCGCCCGCGTGTTCGAACTCTCGCAAAGAACGAACCAGCTCAACTATGCCGGCCGGTCCTCTTCGCGCGAGGAGGTCGAGGCTCTGGCCGCTGGCAAGTCAGAGAACGTGGGTTTCGTACTCTCCTGCTCCGACCGTTTCGGCGATTACGGCGTGATCGGCTTTGCGATGGTCGATCCAAAGACCTTCCACGTCGGCAATTTCTTCATGAGCTGCCGTGTCCAGCACAAGAAGGTGGATCACGCCTTCTTCGGTTGGCTGGCCGAAAAGGCGGCCAAGGCCGGCCGGCCGAACGTCACGGTCACCTACCGCTTTTCCGGTCGCAACCAGTCCGCCCAGCAGGTCTTGGACGAGATGCGCTTCTCCGCCTCGGGCGAGGCCGATACCCTGACCTCGCCTGGCCTCGCCGACCTGCCTGACCACGACCTCGTCGCCATCGTCGACAAGGCGTCCGCCGTGGCGCCCACGGTCGTGGCCGTCGCCTGACCAGCATGGCCGCCGCCCTTCAGACCAGGTTGCGCAACCTTGCCCGGCGCGTCTCCGCTTCGGCGGTGAGCCCGCGGACGGTCCGGATGGTCAATACCCGGCCGATCGCCAGCTTCACCTTTGACGATTTCCCTAAGTCCGCCGCCACCCGGGGAGCCGAGATCCTCGAAGGGCGCGGATTCCGGGGGACATACTATCTGAGCGCCCGGTTCCAGGGGCTCACCGAGGACGGGATCGACTATTACGACCGGGGCGACATCGTGCGCCTGTCCGACTACGGCCACGAGATCGGCTGTCATACCGCTTCCCATGTTCATGTCCCGGATCTTGGCCGCAAACGCCTGGAAGGCGAGTTGGCGGCCAACGCCGCCTTCGTCCGTGAGACGCTCGGCGATGTGCGCATGACCACCTTCGCCTTCCCGTTCGGCGACATCGACCTGCGCACGAAGCTTTTCATGCAGGATCGTTTCGCCGCCTGTCGCACGACCTCCGCCGGCGTGAACCACAGCGTCGCCGACCTCGGTGGCCTTCGCGCGATCAGCATCTATTCGGGGTCCACGGACGCCGAGCGTATCCGGGCGATCGCGCGGGAGGCCGCCACGCCGCGTTCCTGGTTGATCTTCTACACCCACGACGTGAGCGAGACGCCCAGCGCCTTTGGCTGCACGCCGCAGCTTCTGCAGGCGGCGACGGACGCGGTTGCCGAGGCCGGCTTCGACGTCCTTCCCGTTCGCAACGCCCTGGGCCTGATCCGCTTCAGGGCCTGAGCGCGGAAGTCCGATTCGACCCTATTCGCCGAAGCCGGCGCCCGGGGTCACAGGGGCCAGCCGGATCAACCGGCTGTCCGCCACCCCCGCGGTGCGGTGCTTGACGTGTTCGCGGTACCCCGGATCGGTGACCATCGCCAGGAAGGCGCCGGCGTTCGGATACTCGGCGATGAAGGCGAGGTCCCATCGCTCGTCGAGCGGTCCGGTGACGACGGTCTCCGGCTGTCCAGCCCAGACCTGCCGCCCCCCGACCCGCGCGAAGACCTCGGCGCTGGTCCGGCCGTATTCGCGGTACGCATCGAGCCCGCTCATTCCCCGGCCGTGATTGGGATGACCTTCGGGGTAATCGGCGAGAGGCTTCAGCCGGATCAGATTGAGCATATGGATCGGCGTGTCGCGCGGCAGCGCCTTGAAGGCGTCGAATTGAGTGCGGGTCGGGTCGATGGACCCTGCAACGTCGCTCATCGGGTTCTCCCTGCGCAGTCAGATCGTTCCGTCCGTTCCTCCGCCATCCGAGCGGCGAAGATCAAGCGCGCCGACACCCTTTCGGACCCGCAACAAACGGCGCCGCGGCCTTGGTTGCGGGGCTCAGGTTCACATGGTATCAGGCCCGCGGCCTTCGGCGAGGGGACTGCCGAGACGCTCCGAACGCCCCGATTTTTCGAGCGCGATCAAGGCCTTCCCGCCTGGCTGGGTTTCCTCGGCCGGGCGTTGCAAATGACACCGGACGGAACTTCACGTGGCTGACGACTCCAGGGCGACGGATGTGGGCGCGCGGTACGCGCAGGCGCTCTTCGAGCTTGCAGTCGAAGGCCGTGCGCTCGAGCCCGTCGAGGCGGACCTGAAGGGTCTCACCGAACTCCTGCGCCAGAGTCCTGATCTGCGACGGCTTTTGGTTTCGCCGCGGTTCTCAGCCGAGGAGAAGGGCAAGGGTCTCGCCGCGGTCGCAGAGCGCGCCGGCGTCCAGGCCCTCACCGCCAAGTTTCTCGGGCTTCTGGCGGCCAATCGCCGCACGAACGCCCTGACCCAGATCGTCGCCGCCTTCCAGCGCCTGGCCGCCGAGCGCCGGGGCCTCGTGTCGGCCCAGGTGACCACCGCCCTTCCGCTCACCGACGCTCAGACCGCCGCCCTCAAGTCCGCCCTTCGCCAGGCCATCGGCAAGGACCCGGAGATCGAGGCCCGGATCGACCCCGCCATCCTCGGCGGCGTGAAGGTCCGCGTCGGCTCGCGCCTCTATGACGCCTCGCTCAAATCGAGGCTCGATTCCCTGAAATACGCCCTGAAGAGAGCTTAAGAAGACACCCGACCCATGGACATCCGCGCCGCCGAAATCTCCGATATTCTCAAGTCCCAGATCGCCAACTTCGGCGTCGAAGCGGACGTCTCCGACGTCGGCCAGGTGCTGTCGGTGGGCGACGGCATCGCCCGCGTGTTCGGCCTCGACCAGGTGCAGGCCGGCGAGCTGGTCGAGTTCCCCTCCGCCGGGGTGAAGGGCATGGCCCTCAACCTCGAGCGCGACAACGTGGGCGTCGTGATCTTCGGCTCGGACGCCGAGATCTCAGAAGGCGACGAGGTCCGTCGTCTCAGCGAGATCGTGGACGTCCCGGTCGGCAAGGGCCTCCTGGGTCGCGTGGTGAACCCGCTGGGTGAGCCGATCGACGGCAAGGGTCCCATCCAGAACGTCGCCGAGCGTCGCCGCGTGGACGTCAAGGCGCCGGGCATCATCCCGCGCAAGTCGGTGCACGAGCCGGTGCAGACCGGTCTGAAGATCGTCGATTCGCTGGTGCCGATCGGCCGGGGCCAGCGCGAGCTGATCATCGGCGACCGGCAGACCGGCAAGACGGCCCTGGCCATCGACGCAATCCTCAACCAGAAGCAGATTAACGCCGGCGACGACGAGACCAAGAAGCTCTACTGCATCTACGTCGCGATCGGTCAGAAGCGCTCAACGGTCGCCCAGATCGTGAAGAACCTCGAGGAACGCGGCGCCCTCGACTACACCATCGTCGTCAGCGCCACGGCCTCGGAGCCCGCTCCGCTGCAGTTCCTGGCGCCCTTCGCCGGCTGCGCCATGGGCGAGTGGTTCCGCGACAACGGCATGCACGCGCTCATCATCTATGACGACCTCTCCAAGCAGGCCGTCGCCTATCGCCAGATGAGCCTCCTGCTGCGCCGTCCGCCGGGCCGCGAGGCCTATCCAGGCGACGTCTTCTATCTGCACTCGCGCCTGCTCGAGCGCGCCGCGAAGCTGAATGAAGACTTCGGCGCCGGCTCGCTGACGGCCCTGCCGATCATCGAGACCCAGGCCAACGACGTGTCGGCCTACATCCCCACCAACGTGATCTCGATCACCGACGGCCAGATCTTCCTCGAGACGGACCTGTTCTATCAGGGCATCCGACCGGCGATGAACGTTGGCATCTCGGTCTCGCGCGTGGGCTCGTCGGCCCAGATCAAGGCAATGAAGACAGCGGTCGGCCCGCTCAAGGGCGACCTGGCGCAGTTTCGGGAACTGGCGGCGTTCTCGAAGTTCGGTTCGGACCTCGACGTCTCCACCCAGCGCCTTCTGGCGCGCGGCGAGCGGCTGACCGAGCTGCTGAAGCAGCCGCAGTATGCGCCGCTTCAGGCCGAGGAGCAGGTCGCCGTGCTCTACGCGGGCACGCGCGGCTATCTCGACCGGGTGCCGGTGAACCAGGTGCAGGCGTTCCAGAGCGAGTTGCTGGGTCGGCTTCGCGGCGGCGCGGGCGGTATCCTGGAGGCCATCCGCACCAGCCAGGCCCTGTCGACCCAGGTCGAAGAAGAGCTGAAGAAGGTCGTCGAGGCGGTCGCCTCGAGCTTCGCCTGACGCGCGCCTCTAGGAAAGCCTCTAGCCGGACATGGCCAGCCTAAAGGAAATCCGCAGCCGCATCGCCAGCGTGGCCGCGACGCAGAAGATCACCAAGGCGCTGCAGATGGTGGCGGCCTCGAAGCTGCGCCGCGCCCGCGAGGCGGCAGAAAACGCCCGGCCCTACGCCCAGCGCATGGCCTCGGTGATCGCCAACCTCGCCGCGGGCGTCTCCGGCGCCGGGGCGCCGGCCTTGCTGGCGGGGACGGGCTCGACCCGCCGCGAACTCGTGATCGTCGCCACAGCCGATCGCGGTCTCGCCGGCGGCTTCAACTCCGGGATTGTACGCATGGCGCGCGACCACATCGCCGCCCGCACCGCCGAAGGCCGCGAGGTGAGCGTCATCACGGTCGGCCGCAAGGCGCGCGATCAGCTCCGCCGGATCCTCGGCGATCGTATGGTCGCTTCGGTGGAGGCGGGCGCCGCGCCAAGCTTCGAGAAGGCGCAGGAGGTGGCCGACCTGGTGATCCGGCGCTTCGAGGACGGCCACGCCGACGTCGTCACGCTGATCTACAACCACTTCGTGTCGGTGGTGACCCAGACCCCCACGATCAAGCAGCTCGTCCCCGCGCAGGTGTCGGGCGGCGCGCCCACGATCGATCTGAAGGGCGCGGCCTATGAGTACGAACCCGAGGAGTCGGCGATCCTCGAGACGCTCTTGCCCCGCAATATCACCACCCAGGTCCTCGTGGCCCTGCTGGAGAACCAGGCTGGCTTCTTCGCGGCTCAGATGGCCGCGATGGACAACGCCACCCGCAACGCCGGCGAGCTCATCGCCAAGCTCACCCTGATCAAGAACCGCACGCGTCAGGCGCAGATTACCAAGGAGCTGATCGAGATCATCTCCGGCGCCGAGGCGCTCTGACAGCCTTAGGAAGACCTTGCCATGACCATGACCGAAACCGCTCCCGCCTCCGCCGCCAAGGCCGATCCGGCGCTCCCCGCCGGGGTCGCGACCGGCCGCATCGTCCAGGTGATCGGCGCCGTCGTGGACGTCGAGTTCGACGGCCACCTGCCGCACATCCTCAATGCGCTGGAGACGACCAACACCGACCAGCGCACCGGCGCGCCGTTCCGCCTCGTGCTCGAGGTCGCCCAGCACCTGGGCGAGAACACCGTGCGCACCATCGCGATGGACACCACCGAGGGCCTGACCCGCGGTCACCCCGTGGTCGACAGCGGCGGCCCGATCACCGTGCCGGTTGGCCCCGGCTGCCTTGGCCGGATCATGAACGTCATCGGCGAGCCGGTCGATGAAGCCGGCCCGATCCCGTACAACCGCAAGGCCTCGATCCACCGCGACGCCCCCTCCTTCGCCGACCAGACCACCTCGGCCGAGATCCTCGTCACCGGCATCAAGGTCGTCGACCTGCTCTGCCCCTACACCAAGGGCGGCAAGATCGGCCTGTTCGGCGGCGCCGGCGTGGGCAAGACGGTGACCATGCAGGAGCTGATCAACAACATCGCCAAGGCCTACGGCGGCTACTCGGTGCTGGCGGGCGTGGGCGAGCGAACCCGCGAGGGCAACGACCTCTACCACGAGATGATCGAGTCCAAAGTCAACGTGGATCCCAAGCACAACAACGGCTCCACGGAAGGCTCGCGCTGCGCCCTCGTGTACGGCCAGATGAACGAGCCGCCGGGCGCCCGCGCCCGCGTCGCCCTCACCGGTCTCGCCCAGGCCGAGTACTTCCGGGACGAAGAGGGCAAGGACGTGCTCCTCTTCATCGACAACATCTTCCGCTTCACCCAGGCCGGCTCGGAAGTGTCCGCCCTGCTGGGCCGCATCCCCTCGGCCGTGGGCTATCAGCCGACCCTGGCCACCGAGATGGGCGGCCTGCAGGAGCGCATCACCTCCACCAACAAGGGCTCGATCACCTCGGTGCAAGCCATCTACGTGCCGGCCGACGACCCGACCGACCCGGCGCCGGCGACCTCGTTCGCCCACCTCGACGCGACCACCATGCTGAGCCGCGACATTGCGGCGCAGGGCATCTTTCCGGCGGTGGACCCGCTCGACTCCACTTCGCGGATCCTCGACCCGCTGGTGATCGGCGAGGAGCACTACAACGTCGCCCGCCGTGTCCAGGCGATCCTGCAGCAGTACAAGGCGCTGAAGGACATCATCGCGATCCTGGGCATGGACGAGCTGTCGGAAGAGGACAAGCTGGTGGTCGCGCGCGCCCGCAAGATCAGCCAGTTCCTGTCTCAGCCGCTGCACGTGGCCGAGGCCTTC
Organism: Caulobacteraceae bacterium; assembly: GCA_035483335.1. Taxonomy (GTDB): domain Bacteria; phylum Pseudomonadota; class Alphaproteobacteria; order Caulobacterales; family Caulobacteraceae; genus Acaudatibacter. The sequence continues at coordinate 7,112 of DATHPX010000326.1, read as the reverse complement.
ACCAACCAGCCCGGCGTGTTCGTGTCCCTGGAAGAGACGATCCGCTCCTTCAAGGCGGTCTGCGATGGCGAATACGACCACCTTCCCGAGAGCGCCTTCCGCCTGGTCGGCGGCATCGACGAAGCGGTCGCCAAGGCCGAGCGGATGGCGGCGGAGGCCTGATGGCCGAGAAACTCCACTTCGCCCTCGTCTCGCCGCAGAAGGAACTCTTCAGCGGCGAGGTGGATCGGGTCGACGCCCCGGGCGCCGAAGGTGACTTCGGCGTCCTGGCTGGCCATGCGCCATTCATGACCACCCTCAAGGAGGGGCGGGTGCACGTGCATAACGACGGCGCGCAGCGTGTATTCGAGGTTCACGGCGGATTTGCCGACGTCACGCCCCTGGGACTGACAATTCTCGCCGAAAAGGCCGACGAGGTTAATCTCTGACGCTGTTTGCCCTCGACGGCGGCGGCGGATGAGCTAGACAACACACGCGCGGGCGCTCGCACTGGCGTGTTCCGCGCTGACCAGACGACTAGGGAAGAATACCGAAGATGCGCCTTGCCCTCGCCAGCCTGATGGCGGCCGCCAGCCTGGCTCCTCTCGCCATGGCGCAAACCCCGCCCGAAGCCCCGGCGGCGCCCGCCGCGGCGGCCCCGCAGCCGGCAGCGCCCGCCGCGTCGCCGGCTCCCACCGTGCCCGGGAACGCGCCTCCCGGCGCGACGCCCGCGCCAGCCCCGGTTCCGGCCGAGGCGCCCGCCGCTCCGCCGGCGCCTCCGACCGATCCTGCGGCGATCGCCCTGCTCCAGGTCCTCCAGGACGTCTGCATCCCGGCCGCGACCGCTGGCGACAAGGACCTCAGCAAGTACGCCAAGGCTGACAAGTTCCGTAAGACCGGCGACAACTGGGTCCTCAAAGGCGCCAACTTCCAGTTCACCCTGCTTCCGCCCGGTTCGAACCCGAACGACTGCCAGGTCCAGATCGTGCACCAGGTGAACCCTGATGAGCCGGCCAAGGAACTCGTGACGGCCCTGCACAACTGGGCGGTGTTCGGCCACGACTGGACCCTGGCGAGCAACTACAAGCACACCGAAGAGGGCAGCGAGTACATCGTCCGCTCGTGGGAGCATACGGCCAACGGCAGGAACGAGGCGCTCGTGCTGACGACCACGCGCAAGGCGGACAATTCGCCCCAGAGCCGCGCCGGCGACAGCTCCACCCTGATCTACTCGAACCACCCGGCGAGCTGAGACCCGACGCCTGCGGGTGAGCGCGTGGGACCTGTGCGGACTGGTCGGCGTAAGCCTGATCCTCGCCGCCTATGCCGGGGCGCAGGCGCGCCGGCTGGATCCCACGCGCGCCCTGTCACTGGTGATGAACCTCGCCGGGTCGGGGCTGATCATCGTTTCGCTGTTGCGGGCGTTCAACCTTTCGGCCTTGCTGGTCGAGGTCGCCTGGGCGGCGATCGCGGCCTTCGGCCTCATTCGCCTCGCGCTGCAGCGGCGTCGTTGAACTGACGGAGGAACGCCTGATGGCCATCCGGGGGATCGACCACATCAACATCGGCACGGCGCGCCTCGAGGAGACCAAGCGGTTCTTCCGTGACGTGCTCGGCCTGACCGAAGGCTGGCGCCCGCCCTTCTCCTTTGGGGGTGCGTGGCTCTATGCCGGCGATACGGCCGTGGTTCACCTGGTTGAGCTCGCCGAGCCCAAGGGACCCTCCGCGGACGCCGCGCTCGACCACTTCGCCTTCCGTATCGACGATCTGGAGGGCGTGGTCCGCCGCCTCGACGAAGCGGGGATCGCCTATCGGCTCACTGACGTCCCCGGATCGGCCACGCGCCAGGTGTTCGTGCGCGACCTCAACGGCGTGAACATCGAGCTGAACTGGCGACCCTGACCGCGCAGGGTCAGGCGGCGGCGCGCGTCTCGAGGCCCTCGATCCAGTCCAGGCACTCGTCGGCGACATCTTCCCAGCCGGGCTCGCCAGGAAGCCAGTGGCTCGCACCCTTGGCGACGATCAGGCTCCCGCCGAGCCGGCTCACGGTGGCCTGTACGGTCGCCACCGGATGGATGGCGTCGGCGCCGCCGGCGATCCCCAGGACGGGCGCGCGGATGCTGTGCGGCGGCACGAGCGTGGTGGCGAACGGGTCCAGCCACCAGTTGAGGGTCTCGAAGAGGGCCCGGCCGCTCTCCGGCCGCAACCGCTCATAGACCCACCGCCGGCCTTCGCGCGGCAGGCGATCGACGAGGTAGCGCCGCGCCAGATCCTTGGAGGGATCCACCGCGGTCATCGGCCACAACGGGCCCAGGACGTACAGGCTCATCGCCGAAGCGGCCTCTTCGGGGCTCGAGGCGGCGACGCCCCAGGGCGCGGACGGGGCGAGAAGGATGAGGCCGGACACCGGCGCGCGCGCGGCGGCGAGCTGGGCCACCAGGCCACCGAGCGAGTGGCCGATGACGACCGGCGGGCTCTCCTGCGCGGCGATTACCCTGGCAAGAGCTTGAGCATAGTCGGCCATGGAAAGACCGGCCACCGGCTGGCGGTGCGGGAGATCCTCGTGTCCGGGCAGGTCCGGCGCGGTCACCTTGTGGCCGGCGGCCTCGAACGGGCGTCGAAAACGCCTGAAAGCCCAGCCCCCACAGAAGGCGCCGTGCGCCATGACGATCGGTCGTTTCACTCGGACACAGGTCCTCCTGGCCCCAGGGAAGCTTTGGGGCAGCCTGGAAAGCTACACTGATGCGGGCTCTACGGCACGCGCCGAATGCCGCAGCGCGTCAAATGGCGCCAAGTGATGCAGTGATCAGGGGACGGAAGGCCTCCAGCACCCGCTCGTAGGTCGCCTGCTTGAACTCCACGACGTGGGGAAGCACGTCTTGCGGCTCGACCCAGCGCCAGGCGTCGAACTCCGGGGTGTTGTGCGCCGCAAGATCGAACTCGGCGTCCTCGCCGGTGAACCGCAGGGCGAACCATATCTGCTTCTGTCCGATCCAACGCTCGGAGCCGCGGCTTCGGCGATGGGACGCGGGGAAGGCGTAGGCCATCCACTCCCGGGTCTGCCCGATGGGCGTCGCCGATTTCGCCCCGGTCTCCTCGTGCAACTCGCGCAGCGCGGCGGCCAGAAGGTCCTCCCCCCTGTCGACTCCGCCCTGCGGGAACTGCCAGTTCCGCGGTCCGGGCGAGTCGCTGCGACGCCCAAGCCAGAGCTGGCCGTCGCCATTGACCAGGACAACGCCCACGTTCGGCCGATAGCGCGCGAGCGCCTCGGGAGCGGGAGGATCGAACGTCTCGCCCCTGATCTCCGCCCTGGCCTTGGCCAAGTCAGTTCGGCTTTTCAGCGGGGCTCGGCGCGGTTGCTCCCGGCTTCACCACCTGGCCCTTGCCGGCGTGAAGGGCGACCGCCGCCGCCAACGTCGCCTTGGGCTTTTCCATCTTGGGCGTGTTGGCCACCGAGCCATATTTGAGGACATCGAGCGCGCGCGCGAGTTGGAAGTCGCCCTTCTTCTCGTCGAAGCTGGTCGGCGGCTCCTCGGCAGGCTCATGCGGGCCGACCCGCGCCTTGCCCTCGTCGCTGCTCAAGGCGTTCTGGAAGCTCGCCTCGCTGAACTGGAAGGCCTCGTCGGCGACCTCCTGGGCCTGCTCGCGGCTCGCAGCCACCTCAAGGTCAGGCTGGATGCCGGTGCGCTGGATCGAGCGGCCGGAGGGCGTGAAGTAGCGAGCCGTGGTGATCTTCACCGCGCCGTCGAGCCCGCCGCGGATCGGAATCACGGTCTGGACCGACCCCTTGCCGAAGCTGGTGAGGCCGACGATCTCGGCGCGGTGGCGATCCTGGAGCGCCCCGGCGACGATCTCGGCGGCGGAGGCCGTTCCACTGTTGATCAGCACGACGACAGGCATGCCGCCCAGCTTCACCCCGGGCTTGGCGTTGTAGCGCTCGATGTCGTGGGGATCGCGCCCGCGCTGGGAGACGATCTCGCCCCCATCGAGGAAGAGGCCGCCCACGCCCACCGCCTGATCGAGCAGGCCGCCGGGATTGTTCCGCAGGTCGAAGACGAGGCCCTTCATGTGCGGGTCCTTGGCCTTCAGGGCGTCGATCGCGGCCTTGGTGTCCTCGGTCGCGCGCTCGGTGAAACTCGAGAGCCGGACGTATCCGTAGTCGCCCTCCATCCGGTAGGTCACCGACTTGGGCACGATCTCTTCGCGCACGAGCTTGACGTCGAACGGGTCCGTCTTGTCCCGGGCGATGGTCAGGGTCACCGGCTCGCCGATCTTGCCGCGCATCTGCTTGACCGCGTCGTTGACCGACAGGCCAAGGATGCTCTGGCCGTTGACCGCGGTGATGTAGTCGCCGGGCTTGAGCCCAGCGCGCGCGGCGGGCGTGCCGTCGATCGGCGAGATCACCTTGACCACGCCGTCTTCGCTGGAGATCTCGATGCCCAGGCCGCCATATTCGCCCCGGGTCTGGTCCTGCATCTCCGCGTAGTCTTCGGGAGTGAGGTAGTCGGAGTGCGGATCCAGCGACGTCAGCATGCCCTTGAGCGATGCCACGATCAGTTTTTTGTTATCGACCGGCGTGACGTAGTCACGGTCGACGATCGACTCCAGCACGTCACCGTAAAGCCGGAGCATGTGATAGTCGGTGGACGCCGATTCAGACTGAGCCGCAGCCTGCTGACTGACGTAGGCCATGGTTCCGGCGCCCAGCACGAAGGCCGACACGCCGATCAGCATGTATTTCTTCATGACCAACGCCATGCCTGAACGGGGCGCCGGGAATGTGGCGCGCCCCCACTCCACCATCCTACACATGCGGTCCATTGAACAGGGGCGCCGCGATCAGTCGCGGTGATAGGGCGAGCCGGCCAGGATGGTCGTCGCGCGATAGACCTGCTCGGCGAGCATGGCCCTGACCAGGGCGTGCGGCCAGGTCTGTGGACCGAAGGCGAGCCGTTCGCGCGCCTGGCTCAGGACCTGCGCGTCGAGGCCGTCGGCGCCCCCGATGACGAAGGTCGCGCGCCGGATCCCCTCGTCCCTCAGGCGCGCCAGACTGTCGGCGAAGGCGCGCGAGGCCAGGGCGCGGCCGCGCTCGTCGCAGGCGATCAGGACGCCGCCTTGATCGATCCGCGCCAGGATGACCTCGGCCTCGGCCGCCTTGCCCGGCTTGCGGGATTCGACCTCGACGATCTCCACGGGCCCCAGGCCCAGGGCCCGACCGGCCGCGTTCGCCCGCGCGGCCCAGTCGAGCGCGAGTTTGGCTTCGGGCGCTCCCCCAAGCCGGCCGACGCAGAGCAGAACGATCTGGAGGCTCAGTTCGTCGCCGTGCGGTGGCCGGAGTCTACCGACCAGATTTTCTCGATGTTGTAGAAGCTGCGCACCTCGGGTCGGAACAGGTGGACGATCACGTCGCCCACGTCGATCAGCACCCAGTCGCAGGAGGGCAAGCCCTCGATCCGGGCCTTGCCATAGCCTGCGTCCTTGAGCGCGCGCAGGAGGTGGTCGGCCATCGCGCCCACGTGACGGTGGGAGCGGCCCGAAGCGATGATCAGGCCATCGGCGATCGAGCTTTGGCCCGCCATGTCGATGAGAAGGATGTCCTGGGCCTTTTCGTCGTCGAGCCTGTCGAGAATCAGTTTCTCGAGAGGTCTGGCGTCCGTGGCTTCTGAGGCGGGGCGAACGGAAATCGACGAGGTCAAAGTTTCGGTGGCCAGGACAGGCATCCTTTTACAGGGCGGCAATCGCCTCCCCTCATATAGCACGCGCGCGACCGTTTTTCAGGCGGGATTTCCGCAGGGCCGTGGATGAGACGAAACGGAACGGCGCGGGAATGTACACCCAGGCGGGCGGCGCCTGATCGGGGAGCAGGGGGGCGGCTTCGAGCGGCAGGCGGGCGGAGGCGAAGCGCCGGACCGCCGGGGCGAAGCGGCTCTTCAGGGCCAGCTCGGGCCTGGAGACCACCGCCACGGGAATCTCGCGCATGAGGTCGACCCAGCCCTTCCAGCGGTGGAAGCCGGCGAGGTTGTCCGCTCCCATGATCCAGACAAACCGCACGCCGGGATAGCGCGCCTTGAGCCAGCGGACGGTGTCCACCGTGTAGCGGGAGCCGACGCGGCGCTCGAGGTCGGTGACGATGCTGTCGCGCGAACCCGCGAGCGCGCGGACCTCCGCCATGCGCTCGGCCAGCGGCTCGAGTTCCGCCTCGTCCTTGAGTGGATTGCCCGGCGTGACGAGCCAGAGGATCCGGTCGAGGTGAAGCCGGCGGCGGGCGTAGTCCGCCACATGGGCGTGACCCAGGTGCGCGGGGTTGAACGAGCCGCCGTACAGACCCACCCGCAGTCCCGGCGCCAGCCGAAGGGGGGTGCGCGTGGCCAGGGGGCGGCCGGCCGGGGACCGCCGGGCGGCGATGGCGCGATGCATGGCGCGGTCGCTCAGGCCGGTTCCACCGGCGAGGGCGCCAGGGCGAGGTCGTCGGCATGGACCAGCGGACCGCCCCAGTAGCCCAGGGCGGCTTCGACCTCGCTCGAGCGCAGGCCGACGATCCGGCGCGCGTCGGCGGCGTCGTAGCGGGCGAGGCCCCGGCCGATGTCGCGCCCGTCCTGGTCGCGGATCACCACGGCGTCGCCCTTGCCAAAACGCCCCTCGACGGCCTTCACGCCCGCAGCGAGCAGGCTCTTGCCTTCGCGCAGGGCCGCGGCGGCGCCGGGGTCGGCGACCAGGACGCCCCGCGGCGTCAGAGATCCGGCGATCCAGGCCTTGTAGGCCGCCGCAGGGGAGGCCCAGGCCTCGAAGAGGGTGTGGCGCGCACCCGCCTCGATCGCGCCCAGGGGCGAGCGACGGCGCCCAAGGCCGATGAGCGTGCGGCAGCCCGCGCCGGCGGCGATCTGGGCGGCGGCGATCTTGGTCGCCATGCCGCCGGTCCCCACCCCGGCGTGGCTGTTGGCGCCGCCGGCCATTCCCACAACGGCGGGGTCGATCTGCTCGACGCGGGCGATGTGCTCGGCGGCGGGATGGCTGCGAGGATCGGCGGTGTAGAGGCCGTCGACGTCGGAGAGGAGGACAAGCAGGTCCGCCCCGATCATCTGGGCCACGCGGGCGGCCAGGCGGTCATTGTCGCCGTAGCGCAGTTCCTGGGT
>DATHPX010000325.1:0-4303 GCA_035483335.1 Caulobacteraceae bacterium | reverse complement strand
CAGTGTCCGAGAGCGCATCGTTGAGCAAAGCGCTCGTGACGAAACGCCTCCGGAAGATGTCTCGCTGTGAGATGTTCGTATAGAGCGCCTTGAGAACACTGTCGTAGCGGGGCCCCAGAAAAGCGAACGGCGCGATGAGGGCGCCGGTGCTGATTCCCGTCACCGCCTTGAACTCGGGCCGGTCGCCGTGTGCGGTCCACCCGTTCAGCAGACCCGCCGCGAACGCCCCGTCGTCGCCACCGCCAGAGATCGCCAGGAAGCTGACGGGCGGGAGTGGGCCGGTGTGGCCGCTGCTCGCCCACCACGCCAGCTCTCGACGAATGGATTCGCGCTTGGCTTCCGCGAACGAGGAGGGATCGCTCGCGATGGCATAGCGGACGTCGCCCGCACTGGGCTCAGCGCGGGCGGAGACCGCTTCCGGCGGGGCAGCCATGCGGGTCGGGCCGGAGCATCCCGTCACGGCCAAGATCGCGACAAAGGCCGCCGCAGCAAACTTCATGACGATTCGCCGGCTTCGAGGAGGTGCTGGCGTGTCACCGAACATGACGGAGCCTCTCGCGAATGCCACGCCGGCGGCGGGTCGTGGCGCCGGGGACTGCGCCCAAGCCTAGCTCTGCCCCTCTAGGGCAGCATCAGGTGAGCACCCCAGCTAGGGGTCGGTCGGATGCGCCGAAGTGGCGGCGCCGATTGAATTTGGAGATCGCGAAACGGACTAGAGAGTCAGCGTTTCCCGTAGAACAGGAGCAGCGCAGACCTCCCCGCGCAGCGTCCGAGGCCTCCCGTCTCGGGAACTCCGGGTTCGACCGGATAACCGGTCCATCTCGCGCGCCGATACTGATCTGCAGGTCGCTAGCCATGAACGACCGCGAGGTCCGGCCGTTTCTCGCGGGTTGGAAGACATTCGTCGATGGAGGCGTCCATGTCGTCGCCGCGCGCGTCCGCGAAACCGGCCGCCGACGCCTGCATAGCCGTCGTGAACGCTGGCTCTTCCAGCGTGAAGTTTGCGATCTACGGGGCCGACGCCCGGCAGGACGTCCGCTACCGCGGGCGTATCGAGGGGATCGGCACTGCCCCGCGCCTGCAGGTCGCTCGCCCCGACGGAGAGACTGTGGCGGAACGGAGCTGGCCGGCGGACCAGCTCGACATCCGCGCCGCCACCCTCGAGGTGCTGCAGACTGCGGCGGGCCTGATCCAGGGGACCGCAATCGCCGGTGTCGGCCACAGGGTTGTGCACGGGGGGAGGGACTTCGCCGCCCCCGTTCGGGTCGACAGCGCGGTCATGGCCGCCCTCGAAAAGCTGGTTCCGCTCGCCCCCTTGCACCAGCCGTTCAACCTTGCCCCGATCGAGGCGATCGCCAAGGCGGCGCCGCATGTCGCGCAGGTCGCCTGCTTCGACACCGCCTTTCATCGCACCCAGCCGGCGATCGCCGAGCTCTTCGGCCTGCCGCGCAATTTCGCGGAGGAGGGCGTGCGTCGCTACGGCTTCCACGGACTTTCCTACGAATACGTTGCGGGTCGACTGAAGGAGATCGCGCCGGAGCTTGCCGACCGCCGCGTGATCATCGCCCATCTCGGCAACGGCGCGAGCCTGTGTGCGATGAAGAACGGCCGCAGCATTGCAACCACCATGGGCTTCACGACGGCGGACGGCTTGCTGATGGGGACGCGCTGCGGCTCTCTCGACCCGGGCGTGATCCTCTACCTCATGGACGAGCGGAAGATGGGCGTCCGCGAGGTCGAGGATCTGGTCTACCGCCGCTCGGGTCTCCTTGGCGTGTCGGGCATTTCCTCCGACATGCGCAGCCTTCGCGCCTCTCATGAGGCCGCCGCAGCCGAGGCCATCGCTCTCTTCGTCTATCGCGTGGTGCGGGAGGTGGGCTCGTTCGCTGCGGCCCTGGGCGGCCTGGACGGGCTCGTCTTCACCGCCGGCATCGGGGAGAACGACGCGAAGACCCGCGCCGAGATCGCGGCCGGCTGCGCCTGGCTCGGGCTGGAGCTGGACGACAGCCGCAACGCCCGCGGCGCGGGACGCATCAGCCGCGATGACTCACGCGTCGAAGCCTGGGTCGTCCCCACTGACGAGGAAGCGATGATCGCCCGCCACACCGCCGCGGTTCTGGCGGCGGCTTGAACCGGGGCCGCGGAGCCCGTCGTCCGGAACCATTTGCGTCGGTCAGAAGCAGGATCAGTCTGGGTTGATCGGCGTGATCTTCGAGCCCTCGAGCCCTATGCCGCCCATCAGCCCGTGCTGGCCGTAGGGCATGGCGTAGACCGCCTGGCTGAGGGTCGTGGTGGTCATGCTCGCAGCCTTCCCCTTGTCCAGGACCACGATGCTCGGGCCAGACCCGAGCGCCCATCCCTGGCTCTTCTGGAGGTAGGCGAGCGAATCCGCTGTCATGAAGAACAGTGCGTAGCTGAATTTCTGGGCGCCGGCCTGAAAGCCGAAGCTGCCCGCCGAGAGCCGATAGTAGCCGATGGGGCGCCCGTTTTTAAACAGGACGCCGGAGCCGTTCTGACCGCCGACCATGAAGCCGGCCTTGACGATAGCCGGGAAGACCAGCACCGCGCGCGCCTTGGAGCCAAGTTCCGCGGCCTTTGAGCTCTGGGCGTAAAGGTTTTGAAGCGACGCCGAGGCGTCGCGTTCGAGATCCGCTCGGCTGGCAGAGGCCGCAGTCGGGATGACGAGCAGGATTGATCCCGCCGCCAGGACACCTCGCCGGGTCAAGCCATCGCCGGAGTTCGCGCGCGCGCTCATGGTGCTCATCCTGCCTGGGTGACCGATAGTCGCGTCCCCGGGCGATCATCACCATCGGCGGTTCACCTGAGATGCGCTGACGCTTCGATGAGGCGCGTAGGCGCTCAGATCAGCTGGGCGCGCCGGCATGCGGGCGACCAGGGCTCTCCTGGAGCACCTTCGCGTCAGGGAAGCGGGCCCCGAGTTTGTCGCGAAACTGCTTTGCATCGCCGACGATCACCACGTTCAGGCCTCCAGGTTCGGCGAGCCTCGCAGCGGCTGCGCGCACCTGGGCGGCTGTCGCGGCGCGGATGCGGTCGGCATAGGCGGCCAGGGCATCGAGACCCGCGCCATACGCCGCCTGCTGAGCGATGAGTTCGGCGAGGTCGTCGGTGGTTTCGGTGCGGCGCGCATAGTCCCCGATCAGGGCGGCCTTGCGCGCCGCCAGCTCGTCAGAGGTCATCTCGCCCGCGGCGAGGCGCTGGAGTTGCTCGATGATCAGGTCGGCGACCTCTGGCGCGCTCGCGTTGCGGGTTTCCGTGCGGGCTGAGAACATGCCGCCTCCGCGACCCAGGTCGAGATCGCTGCTCACGTCATAGCTGAGGCCGCGTCGTACGCGGATTTCGCGGCTGAGCCGCGACGAGACGCCGCCGCCCAGGGCCATGTTGGCGAGCTCGAGCGCCGCCCGCTGGGCGTCAGAGGCCGTGCCGATGCGTGCGCCCACTGCGACCTCTGCGACGGCAGCGTCCGGCCGGTCGATGACGACCACGTGGGCTTTTGCCGCGCGCCCATCCGGAGGCGGGGCCGGGGGAGCCGAAGCAGGATTCCGCCAGTCGCCAAACGCCACCTGGACCTGCGGGAGGATCGCCTGTGGGTCCACAGCGCCTGTGATCACCAGTGTCGCCTGGTCCGGCCGCCACAGGCGCTCGTGCTGCCAGACGAGATCGGCGCGGGTAAGCGGACGCGGCGGCTTCACAGTCGCGCCGGGTTCTGCGGCGGCGCGGCGGAAGACCAGGGCGTCCAGCGCGTCGTCCGCGATGTCAGCTTCGGGAGCGTCCACATCGTCGTCGGTGCGGACATGAGCTGCTCGGGCCAGTTTGGCCGGGCCGTAGCTTGGCCGGCGCGCTACATCGGCCAGCAGGGCGAGTCCCTGTGGCAGGGACGGCGAGAGCCCGGTGAGCTCGAGCGTCGTGGAGTCCCGCTCGACATCAGCGGTAAGTTCGAGACCAAGGCCGGCGAAGGCCGAGGCCAGCGCATGGCCGCTTCGTCCGCCTGCCCCGCGCAGAGCCAGGGAGGCGACGAGCTCGGTCAGGCCCGGATGTTCGCGCGGATCGAGGCGTGAGCCGCCGGCGAAGCTCAGCACGACGGTGGCGAGCGGCAGATCCGATCGCGGCGCGACGATCACACGTAGCCCATTGGCCAGGGTCTGTGTCACCGTCGCCGGCAGGGTGAGTTGCGGCATGGGAGCCTCGACCGGAGGCGGCGGCGGGACCTCCGCCGGTCGCGTGGCCACCGGCGGCTCCAGATCAAGCGCGGTCTTCGACGGCGGCGGCGCGAGGCGGCCTGGCC
>DATHPX010000324.1:0-6930 GCA_035483335.1 Caulobacteraceae bacterium | reverse complement strand
CCGCTCCTTGATGTGGCGGCGTGCGTCGCCCATCGCCCGGGCCGTATTCTCGAACAGCACCTGTTGCTGCGCCGCCGACATCAGGCGGAACAGGGCGCCAGGTTGCTCCCAATGGTCGTCGTCGAGGCGATGGTCATAATGCTTCGCTTCGCCCTCGATCGGCAGCGGCGGGTCGTCGAATTCGGGCTGATTGTCCCACAGCCCTTCGCTGTTGGGATTGAAGGTGAGGGTTCCGCCGAGATTGCCATCGACGCGCATCGCCCCGTCCCGGTGATAGCTCATGAACGGGCACTTCGGCGCGTTGACCGGGATCGAGTAGAAGTTGATGCCGAGGCGGTAACGGACCGCGTCGTTGTAAGACAACAGACGCGCCTGCAGCATCTTGTCCGGGGAATAGCTGATGCCGGGCACGAAGTTCGATGGCCCGAACGCCGCCTGCTCGACTTCGGCGAAAAAGTTGTCCGGCCAGCGATTCAGTTCCATCACCCCGACCTCGATCAGCGGGTACTCGGCCTTTGGCCACACCTTCGTCACGTCGAACGGGTTGTGCCGATGGGTCTTCGCCTGCGCCTCCGACATCACCTGGATGGAAAGCGTCCAGCGCGGAAAGTCGCCAGCGTCGATCGCCTTGAGGAGGTCGCGGCCATGGCTTTCGCGATCCTTGGCGACAAGGGCGTCGGCCTCGGCGTCAGTCAGGTTCTGGACGCCCTGCTGCGTGCGAAAGTGAAACTTGACCCACACGCGTTGGTTCTTCGCATTGATCATCGAATAGGTGTGGCTGCCGAACCCGTGCATATGCCGGAGGCTCTTGGGGATGCCGCGGTCCGACATCACGACCGTGACCTGGTGCAGCGCCTCCGGCAGCAGCGTCCAGAAGTCCCAGTTGTTGTCGGCGCTGCGCAGCCCGGTGCGCGGGTCGCGCTTGATTGCGTGATTGAGGTCGGGAAACCGCAGCGGGTCGCGAAAGAAGAACACCGGGGTGTTGTTGCCAACGAGGTCCCAGTTGCCTTCCTCGGTGTAGAATTTGAGCGCAAAGCCGCGGATGTCGCGTTCGGCGTCGGCGGCGCCGCGCTCGCCGGCGACGGTCGAGAAGCGAGCGAACATCGGGGTCTGCTTGCCGATCTCGGAAAAGATCTTCGCCTTGGTGAAGCGTGTGATGTCGTGCGTGACCGTGAACGTGCCGTGTGCGCCCCAGCCCTTCGCGTGCATGCGGCGCTCGGGGATCACCTCGCGATCGAAATGCTCCAGCTTCTCGATCAGCCAGAGGTCCTGCAACAGCGCGGGGCCGCGCGGACCGGCGGTCATGATGTTGGTGTTGTCGGCGACCGGCGCGCCGTTGGCGCCAGTGAAACGCCTCTCTGTTGACATCCCGCATTCTCCTTGGGTGCTAAACGTGTAAGCAGACGATTGCTGGAGCCTGATGCGTTCGCATGGAACACATGCGAATGCTGAATCAGGCTCTAGCCGGGCCAGGCGGAACCGCGGATCACCTGGCAAAAGTTCATGCGTTGGAAGGAACCGTCCTTATCAGCAAGGACATCGGCGTTGACGGTGCCGAAGGTCGTGTCGGGTTTGGCGCCGAAACCGTCGTAGAAGGCCTGGATTATCTCTTCCTTGAACTGTGCGGGGCGCGGGTGTTCCTGAACGACGGCTTTGCGTTCAGCGTCGGCGAACTCTGAGTAAGCAATGCCGAGCACATCCATCTCGACGCCCGCGGTGACGAGCGCGATGACCGGATGCATGTACGGAGGAACCCCGGGTGTCGTGTGCAGGGCGATCGCGGTCCAGACGGTTTCAATATCGCGCTCGCCAATGCCGTGGCCCTTGAGGAAGTCGCGGGCGGCGTTGGCGCTGTCTACCTCGAAGCGCTTATCTCGACTGGCGTGCTCAGCGGTTAGACCCACATCGTGGAACATGGCGCCGACATAGAGGAGCTCGGGATCGAAACGAAGACCGCGGCGCTTCCCCGTGAGTGCGCCCCAGTAATAGACTCGACTGGAGTGATTGAACAGTAACGGTGACTCAATACCCCTGACGAAATCTGTTACGTCTCGCGCCAGTTTACTGTCCGGGATAACGACGTCTGCTACTGACATCAATTGGGCGCTTATTGTGCCTGAGGTCGGCGCCATTGCTTGCTCCTGGAATTTGTCGACTTCACATTGTGGCCGATGTCGCAGTTAACGCCTCAGACGCCCGGTATGTCTTTGGTCTCAATGTGAATAAAAATGAGAAAAACCTGAGATGCATCGGCGGGAAGGCCGCCGGCGATGAAAAAACATGAAATTTTATGAGAGAATGGGATGGGATAGCGCGGCTATGGAACGCGTCTCCGAGACACCCACGATAACAAAAAAACACTTGAAATCATAGAGTTTTTTAGCTAATCACCTCTCGGGAATTAGGATTTAGGTTCCAGCGCCGGCCCGAAAGCAGACACTCGCAACGTCCGCTTAGAGTCATGTGCCGACGCACCGGATTTAGGTTCCAGTGCCCTCCGGCAAGCGGACCTTCTGAGGGTCCGCTAAGAGTCACCTCCCGACGCAACGCGCCAGCGTGACCGGGTGAGACTTCGGCGTAACGGTGCGCTCGCCAGGCGCCCATGTCCACGCCCGCCACCCCCGCTCTTCCCACCGCTCCGCAAGCGCCCGCTTCGGGCCGGGCGGCCCGAGGCGGCAGGCGGGGGGCAATCGCATGGCGTCCTGGAGGTTTTCGAATTGCGAAGGAGCGAGGTGTTGGCGCCCCACGCGGTCGGTGGGATTCCAGTAACGTCAGATGGGGACGCCCATGCTGGCAGACCTCCGCAAAGTCTGTTGGCGTTTCCCACTCCATTGACTTGCAATATGCAATATTGCATACTTCTAGGTATGCTCGACGACGCCGCCACCGCCGAAGCCCCGGATCCGGCGATTCTGCGCGCCGAGTGGCGCTTGCGGATGATCGAGGAGCTGGCCGAGATCGGCATGGACCTGGCGCGGGGCCTGCACCACCAGGCGCTCGCCGCAGCCGATCCCGCGGAGCCGGCCGCGGCGGACACACCCGAGACGCCCACGACCTCTTCCGCCCGCCGCGCGGCCGTCCCCGGCGACGATCCCGCCGAGACCTTCGCGCGCCTCTCGCGCGCAGTTCGCCTCAGCCTCGCCCTCCACGCCCGCACCGACGAGGCCCTGCGCGCCTTGCGCGCCGGCGCAGCCGCCGAGGTGGAAGCCCGGCGCGCCCAGGCGCGCAAACAGGCGGCGGACGAGGACGAAGCGCGGAGCAAGTCCCATCGCGACACGGTCGAGCGTCTCGTCATCGAGGCGGCCGAGCGCGAGGTCGAGGACGATGAGTCCCTGGGCGCCGTGATCGACGCCCTCGAGGAGCGCCTGGAGCAAGACGAGGCGTACTGGGACCTGGACCAGATGCCTCTGCGCGAGGCGGTGGAAAGGCTCTGCGCCGACCTCGAGCTCACCCCGGACTGGAGCCGGTGGGAGGGCGAGGGCTGGCCACCCAAGCCACCCTTCTCTCGATTCAGGTTTTCGCCCTGGTCCCGCCCCAGCCGCACGCCCCTGGGGGACCTCGACGACGGAGCGCCCCAGATCGGCGGTGTGCTCGCGCATCGACGGGAGTGAGCTGGCTCCCGCACGCGAACGCGCCGGGCGGTCTTGTGCAGTCAGTTTCTAGAGTGAACTTTGGGATCGGGGGCGAAGCGGATTGCTGCGCCGCCGCGAACACTGGTGGACGCGACAGGGATTGAACCTGTGACCCCCTCGGTGTGAACGAGGTGCTCTCCCGCTGAGCTACGCGTCCGCTCCAGTCTCGGGATCGCGGCCTATAGCGGCTCGGCCCCGATGCGACAAGCACTGCGGCTCGGCCCGGAGCGCGGACGTCCTCGTCCGCCCGAGACACGGCGCAGGATGGAAAGAGCGGACGGGGACGTCCGCGCTCCGTGAGTCGGCTTAGACCTTGAGGCTGGCGCCCAGCAGCCGGGCGCAGGCGTCGGGCAGGGCGTCGAAATGGTCGATGAGGACGTCAGGCTGGAGGTCCGCGGCCGGCACGTCGGTATAGCCGAAACTGACGAGGACCAGGGGCACGCCCGCGTTTCGCGCCGCCCGCGCATCGGAAGCGGAATCGCCCACCATGACGGCGCGGTCCGCCCGGCCGCCGGCGCGCTCGATCGCCGTCGTCAGGTGCCGCGCGTCTGGCTTGGGGGCGGGGGCGGTGTCGGCGCCGACGATGGCTACGAAGCGTTCCGCCAGGCCCAGCGCCGACATCAGGGCGATGCTCAGATCGGTGCGCTTGTTGGTGCAGATCGCCAGGCGCGCGCCGTCCGACTGCAGTCTGTCGAGCGCCGCGATCACGCCGTCGAACGGCCGGCTCTCATCGGCGATGTGCGCGAGGTAATGGTCGATGAAGTCGTCGAACAGGCGCGAGAGTTGCGGCTCCGCGAGCGGCCGACCACCGGCGGCGAAACCGCGTGCGAGAAGGGCCTTGGCGCCCTGTCCGATAAGGCTGCGCGCCTCGGTCACGGATAGCGGCGCGATCCCCTCGCGCGCCAGCAGGACGTTGAGCGTGCCCATCAGGTCGGGGGCCGTCTCCACCAGGGTTCCGTCGAGATCGAAGACGATGGTCGCGTCCGCCAGAGGCGCTGGTCGTTGCATTGTGCGCTGAGGGCCTTCCGTCGGCGGTCGGGTGTTGTATTTGCCGCGGGCGAAAGGGCCGTGGCAAGATCGCTGTCGGCCGCCCTGCTGGAGGAGCCTCATGACCCACCGCTTGGCGCCGAGGGCGGCCGTGATCCTGGCGGCAGGGAAGGGGGAGCGGATGCGCTCGCCCCTGCCGAAGGTCCTGCATCCGGTCGCGGGTCGCGCGATGATCGATCACGCGATCGACGCGGTTCACGCTGCGGGCTGCGAGCGCGTGGTCGTCGTGGTCGGAACGCACTCGCCCCTCGTGCGCGAGCATGTCGCCCGTCGCCTGGGCGAGAGCGCGATCGCCATTCAGGACCCGCCACTCGGAACGGGCCATGCGGTGCTGGCGGCGAAGGCCGCCCTCGACGGTTTCGACGGCGATCTGCTGGTCACCTACGGCGACGTGCCGCTCTTGAGGGCGCAGACCCTGAAGGGCCTGTTCGCCGCCCGCGAGGCGGGCGCCGACGTGGCGGTCCTGGGCTTCGAGGCGGCCGATCCTGGGGCCTATGGCCGGCTCGTCGTGAGCGAGGGCGAGGCGCTGGAGCGGATCGTGGAAGCCAAGGAGGCCACGCCGGCCCAGCTGGCGATCCGTGCGTGCAATTCCGGCGTGCTGCTCGCTTCGGCGGCCCTGCTGTTCGATCTGCTGGCCCACGTCGGCTGCGCCAACGCCAAGGGCGAATACTATCTCACCGACGTCGTCGCCCTCGCCAACCAGCGGGGCGCTCGGGTCCGTGTGGCGATGGCCGGAGAGGACGAGGTGGCGGGCGTCAACTCCCAGGCGGAGCTCGCCGCAGCCGAGGCGGCCTTCCAGCGCCGGACGCGCGCCGAGCTCATGGCCGATGGGGTGACGATGACCGCCCCGGAGACGGTCTTCCTCTCGTGGGACACCGCGATCGGGGCCGGAGCAAGGATCGAGCCCAATGTCGTTTTCGGGCCTGGCGTGAAGGTCGAGGGGCGCGCCGTCATTCGCGCCTTCTGCCATCTGGAGGGCGCGCGGGTCGCGGCCGACGCGATCGTGGGGCCGTATGCGCGCCTGCGGCCGGGGGCGGACATCGGACCGGAGGCGCACATCGGCAACTTCGTGGAGGTGAAGAACGTCACCGTCGGCGAGGGCGCGAAAGCCAACCACCTCGCCTACCTGGGCGACGGGTCGGTGGGGCCGCGCGCGAACATCGGCGCGGGGACGATCTTCTGCAACTATGACGGCTTCGACAAACACTTCACCCGGGTCGGGGAGGGGGCCTTCATCGGGTCGAACAGCGCCCTGGTCGCGCCGGTCTCGATCGGGGCGGGGGCCTATACCGGCTCGGGCTCGGTGATTACTCGCGACATCGCCCCCGACGCCCTCGCCCTCGAGCGTTCGCCGCTTGTCGAGAAGCCGGGCTGGGCCGCGGCATTCCGTGCGCGGAAGATGCGCGAAAAGGCCTCGCGCAAGTGAGCGCCGACACGCAAAAGCGCGTCGCCGGCGAGGCCGCGGCGGCCCTGATCGAGAGCGGCATGACCGTCGGCATGGGCACCGGCTCGACGGCCGCGCTGTTCGTCGAAGCGCTCGCCGCCCGGAACCTGAAGATCCGTGGCGTGGCGACATCCGAGGCGACAGCCAGCCTGGCGCGTCGTCTCGGCATCGAGGTGCTGGACCTCGACGCGGTCGATGGTATCGACCTCTGCGTGGATGGCGCGGACCAGATCGGACCGGGCCTTTGCCTGATCAAGGGCGGCGGGGCAGCCCTCCTGCGGGAGAAGCTGGTGTGGGAAGCCTCGAAGCGGTGCGTGGCCATCGCCGACCACTCCAAGGTCGAAGGACCGTTCGGGCGCTATCCGCTGCCGATCGAGGTTGTCGCCTTCGGCCACCGCTCGACCGCCCGGCGGATTGCGGGCGCCTTGAGGGGCTGCGGGATCTCCGCCGCGCCCGGCTTGAGGGAAAAGAACGGCGCCCCGGTCGTCACCGACGGGGGAAACCTTATCTATGACGCCGCGTGCGGCGAGATCCCCGATCCGGTCGCCCTGGGCGTTACGCTCAAGCGGCTGACCGGCGTGGTCGAGCATGGTCTCTTTCTTGGGCTGGCGGAGCGCGCGCTGGTGGCGACCCCGGACGGTGTCGACACCCTCTGGCCCTGAAGCTTCGGGAAGGTGTGACCTTGGCGAAATACGACTACGACCTCTTCGTCCTCGGCGCCGGCTCCGGCGGCGTGCGGGCCGCGCGCCTGGCGGCGATGCAGGGCGCCCGCGTGGCGGTGGCGGAGGAGCACCGGGTCGGCGGCAC
>DATHPX010000323.1:0-3602 GCA_035483335.1 Caulobacteraceae bacterium | reverse complement strand
CTGCATGCTGGCCTATCAGGCTTCGCCGCAGATGCCGGAGCGCTATTCACCGCGCCTGCCCGTGGACGAAGCAAGATTCTCAGGCGCGACCCCGCCCTCGGTAAGCGCGCTCTACCAGGAGATGCGCGCGCGAGGGACTGTGCTCGACGCGACCCTCTGGGTCTATGACGAGATGGCGCGGGCGCAAGCAGCCAATTCTGGCGGCGCGGCGCCCTACTGCAGCGCGGCGCTTGCGGAGCGGCTGACGACGGAGGCCTGGCGGGCGGGCGTCATCATCTCGGCGGGGACGGACGGGTTTGCGGACAAAGACGATCTTTGGCCCGCCCTCCAGGACGAGCTGACGCTGCTCCACGATGGGGCAGGTCTCTCCCTGCTCGCCACGCTTCAGGCCGCCACACTGAATGGCGCCAAGGCGATGGGCGACGAGCAGGACCTCGGCGTCCTGGAACCCGGCAAGCTCGCCGACATCGCCTTCCTGACGCGCGATCCCCTGACGGACGTCGACGCCTACAAGACCGTCACCCTCACGGTGAAGCGCGGGATCCGCTTTCCGCGAAGCGACTATCGGCCGGCCCAATTGCCGCCACGCTGACGGGCCGCGGCCAAAGCGCCCACTGTCCAGCTACGGCCTTGCGGAGAAAGCCGGCCGACCGTGAAGCTCCGGCTAAGTTCGGAGGCGCGTTAGTGTTTAAGATTAAAGGAAAATCCCGGTCGACGGGATTGGGGACGGTCTTGCTCGGAGCCACCCTCCTCAGTCTTTGCGCCGTCCGGGGCGCGCAGGCGAGGAACGCGCGCGGCGACCTGCTGGAGGGGGGATGCTGGGTGTCCGAGGCGACGGGTCGTCCCCTGCCGCAGTCCGCGCTGGAACGGGGGGAAGTTCTCTTTGACCCGGCCAATCCGAACCGCATCCTCCTGCGAGGCGAGGACCCCCGCTCGCCCCCCATCGCGGCGGACCGCGCGCCTTGCGAGCGCTCGCATGAGCCGGTCTGGGAGGGAGGGCTGGATCCGGCCGTGCTGGCCGAGATCAACGCCGCCCGCGCCGATCCCAGGGCCTACGCCGAGCGGCTGCGGGTTTATCTCACCTCGTTCCGCGGTCGCGTGGCGCAGGAGCCCGGACGCCCGCAGGTCATGACCGTCGAAGGTCCCGCCGCCGTCGAGGAGGCGATCGCCGATCTCGAGCGCCGCGCGCCCGCGCCGCCCCTGACAGCGAACGGCCCCCTCGCCCGGGTCGCCCGCAGCCTTCTGGAAGACCAGGAGGAGTCCGGTCGGATCGGCCACGTCGGCTCGGACGGCGCCACCCTTGCTGAGCGGATGCACCGTGCGGGCGTTTTCGCCATGGCCGAGGAGGAGGACATCGCCTACGGCGGGTCCACGGCCGCCGAAATTGTCCGCCAGCTGATCGTCGACGACGGCGTCCGCGACCGCGGCCATCGCCAGTCCATCTTCGACCCGCACATGAGCCACGCCGCCGTCGCCTGCGGCTCGCACGCCCGCTGGGGCTCGATGTGCGTGGTGGACCTCGCGGGCGGTATGATGCCGTCCCCGGGTTCGGAAAGGGGGCGCTGAGCGCCCCCCTCCTCACAACCCCGTCGGGAAAAGGTCGATCTTTCCGATCTGCGTGCCGCGTGACCTCAGGATCGCGTAGGCCATGTTGAGGTGGAAATAGACGTTGGTGGTGGCGAAAACGGTCAGCCAGCGGGCGGCCGGGAGGGTCGGGCTCATGCCCGTGCCCAGGGTGACTTCCAGCGGCGCGTCCTCACGACCCTCGAACGCATCGGGCGCCAGGGCCTCCAGCCACGCCTTGCTGTTGGCGATCTCCTCCTGGAACTGCTCGACCGAGAGGCTCTCGCCGATCGCGCCGGGCAGGGGCAGGCCAGCGACGCGGGCGGGCCACTGCCGCGTGAAGTCGCAGACCACCTTCAGCTGGAAGCGGAGCGGCTGCATGTCATCGATCAGCCGCCAGTCGAGCATCTCGCCCTCGGTGACGCCGAGCCCCGAGGCGTGCTCGGCGCCCTTGCGCAGGATGTGCGCGGCGGTGTCGAGCACCCGGACATAAAGATCGATGAAGGTGCGGAGGCTGGTGGTCATCTGTGATTCCCAAAATGCGTAGGCGCCGATCATAGGGCCTGGTCCCGGCCCTCATGAAGCCTGCGCCATGGCGCGATTCGCCTCCGGTGGGGCGCCAGTCCTGTTCTGAAGCGGCGCGCCGCGTTTTGCCGGCTCGGCGCCTTGTCCTGGGCGCCGAGCTTGCCTAGCGATCGGGATCGGACAGATCGGCGGAGGCAGGATGAACCCGAGCAGCGGCGACGACGCCACTTCCACGCGCGGCGTCTTCCTCTATTTCACGCCGCTGATCCTGATCATGTACCTGGTCGGGCCGACCCAGTACCTCGTCGACATTCCCACGACCTACATGCTCAAGGATCACCTGCAAGCAAGCGCGACGCAGGTCTCGATCTTCAGGCTGATCACCGCCCTGCCAGTCTATGTCGCGGTGCTGTTCGGGCTCACGCGCGACCTGTGGAGCCCAATTGGGCGGCGCGACCGCGGCTATTTCCTCATCTTCGGACCCGCCACCGCCGCGGTCTTCATCTGGCTCGCGTTCTCGAAGCTGAGCTTCACCGGGCTCTTCGTCGGGGTCTTCCTGGTGATGCTCACCTCGCGCTTCACCATGGCCGCCTATCAGGGCCTGCAGGCGCTGGTGGCGCAGGAAAAGCTCATGTCCGGCCGGCTGGCGGTCCTCTGGCAACTGGTCGCCACGATCCCGATCGTCGCGGGCGCATGGGCTGGGGGCGTGGTCGCCAAGGAGTTGCAGCCGCAACAGACGTTCCTCATGCTCGGGGTCCTCACCGCCCTGATCGGCTTGCTCGGCCTGTGGAAGCCCAGAAGCGTGTTCGATCACGCCTACGACCGGCCCGAGGCGAAGGGCGCGGATCTGATCGGGGATCTGAAGCGGCTGGCCCGGCACAAGGCGGTCTATCCAGCGGTGCTGATCCTTTTTCTCTTCCAGTTCTCGCCGGGGTCCAACACGCCCCTGCAGTACTACCTGACCAACCGCCTGCACGCCTCCGATGCGGTCTATGGCGAGTTCCAGGCGATCTTCGCGGCTTCCTTCGTGCCGATGTTCTTCCTCTACGGCTGGCTCTGCAGGCGCGTCCCGCTCAAGAGCCTGCTGTTCTGGGGCACCATCCTGACCATCCCGCAGATGATCCCGCTGGCCTTCATCCACACGCCTGCGCAGGCCCTGTGGATCGCCGTGCCGATCGGAATGATGGGCGGCATCGCCTACCCGGCCTACCTGGACCTCGCCATGCGCTCGTGCCCGCCGGGCCTGCAGGGCGCGCTGATGATGATGGCGGACGGGATGTTCTATCTCTCCTACCGCGCCGGCGACCTGCTCGGCTCGGCCATCTACAGCTCCAGCCCGCGCTACGGCTTCGTCTACTGCGTCATCGCCATAACCGTGGTCTACGCCCTGATCCTGCCGGTGCTCCTGCTGATCCCCAAGGGGCTGGCGGACACGCGGGATGGCGAGGCCAATCCGAGCATCGAAGCGGTGGTGGCGGCGGAGATCGCGGAGGCGGCGGCCTAGCATCCCCCGC
>DATHPX010000322.1:0-3361 GCA_035483335.1 Caulobacteraceae bacterium | reverse complement strand
CGCCTACGCGGGACACGCATGCCAAAGCCGCTGACCCGTACGAACGACTTCGTCGTCAAATTCGCCAATGTGAACGGCTCTGGCTCGGCCAGCGCGAACGGGATGTTCGCCAAGTCGATCCTGCGCATGGGCGTCCCGGTCGCCGCCCGGAACATCTTCCCCTCGAACATCCAGGGCCTGCCGACCTGGTTCGAGGTGCGCGTCAGCGAGGCCGGCCGCCTTGGACGGCGCGGCGGCGTCGACCTGATGGTGGCGATGAATCCGGCCACCTGGGACAAGGACATCGAGGAGATCGAGCCGGGCGGCTATCTGCTCTACGACTCGACCAAGCCGCTACCGCCGTCGAAGTTTCGCGCCGACGTGAACATCGTCGGTGTGCCCCTCACGGAGATCTGCAACCAGGCCTATAGCGATCCTCGCCAACGCCAGCTGATGAAGAACATCATCTACGTCGGCGCGCTTTCCGGCCTGCTGAACATCGATCCGGCCGTGCTCGAGAAGCTGGTCGGCGAGCAGTTCGGATCCAAGGCGCGGCTGATCGAGGCCAACATCGAGGCGCTCAATCTCGGCCGCGCTTACGTGGACGCCCATCTGGGGCCGATCGGCCTCCAGGTCCGCCCCGCCGATGAGGTCGGCGACCGCATCTTTGTGGACGGCAACACCGCCGCCGCGCTGGGGGCGGTCTATGGCGGCGCCACGGTCTGCGCCTGGTACCCAATCACCCCCTCCACCTCCCTCGCCGAAGCCTTCACCGAGTACTGCCAGGAGCTGCGCACCGACCCCGAGACAGGCAAGGCGCGCTACGCCATCGTCCAGGCCGAGGACGAGATCGCCTCGATCGGCGTCGTCATCGGCGCCGGATGGAACGGCGCTCGGGCCTTCACCTGCACCTCTGGCCCCGGCGTCTCGCTGATGCAGGAGTTCGTCGGCCTCTCCTATTTCGCGGAGATCCCGGCGGTGATCTTCGACGTCCAGCGCGGCGGCCCGTCCACCGGCATGCCCACCCGCACCCAGCAAGCTGACATCATCAGCGCGGCCTACGCCTCGCATGGCGACACAAAGCACGTGCTGCTCTTCCCGCGCGGTCCCGGCGAATGCTTCGAGATGGGGGCCCTGGCGTTCGACCTGGCCGACCGCCTGCAGACCACCGTCTTTGTCATGCTCGACCTGGACATCGGCATGAACGAGTGGCTGATCGAGCCCTTCGCCTGGGACGACGCTCGCCGCCTGGACCGCGGCAAGGTCATGACTTTCGAAGAGCTGGAGGCGGGCCGCGAGTTCGGCCGCTATCTCGACGTCGACAAGGACGGCATCCCCTACCGGACATATCCGGGCGAACATCCCTCTCGCGGCGGTTATTTCACGCGCGGCACCTCGCGCAATCCCTACGCCCGCTACAGCGAGGAGGGGGCGGTCTATGTCGACAATGTCCAGCGGCTGTTGCGGAAATTCGAGACCGCCAAGTCGCTGGTGCCCGCCCCGGTGCGGCGCGACGCGCGCCGGCGCACGCGCTTTGGCGTCATCCACTTCGGCTCGACGGGACCGGCGATGGACGAGGCGCTCGACCTGCTTGCAGCCGACGGTCTGGAGCTGGATTCGCTGCGGATCCGCGCCTTCCCCTTCGCGGACGAGGCGGTCGACTTCATTGCCGAACACGAACTCGTCTTCGTCGTCGAACAGAACCGCGACGCCCAACTCCGGGCCCTGCTGATCAACGAGGCCGCGATCGCGCCGGCCAAGCTCGTTCCGGTGCTGCACTATGACGGCACGCCGATCACCGCGAGGTTCATCGCCGCGGCGATCGCCGAGAGACTCGGATCGACCGTGCCAAAGCAGATCACCGAGGCCGCCGAATGACCTACATCACCAAGCCCCGGCTGCATCACCCGAACCTGCCGACCAACGCGCTCGGGTTCACGCGCCGGGACTACGAAGGGCGGGTGTCGACGCTTTGCGCCGGGTGCGGCCACGATTCCATCAGCGCCGCAGTCATCCAGGCCTGCTTCGAGCTCGACCTGCCCCCCCATCGCATCGCCAAGCTTTCCGGCATCGGCTGTTCATCCAAGACTCCCGACTACTTCCTCGGCGCTTCGCACGGCTTCAACAGCGTCCATGGCCGCATGCCGTCAGTGCTCACCGGAGCGAACCTCGCCAATCGGGACCTGATCTATCTGGGCGTTTCCGGCGACGGCGACAGCGCCTCGATCGGCCTTGGCCAGTTCGCCCATTCGATCCGCCGCGGCGTCAACATGACCTACATCGTGGAGAACAACGGCGTGTACGGCCTGACGAAGGGCCAGTTCTCGGCGACCTCGGACAAAGGGTCGAGGAGCAAGCGGGGCGTACTGAACCACGACTCGGCGATCGACCTGGTCAGCCTTGCCCTGCAACTGGGCGCCAGCTTCGTGGCGCGCAGTTTCTCGGGCGACAAGCCTCAGCTCGTCCCGCTCATCAAGGCCGCGCTCCTGCACAAAGGGCCGGCGTTCATCGACTGCATTAGCCCCTGCGTGCAGTTCAACAACCATGCCGGCTCGACCAAGAGCTTCGACTATGTCCGCGAGCACAACGAGGCGGTGAACCGCCTGGACGTGATCGGGCCCCGCATGCCGATCGAGATCGACCACGAGCCCGGCACGACCCAGTTGGTGACCCAGCACGACGGCTCGGTCCTGGCCCTGCACAAGCTGGGCGAGCACTACGATCCGAGCGATCGCGTCGGAGCGCTGGCCTATCTGCAGGCCCGTCAGGCGCTCGGCGAGATCGTGACGGGCCTGCTCTTCGTGGACCCAGGTTCGCAGGACATGCACGACGCCCTGGAGACCGTGGACGCGCCGCTCAACACTCTGGGCGATGCGGAGCTGACGCCCGGCGCAGCGGCGCTGGAGGCCGTGAACGCCTCGCTGAGGTAGGCGCCTTCCGCGATCCAGCCGCGTATCGTTCCCATCCCCTCAGCGAGCCGCCTTAGTCCGACAGTCTGGCGTACAGGCCGTCGATGAGCGCGCGGACCAGCAGCTCGAACTCGGCCTCGCGATCGTGGCGCGCCTCGAACATCTGGCGCGCGCTGGGCAGCTGGGTCAGGGCGTCGTCGGCCGGGCGGACGAGGTCGCGGAAGGCGGATTCTTCCTCGACGATCCCAACTATGGCCAGGCTGCTGGTGGTGGCCGCCACCAGCGCCTTGTCTTGAGCGAGGCCGCTCTGTCGCCAGTGGCCCAGCCAGCGCTCGGTCATCTCGAGGCTGGCGCCGGTCCACACGCGGTAGGCGCGCCGGATCTGGGCCACCGCCGGGTGGGCGGCGCGGCTGTCGCGCGTCCAGCGCGCGATGATCCACAGGTCGTCCCGCCAGACGCCGGTCGGCGGCGGC
>DATHPX010000321.1:0-2269 GCA_035483335.1 Caulobacteraceae bacterium | reverse complement strand
CAGGAGGAGACCCGGCCCACCGGTCGCCGCCCGCCCGAAAGCCCAGCCGTTACTGCCAAGGCCCGTCCCGGCGGTCGGATCCGCTGCCTCGGCCGCCGCCGTCCGCGCCGCGGATTCCCCTGGAGGGGCGGCGTTGACGATGTATGGCAACCAGGCGGCGGCGCCGGCCTGGATCATCTTCTCGGCCGTGAGTTTCAGATAGTCTTCCAATGAGATGGGCCGCACCCAAGCCGCCCCGCGGCACGGGAGGGGCAGGCCGCTTGCGCCGCGAGTCTTCAGGTAACGGTTGTAGCCGGCGACGTAGCCCCGGACCGACGCCTGATACTCCGGAGAGGTCTTCTCGAACGCGCCCATCAGGGCGGCCCCATCGACCACGGTCCTGAAGAACGCATCGCTGTCGAGGTCGCGGATGTCGGCGAACGAGACGACCGTCTTCGCGTCCGGGCCGAAGTACCTGGAGCGCTCGCCGGTGACGGTCACGACGTCGTCGGCCAGCAGGCAGACATTGTCCTCGGCAAAGGCGTAGCCGGACCCGTAGCCAAGCGAGGCGTAGTCGGCCGCCTTCACGTGCGGGATGCCATAACGAGTCCGGACGATCGTCGCGTCCAGATGAGCCGGCGCGGCTGCGGCTGCGGTCGACGCCGCGAGAGCGGCCAAGCCGACGACGAGGGGCGCCAAGCGTTGCATGTCGGGTCCTGTTCTTTGCGCGACTGGCGCAAGCTGCGTCATCGATCGCAACCGTGCCCCAAGCTTTTGTTTCAGTGGGCGTTTTGTTCGAGAACCGATACCGATCGTCGAACGCGCCCCGCGTGGGGGGTGATACAAGCTCCACCTTGGAAGCGCCATCCCGCGCCGAGCCCCTTCGTCCCGCCCCTTGGGACGGTGGCACGAAACTCATGATTTCGTTCGTCATGTATGGACGGCCCCTTCCCGGCAAGGGAGTTTTGGGCTGTTCGGCGGCAAGTCTGGAGCGGTCATGTATCCGGCCTTTTTGTGCGGTCGGCATGATGACCGCTGGCCCGAAAGGGGTTCGCGGATCGGGTTCCAATCATCCCGGCGCGCTCGAGGCGCGATGACGGAGCGGAGTGTCCCGACCCAGGTCCTGACCATTTTGCCGTGCAGCCTTTGCTCCTTTACCTCTGGGGGGCCCTGCGCCTTCAGGCGGCGGCGGCGGGGGCCCGATAGGTTTGATCTGAGCGCAGCAAGGCCCAGATGATGCGGGCGGTCTTGGCGGCCTGGGCGATGACGGCCACCTTGACCGGTCGTCGGGCGAGGACCCCCTGGATCCAGATCGAGCCGGCGTTGTGGTTGGCTCTGACCCGGCGCAGGTGGGAGCTGGCGCCCAAGACAAGCAGCTTTCTCAAGGATCGGTCTCCAGCCTTGCTGATGTGGCCTGTGAGGCGGGTCTTGCCGCCCGTGTCATGGTTGAGGCGGGTGAGGCCGACCCAGGCGGCGAAGTCCCTTGCCGAGCTGAACTGTCGCCCGTCGCCGACGGCGCAGATCACGGCATGGGCGGTGAGCGGGCCGACGCCCGGAACGGTCATCAGCCGCCGAGCGACGGGATCTTGGCGGACCTGGCAGGCGATGGCCTGGTCGAGGCGCGCGACCTCGGCGTCCAGGGCTCGCCACTGCGCCGCCAGGGCGCGCAGCGAGACGAGCAGCGAGGCTGGGAGCGCGGTATCGGCCGCCTCGATCCGTTCGATCAAGGCCGCGATCCCCTCGCGTCCCTTGGAGGCGATCAGCCCCATCTCGTAGAGCATGGCGCGCACGGCGTTGGCGGCCTGAGTGCGTTGGCGCACCAGCAGGTCGCGGGCTCGATGGATCGCTCGCGCGCTCTGCTGCTCCACCGTCTTGACCGGCACGAAGCGCATGGTCGGCCGGCTCACCGCCTCGCAACAGGCTTCGGCGTCGCGCGCGTCGTTCTTGTTGCGCCTGACGTAAGCCTTCACATAGCTCGCCGGCATCAGCCGCACGTCATGGCCCAGCTTGGCCAGCTCGCGCGCCCAGTAGTGCGCCGAGCCGCACGCCTCCATGCCGATCAGCGCCGGCGGCTGTTTGGCGAAGAACCTCAACATCTGTTCGCGCCGAAGTTGGCGCTGCACCACAACTTCGCCGAGGGCGCAAACGCCGTGAATCTGGAAAACGCTCTTGGCCAGATCGACCCCAAACCTGATAGCTTGCATGGCGGACGGTCTCCTCTGCTGGGTCCACACACGGCCAGCATGGCACATCGATGCCGTTCGGGGGCCGTCCACCCCATCATCCCGGG
>DATHPX010000320.1:0-2660 GCA_035483335.1 Caulobacteraceae bacterium | reverse complement strand
AGCGCCAGGATCACCGCGCAGAAGCCGACCGACCACAGCCAGATCGGCGTCCCCGGGAACCACCAGGTCATGTAGACGCCCGCGGCGACCGCCTCGCCCCCGGTCGCGATCGCCTGGGCCGCCCAATAGGTGTAGCGGACGACGAAGCCTGCCCAAGGGTTCAGATAGGTCTCCGCGTAGACCCCGAACGAGCCCGCCGCCGGGTGCGCCACCGCCATCTCGGAGAGGCTCAGTGTGACCGTCAGGGCGATGAAGCCGGCGATCGCATAGCTCAGCACCACGCCCGGACCCGCCGACCCGATCGCGAGGCTCGACCCAGCGAAGAGCCCGGTGCCGATGGCGCCGCCCAAACCGATCATGACGATCTGCGCCTTGCCCAGGCCACGCTTCAGGCCGGCCTCGAGGGCCGCGTGGTCAGTCGTCATCCGACGAGCCGCCGCAGGAAGTCTCCGAAACGGTCGATCTCGTCGAGGGTGTTGTAGTGGGAGAGCGAGACGCGCACTGCGCCCCAGTCCATGTCTAGACCGAGCCGGGCCATCAGGTGGGGCGCGTACATGTGGCCGTCGCGGATGCCGAAACCCGCCTTCGCCGCCGCTTCGGCGACCTGCGCCGGGTGCAGCCCCTTCAGGTTGAACAGGAAGGTCGGCACGCGGTCGACCGCCCGCTCCGGGTCGGCCACCCCGTAGACGGTTGCGTTCACCCCACTAAGGACTTCCAGCATTCGCGCGGAGAGGCCACGCTCATAGGCGAGGATGCCGTTCATCGCCGCCGTCAGCCTCTCGCGTAGCCCCCCCGCGCCAACCATCCCAGCGCCCAGGCCGGCAAGATAGTCGAGCGTGGCGCTCATCCCCGAGACGTTCTCGTAGACAAAGGTTCCCGCCTCGATCTTGTGCGGCGGCTCGTCGGGAATGAAGTCTTCGCGAAAGGTCGGCAGAGCCCTCAGCGCCTCGAACCGACCCCACAGAAAACCCATGTGCGGGCCGAAGATCTTGTAGCCGGAGCAGACGAGGTAGTCGCAGCCCCAGGCCTTCACGTCGATCGGCCCATGGGGCGCATAGTGGACAGCGTCGACGAATAGCTCCGCGCCGACCTTGTGAGCCATCTCGGCGACGGCGGGAATGTCGACGCGAGAGCCCAGCGCGTGGGACGCCGCGGTGCAGGCCACGAGGCGGGTGCGGCGTGTAAGAAGTGGCTTGAGATCCTCCACGTGCAGACGGCCGTCGTCGCGCATGCGCCACCACCTGATCCGTGTGCGGCTAGACTCCAGCGCCCGCCAGGTGGCGATGTTGGCTTCATGGTCCATGTCCGTGACCACGATCTCGCTGCGTCCCGAGCCCAGGCTCTGCCCCAAAGCCAGGCTCACCTGGCGAATGAACGTTGTCGCATTCATGCCGAAGCACACCTCGCGCGGATCGCCTGCGCCCAGGAAGTCGGCGATCTTCGAGCGCGCGCGGGAAATGGCCCGGTCGACCTCGACGCTTCGCCCGTAGCGGCCGCCACGCTGGACGTTGTGCTGGACCAGATGCCGTTTCACCTCGTTCAACGCCTGGTCCGGAATCTGAGCGCCAGCGGCGTTGTCGAAGAACACGAACCCGTCGGCCGCGCGCAGCGCCGGGAACACCTCGCGCACGCGGGAGATCGGGAACTCCGTCGTCGGAGCATCGTCCAGCGTCAGGGTCATGAAGGCTCCTCGCGTCGCTCCCCACGTGACGCTTTTGCAATGGATGGAACGGGTTGCGCGGCGGGGCAAGGGCGCCGACAGGTCTGCGCGAGAACGCGATTGTTTGTTAGCCGAACAACCTATATCCGCGTCGGCGGAGCGCCCTTGGACGGCGCGTCCGACAGGGAGCAGAATCAATGGACTACCGCCGTCTTGGCCGTAGCGGCCTGAAGGTCAGCGCCGTCGGGCTCGGCTGCAACAATTTTGGGATGCGCATGGACCAGGCCGGGACGACCGCCGTCGTCCACGCTTGCCTCGACGCCGGCGTCACCTTCTTCGACACGGCCGACGTCTATGGGGCGTCCAAGTCGGAGACCATGCTTGGCGAGGCCCTGAAGGGAAAGCGCCACGAGGTGGTGCTCGCCACCAAGTTCGCCAGTCCGATGGGGCAGGGACCCGACCAGCGCGGCGGGTCGCGGCGGTATGTGATGAACGCGGTGGAGGCGAGCCTCAAGCGCCTGGGGACCGACTACATCGACCTCTACCAGATGCACCGCCCCGACCCTGAGACGCCGATTGAGGAGACCCTGATGGCCCTCGACGACCTCGTCACCCAGGGCAAGATCCGTTACCTCGGCAACTCGAATTTCTCCGGCTGGCAGATCGCCGACGCCGACTGGACAGCGCGCGAGAGCCACCTCAACCGGTTCGTGTCGGCGCAGAACAACTACAGCCTGCTCGAGCGGCGCGTGGAGTTCGAAGTGCTGCCCTCGTGTGAACGTTTCGGACTGGGCTTCCTGCCCTTCTTCCCCCTCGCCTCAGGCCTCCTGACCGGAAAGTACCGGCGCGGCGAGGCCCCGGCGGAAGGCACGCGCCTGGCCGCTTTCGGGGCGCGCGCCCAGTCGGCGATGACTGACGAGGCGTTCGACAAACTCGACCGGCTGAGCGGATGGGCGGCGGAACGTGGCAAGACCCTGCTCGACCTCGCCTTCGCCTGGCT
>DATHPX010000319.1:0-16517 GCA_035483335.1 Caulobacteraceae bacterium | reverse complement strand
CGCGACCTCTGTGTTCGTCTGATCCAGTCGCGCCTGATACTCGGCCCGAAGCTGGGAGCGCGTCGCTTCCTGCACCCGCACCTGGCCTCGATTGCCGTTGAAGATCGGCAATGAGAGCAGCGCCGACAGCCCGATGGTGGTGGTCGGGGTCGGGTCGGTCGCATATGCCAAAACAACCGACGTCAACGGGAACTGCGCCAGGATCGCCTTGCGCAGACCGACGTCCTGGGCGCCATAGCCAGCCTGGAGGGCCAGGAGGTCGGGACGGACGGTGGGAAGCGCCGAAAGCCGCGCTGTTACTTCCGCTTGGTCATAGCCGCGGGGTTGCGGCTCCTCGATCAGGGGAAGTTTTACCGAGGCTTCGAGCCCAAGCAGGGCGTTGAGGTCTCGGCGCGCCTGGGCGGCCGCGAGCTGCGCGGCGGCGAGCTGGGCCTGCACATCGAGCTGCGCGGCCAGATCGGCTGCGGCCGTCGGACCGGCCAGGTCCCCACGACCGGCGGCATGCGTTGAATTTGCAGCGCGTTCGCGCGCCGCCTGCAGGACGCGGTCGAGCAGCTTCGCCCGCGCCTCGGCGGCCAAAACGGTCTCGGCCAGGATGCGAGCCTGCTGTGCGGTCGACCACTCCGCCCAGAGGACGTCCAGGTGCGCCTGGCGGGCGGTGAACTGCGCCGCCCGCTTGTTGTCCGCGACGGCGAGCAGCCCCGCCAGATCGATGGTGGGCGAAACTCCGTACGCTGTGTACTTGTCGACGCCCGCGATCGGCTTTGCCACGTTGGGCCCGAGCTGCGGATCGGGCAGCAGCCCGGCCGCGAACACCTCGGCGTTGGAGACCCCGAGAGCTGCGCGCTTTGCCCGCAGGTCCGGATTGTTCAGCACCGCGAGCACCGCGACCCCGAGCGGCGTGAAGCCCTGGCTCGGATCGATCCGCACGGGCTTTAGCGGCTCCAGTTGCAGACGCGAGACATCCATCCGCATCGCGTCCACGCTCGCGCCGAGATCCGGCCCGACAGGCAGCGGCGAAGGTCGGTAAGAGGAACAGCCCGCCAGCGTCAGGACGCTCCCGGCGAGCAGCCCCGCAAGGCGGGGACCCCGGTGGTTCGCCTTGGCTCGGTCGGCCCCGGGGCCGTCGCGATTCGAAGCTGAGGCGTCGGCCGTCATCGGCGCGGCCTTAGCCCGCATCGGGTGAGCGAGAGATGTCTACAAGGTTGGAAAACGCCAATGTCACCCCCTCCGCCGGCGCGGCGAACGACACCCTTACCCGCAGGCCCGGCCCCGCGTCCTCCAGACGCAGCGTCGCGCCATGCAGCCGCACGACCGCGACCACCAGGGCGAGACCAAGCCCGTTCCCCGGCGTCGAGCGGCTGCGTTCGAGGCGGTAGAACCTGTCGAGGATCCTCTCGCGTTCAGCGTCCGGCACGCCCGGCCCGTTGTCGGCGACCACGACCTCGGCGCTGGGTCCTTTGCGACGGACTTGCACGAGGATCTGCGCCCTGTCGCCCGCATGGCGCAGCGCGTTCTCCACCAGATTGGCCGTCATCTGGGTGAGCAGTTCGGCGTCGCCTTCGATCAGGACGCCGGGCTCAGCGGAGAGCGTCAGTCGCTGGCCTGCGTCCTCCGCCGAGGGCGCGAAGGCGTCGACCACGGTTCCGACGACGACGGACAGGTCCAGGGGCCGGAACCCCGCGCGCCGCGCGCCGCCTTCGATCTGCGCGATCCGCAAAAGAGCGGCGAAGGTCTCCAGGATGGCGTCCACGTCGTCGATGGCCTTGGAAATCGTCTCGCTCCCCTCCTCCCCCGCGGGAGCGAGCCGGCTTGCCTCCAGGCGCTGGCGCAGCCGGGTGAGCGGCGTTCGCAGGTCGTGGGCGACATCGTTGGAGACCTGGCGCAGGCTCTCCATGAGCGTGGCGATGCGCTCGAGCATCCGATTGAAAGTCGACGCCAGCGCGTCCAGGTCGTCGTCCGAACCGCTAAGGGGAATACGTCTGGCGAGGTCGCCATCGATGATCGCCTCAGCCGCGCCGGTCATGGCGGCGAGCCTGCGGTGGACGCCATGACTGAGAGCGTATCCGCCCAGGGCGCCCAGGACGAAAACGCCGGCCAGGGCCCAGGCGAAGCCCTGAATCATGGCTCTTTCGAGCTCGTCGTTCTGTTCGTCATCCGCGCCCAGGACTAGCCGGTAACCCTGCGGAAGCTGGGTGGAGAGGACGCGGATGAACCCGACCTCGCCGTCCGGCTGGGCGATCCTCAGTCTCGACCAGCCAAGCGGCGCATTTGACCCGGCCAGGCGCCCGGCGACCGCCCGCCCGTCCGCCGTGCAAAGCCCATAGTCCAGGGCGCCGGCGGTGCGGTCCCGCTCGCGAACGGCCTGGGCGACGCCTGAGAGCCCTTCCGTGCGGAATTCCTGCAACAGCGCCGAGGCCTCGACTTCCAGCCTGGCGTCGAACTGCCGCCGAAGGTGGGCGCGCGTGGTGAACAGGATCGAGGCGCCCAGGACCACGACAGCGACGGCGAAGGCCACGGTGTACAGGGCCGCCAGTCTGACGCTGGTCGATCGGAACATCAGTCCGGCTCGCGCAGGCAGTATCCGGCGCCGCGCACCGTGTGGATCAGCTCGTTCGCGCGACCGCGGTCAATCTTCGCGCGGAGCCGGCTCATGTGCGTCTCGACGATGTTCGTCCTCGGGTCGAAGTGGAAATCCCAGACGCTCTCCAGCAGCATGGTTCGGGTCACCACGCGGCCGGCGTTGCGCATCAAATATTCGAGGAGCTGGTATTCGCGCGGCTGCAGGTCCACGCGCGCTCCGCCTCGGGTGACGCTGCGCGTGAGACGATCAAGCCTCAGGTCCGCCACCTGGAGCACCGCCGGAATCTCCTGGGTTGGCGGACGGCGGGCCAGGGCGTTGAGCCGCGCCAGAAGTTCGGCCATCGCGAAAGGCTTGACGAGGTAGTCGTCCGCGCCCGCTTCCAGGCCTTCCACGCGGTCATCGATCCCCCCAAGGGCGGTGAGCAGGAGGACGGGCGTGCGCACGCCTGAAGCGCGAAGCGTACGCAGGACGGTCATCCCGTCGGTCTGAGGGAGCATGCGGTCGAGGACAACGACGTCATAGGCCTCGCCTGCTGCGAGGAAGAGGCCCTCACGCCCGCTCTGGGCCACGTCCACGGTGTGCCCGGCCTCGGACAGGCCTTTCTTCAGGTAAGCGCCGGTCTCCCGGTCATCCTCCACCACCAGCAGCTTCATCGCCCGACTCCTGGCGCAGAGGGCAGTCCCGGATCTTGGGGCCTTTCAGCCCTGCCGGTATCCTCTCACCCCTCGCCTCACGGGAGCTTGTGCGCGCGATTACCGATTCCCAATGCAACCGCTTCGCAAGCCCTCGGCCACCCAGACGTGTCGCCCAAAGGGACAGGCGATGGTGGGCGGCGAGGGGTTCGAACCCCCGACCTCCTGGGTGTAAACCAGGCGCTCTGACCAGCTGAGCTAGCCGCCCGCGCGAGGCCGTTTAGAGCGCGCAACGTCGCCAAAGGAAAGACCCCCCTTCCGTCGGCCCGCAGCGCTGTCCTTCGGACCGCCGGCGTCTCGCCGGCTCTTCCTTCCTCCTGCCAAGACGAGAGCCGGCGAGACGCCGGCGCACCAAAGAAAACGGCCGCGCCCTGGTGGGGGCGCGGCCGCGAAAGGATTCGGGATGGCAGAACCCTAGTGGGTGACCACCAGTCCTCCGACGGTGTCGTCGCTGGGCGGAGAAGGCTGAACGTCCGGGGTCTCGTCCTCATCTC
Organism: Caulobacteraceae bacterium; assembly: GCA_035483335.1. GTDB lineage: Bacteria > Pseudomonadota > Alphaproteobacteria > Caulobacterales > Caulobacteraceae > Acaudatibacter. The sequence goes on along the minus strand of DATHPX010000319.1, from coordinate 12,747 downwards.
GCCATTCGATAGGCTCGATACGCCGGGTCAGCGCGCGCTCGAGCACCTCATCCACGGTGGAAACCGGCACGATCTCCATGGCCGACTTCACCGCCTCGGGGACGTCGACAAGGTCCTTGGCGTTCTCGATCGGGATCATCACCGTCTTGATGCCTGAGCGGAGCGCCGCAAGCAGCTTCTCCTTCAGACCGCCGATTGGCAGGACACGGCCACGAAGGGTGATCTCGCCCGTCATCGCCACGTCCTTGCGGATCGGGATGCCGCTCAGGACCGAGATGATCGCCGTGGCCATGGCCACGCCGGCCGACGGACCGTCCTTGGGCGTGGCGCCCTCGGGCACGTGCAGGTGCACGTCGGTCCTGTCGAAGATGATCGGCTTGATGCCGTAGGCCGGGGCCCGCGAGCGGACGTAGGACGCCGCCGCCGAGATCGATTCCTTCATCACCTCCTTGAGGTTGCCGGTGATCTGCATCCGGCCCTTGCCCTGCATCTTGACCGCCTCGATGGTGAGGATGTCGCCGCCGAACTCGGTCCAGGCCAGGCCTGTGACGATGCCGACCTGATCCTCCTCATCGGTCGCCCCGTAGTGGAACCGGCGCACGCCGGCGTACTTGTCGAGACGCTCCGTGTCGATCGTGACGCTGAGCAGGCCTTCCTTGGCCATGTCGCGCACGCTCTTGCGGGCCAAGTTGCCCAGTTCACGCTCTAGCGAGCGCACCCCGGCCTCCCGCGTGTAGTAGCGGATAAGGTCGCGGATGGCCTCGTCGGGGACGATCCACTCGCCCTCCTTCAGGCCGTGGTCCTTGGCCAGCTTGGGCAGCAGGTGCCGCTTGGCGATCTCGATCTTCTCGGCCTCGGTGTAGCCGGGGATGCGGATGATCTCCATGCGGTCCAGCAGGGGCTGGGGCATGTTGAGCGAGTTCGCCGTCGTCACGAACATCACGTTGGAGAGGTCGTAGTCGACCTCCAGGTAATGGTCGTTGAAGGTGACGTTCTGCTCGGGATCCAGCACCTCGAGCAGGGCCGAGGAGGGATCGCCGCGCCAGTCGGCGCCCATCTTCTCGATCTCATCCAGCAGGAAGAAGGTGTTGGTGGTCTTCGCCTTCTTCATCGACTGGACGATCTTGCCGGGCATCGAGCCGATGTATGTGCGGCGGTGGCCGCGGATCTCGGCCTCGTCACGCACGCCGCCGAGGGACAGGCGCACGAACTCGCGCCCGGTGGCCTTGGCGATCGAGCGGCCAAGCGAGGTCTTGCCGACGCCGGGCGGTCCGACGAGGCACAGGATCGGCCCCTTCAGAGCGCCCGTGCGGGCCTGCACCGCCAGGTACTCGAGGATGCGTTCCTTGACCTTCTCCAGGCCATAGTGGTCCTCGTCGAGGATCCGCTCGGCTTCGGCGATATCGATGGGCTTGGACTTCGCCTTGCCCCACGGGATCGACAGCAGCCAGTCGAGGTAGTTCCGCACCACTGTCGATTCGGCGGACATCGGGCTCATGTTGCGCAGCTTCTTCAGCTCGCCCTCGGCCTTGGTCCGCGCTTCCTTTGACAGCTTGGTCTTCTTGATGCGCTTCTCGAGCTCGATCAGCTCGTCGCGTGAGTCGTCCTGCTCGCCCAGCTCGCGCTGGATCGCCTTCATCTGCTCGTTCAGGTAGTACTCGCGCTGCGTCTTCTCCATCTGGCGCTTGACGCGGCTGCGGATCTTCTTCTCGACCTGCAGGACGCTGATCTCGCCCTCCATCAGGGCGAAGACCTTTTCCAGGCGCTTGGAAACGTTGAAGATCTCCAGCAGTTGCTGGCGGTCGGCGATCTTCACCGCCAGATGGGCGGCGATGGTGTCGGCCAGCCGGCCCGGATCGGTGATCTGCGGGATCGCCGCGAGCGCCTCAGGCGGGATCTTCTTGTTCAGCTTAACGTAGTTGTCGAACTGCTCGATCACCGCGCGGCTGAGCGCTTCGGCCTCATGGGCCTCGCCGCCCTGGTCCTCGATCGCGGCGATGTCCGCCTCGTAATAGGTGTCGTGGTCGGTGAAGCGCAGCACTGCGGCGCGCGACTTGCCCTCGACCAGCACCTTGACCGTGCCGTCCGGAAGCTTGAGCAGTTGCAGCACGGTAGCCAGCACGCCCACTTCGTAGATATCGCCGGGGGTCGGATCGTCCTGGTCCCGGTCCTTCTGGGTGACGAGCAGGATCTGCTTGTCCCCCTTCATCACCTCCTCGAGGGCTCGCACCGACTTCTCGCGCCCCACGAAGAGCGGCACAACCATGTGAGGGAAAACGACAATATCCCGCAGCGGCAGCACAGGTATGGTGTTGATGGACGTCATAGACGGGGTACTCCGGCCAGCCACGGTGTCGCATCCGCGGAGCTAGCATAGCTCATGTGGTCGACGGCCTCCTTGTCCGAACGTGCGCCGTGTCGGACCGCCGCAGTGATCAGCCTTCTGACGAGCAGTCGGCGTCTCCTTCGCAATGCAATGTGGCTTCGCGTCCGGGGAGGTTCAAGCTAACCGTCCGGGTAGGGGAAGGCGCCCGAGTGTCGCGGCCCTGCGCCGGATTGTCCGTTCCTGCGCCTAACTCGATTCACGCCTCCAGGAACGCCCGGCGCGTCGACTCGTCTGCGGGGTAGAAGCACTCGAGGGTCAGCTCCGAGAGCGTGACTTCGTTTGCGGCGCCGAAAACTGTGGTCGTGCTGATCAGGTTGAGGGTGCGACCGGTCGCCTCACGCATCCGCAGCGGCGTGGCGATCGCATCCAGCGGCGCGGGCGGCGTCCCGCCCTGGCCTGGCAAGGCGCAGAGCTCAGCGTGGAGTTCGAGCAGGACCGGGTCTCCGCTCGCCTCGGCCTGGCCCTTCAGGCGGTGAAGCACGTGACGGCGCCACTGGGCGAGATTCTCGATCCGCCCCGCCAGGCCGTCCGGGTGCAGGCTCAGGCGCAGGACGTTGACCGGCGGCTCCATCAGGGCCGGCGCCGCTCCCTCGATAAGGCGCGCGACGGCGGCGTTCGCGGCCACCAGGGTCCAGCGCCGGTCAACCGCGATTGCCGGGAAGGGCTCGCAGCCCTTCAGGACCGCATCCACCGCCTCGCGCGCCGCCCGCATGTCAGGCGAGTCCATCTGCCGCTCGGGGTGCATCGGCGCATAGCCGGCGGCGAGCAGCAGCCGGTTGCGTTCGCGCAGCGGCATCTCCAACCCTTCGGCCAGTCGAAGCAGGAGTTCGCGGCTTGCCGCAGCGCGTCCGCTTTCCACGAAGCTGAGATGGCGGCTGGAGACCTGAGCCTCGCCCGCCAGGTCGAGTTGGCTGAATCGCCGCCGTCGGCGCCAGTCGCGTAACACCCCGCCCACGGTTGCCTCGAGGCCCATGCTCATGTGGCCAGTCTAGGCCAAGCCGGGCGCTGGACCATTACCTGGCAGGTAATCGCCAGGCTCCACGATCCGCCCCACCCTCCCCGGCGTCCCTTGTTGAGGAGGCCCGGACATGACCCATCTCAGTACCATCACCGATCCCAGGACCATCGCCGAAGAGTACCTGGCGTTGTGGAACGAGGACGACGCGGAACGGCGGCGTCGCATGATCGCCGAAGGTTGGTCGACGGAGGTTCGCTATGTCGATCCCCTGATGGCCGGCGATGGCCCCGAGGGTGTTGCGAGCATGATTGACGCGGTTCGAGGCCGCTTCCCGGGCCATGGCTTCGAGCTCAAGGGCGTGGCCGACGGTCATGGTCCCTTCGTGCGCTTCTCCTGGACCCTTGGGGGGCCGGACGGAGCGCGGGTCGCCGGCGGCACGGACATGGTGCGTCTCGACCGTGAAGGCCGCATCGCCGAGGTGGTCGGCTTCCTCGACGCATGATCCCCAAGAGCCTGACCCGTTTGCACGGCACAGATGCAAACGGTGATCAGGCTCTTCACCTTTGATTTTGGATCAAGCCATCCCCGTTCAGACGGTTCAGTCTGAATGGGGTTTGCTCTGGCGGACGCCGGACCGCACGGCGCCGGCGTTCGCGCCCGCCGGCACTGTCTGATTCCGACTGAGCGGTCCTCGCCCAGTCCCGAGGCAGCGCTCGGCGCGCCGACCGCAATGCGATGATCCGCAATCAGATTCTTGCAGTCGCGGCTACGCTTCCGAACCGAAGATGAACGGCAGATGACTAAGTCATCTCGCCTCCCGTTCATCCAGCCGCATCCACTCTGGCGCCAGACCAAGTCAGCGGCTGGCGCTGGTGCGAGCGCACGCTGAACGGGCGGCAGCGGCCCGCCGCCCGGGTGGAGGGGACGCGATGGGCGTGCGCGTGCGAGCGACGCCCGGGCGCGGCTTGCCAGGAAGCGGAGCCTGCGCAAACCCCATCGCGTCCCCCCACTGTTGCACGTCGCGACCAGGACGGTCTTCGGCTAAGCCGGACACCATGGCGGCCTCCCCAACACTGCAGGACTTCATTTCCCGCGAACGCCTGCCGGCCGAGTTCGCCGGTCTCGTCCAGACCTTGCACGCCCCCATCGCCCAATCGATCCTGCGCCGCCTCGCCGCCGCGGGACGGCCGCTTGTCGTCGGGCTTTGCGGCCCCCAGGGCTCAGGCAAGACCACCGCGGGGCGCACGCTCGAGTTGCTGCTGAACGAGGCCGGTGCGCGCACCGTCGTGCTGGGTCTGGACGATCTCTACCTCGGTCGGTCGGAGCGGGAGCGCCTGGCTGGCGCCGTCCATCCATTGCTGGCGACCCGCGGCCCTCCGGGCACCCACGACCCGGCGCTGGGCGCGCGCCTCATCACCGACCTGGCGGGCGATCGCGCCACCGCCCTGCCCTTGTTCGACAAGGCGAAGGACGATCGCGCCCCAGAGGACGAGTGGCGGGTGATCCAGGGTCCCGTCCAAGTCGTGATCTTCGAAGGGTGGTGCGTAGCCGCACGCCCCCAGCCTGCCGCCGACCTCGTTCAGCCAGTGAACGCCCTCGAGACCGAACGCGACCCAGACGGTGTCTGGCGCCGCTATGTCAACGACGCCCTCGCCGGCCCCTATCAGGGCCTCTTCGGCTGCATCGACTACCTGATCATGTTCCGGCCTCCAAGCTTTGAGGTGATCCTCGACTGGCGCATCCAGCAGGAACGCAAATTGCGGGAAGCCAGCGGCGGAAACGCCGTGATGTCGGACGAGGAAGTCAGCCGCTTCATCCAGCACTACGAGCGCATCGCGCGCTGGCTCGACTGCGAGATGCCCGATCGCGCGGACATGGTGATCGATCTGGACGCTTCGCGTCAGGTTGTCGACTTGCGCGCGAGACCCGTGCGCTGACGGCGAGTCTGAGCCATCGGAACTGCGGCTCGCACAGGTTCGTTCCGCTTTCGTACATCGGGTCCGCCGATCGGAGATAAACGGAATGAACACTACCTCGATCGTTATCGCCGTCGTTGTCGTCGTCGCCCTGCTCATCGCCGCCTTCGTGTTGTGGCGGCGGCAGCGCTCCGGGAAACTGCGCGCCCAGTTCGGGCCCGAATACGCGCACGTGGTCGAAGAGACCGGCAGCCGCAGGAAGGCCGAGTTGGACCTGCGCGAACGCCAGGAGCGGGTCGCCGCCCTACCCCTGAGGGACCTCTCGGCGGATGACCGCGCCCGCTTCGGCGACGGCTGGACACGGGTGCAGGCGGAGTTCGTCGACGACCCGACCGCCTCCGTGGTCCATGCCGACGTCCTGGTCGGAGACGTGATGAAGGCCCGCGGCTACCCCGTGGCCGACTTCGATCAGCGCGCCGCCGACATCAGCGTCGACCACCCCGTCGTGGTGGAGAACTATCGCGCCGCCCACGACATCGCGATGCGCCATACGGCCGGCCAGGCCACGACCGAGGACCTGCGCCAGGCCATGGTCCACTACCGCCGGCTGTTCGAGGACCTGACGAGCGCCGGGGTCGCGCCTGCAGCAAGCGCTCACACATCGTAGAATTGATAGAACGGCTCGATCGGAGCGCGGGTGGCCAAGGCTCGAAGCGGGAAGACGAGCCACGGTCGCTCCGGATTCAGCTGCTCGAGGTTCGCGAGGAAGGTTCGCGCGACGTCGGGCTTCACTTGCCCGGAGTGGTCGATCAGCTGGCCCCAACTGGAGGTCCCGTTCAGCCGTACCGATGTGGGCGCGGTGCGCGAGTCGCCATAGGCCTCGGGGAACAGGCGTCGGTAGGCGTCCAGATTATAGAGCCAGGATCCGCCCCGCACGCTTCGCGCCTTGGGCCACTGCTTACGCAACTGCGCGAACAGCGCGCGAAGCTCGGCGAAGCGTCGCTCGGTCTTGCGCCCGCTCAGGGGTCCAACGCCGTCGGCGCTGTCCTCGTTGCTGAAGTGGATCTTTACCGCCCCCTCCTCATCCGGCGGCTCGCAGCTGAAACAGCCGGAATAGAGGTTCTCCGGCGTGCGCGGGCTGACTGGCCCACGGAAGAAGCAATCCCGCGTCCACGACACCCGCCGCTCGCCCTCCGGCAGCACCTCCAGCCGCGCGACGTAGTCGGACCACAGTGGCGCGAGCGGCCCCTCGCCGAGCGTGCCCAGGCCGAACTGCCGGTGGAGGTTGGTCAGGCGCCCGACCGCTTCGCCGATCGGCTCCCCGGACCGCGCGGCGAGCGCCTCCGCGAGCCGAAGCTGCAGGGCGAACCAGGGCGCAAGTCGCTCTGCCCGCGCCGCCCGATCCTCGTCCATCCGTGCTCTTTCGAGGTCGGCCGTCAGTAAGGGCGATCGCCGATGATCGTCACCCGCTCCATCCGACGCACCGCCGGCCAGTAGTCGGACGCCGCGTAGTGCTGGCTGGCGCGATTGTCCCAGAAGGCGATTGAGTTCACCTCCCATCGGAACCGGCACTGGTATTCCGGGATCGCGGCCTGGGCGTAGAGGCGCCTCAGCAAGGCGTCGGAGCGGGACTTCTCGATTCCTTCGATCTCGATGGTGAAGGCGGCGTTGACGTAGAGCGCCTTGCGCCCGGTCTCCGGATGGGTCCGCACGACCGGGTGGCGGGGCATCGGATAGGCGGCGTTGAAGGCCTCGATCTCGGCCTCGCTCTTGCCGTGGCGGCGCATGCCAGCGCGGAAGTGAGTGAAGTCGTGCACGGCGATCGCGCCGTCGATCTCCGCCTTCAGCTCGTCGGAGAGACCTTCGTAGGCCGCGTACATGTCAGCGAAGAGGGTGTCTCCGCCGACCGGTGGAACCTCGATCGCCCGCAGGATCGAACCCAGAGACGGTTCCAGCCGCCAGGTGACATCGCTGTGCCAGGTGTTCTCCCGACCGCGGCTCTCGCGGTTGTGGGTGATCGCCAGCACTTCGGGATACCCCGGCTTCGAAGGCGCGAACGGATGCACTTCCAGCGCGCCGAAGTTGCGCGCGAAATCCAGGTGCTGCTCGGTGGTGATGTCCTGGTCGCGGAAGAACAGCACCTTCCAGTCGAGCAAGGCCCGGCGCAGGGTCGCCTTGTGCGCGGACGAGAGCGGCTGCCGAAGGTCGATACCCGCCACCTCCGCCCCGATGGTCGGCGTCAGGGGCGTCAGGGCCAGCCCGTCGAGGTCCACCGTCCGCACCAGCTCGGTCATGTCGTCTCCTCCGCGCTCCCGTCCCATCGTGACCGTATGACGTGGGCGTGCGGCGTGCAAACCGGGTTGATCCTGGCGACGCCCCTCAGAGGTACGCCCAGACTCCGATCCCCAACCCGACGACTGTCAGGCCGATCGCCATCAGCCACGGCCACCGGCGATGCAGGATGATCGACAGCGTGGCGATGGCGATGGCCATGTGCAGCAGTGTGCTGCCGATCGTCAGGCGGCCGTGACGACGCTCATGGACCTCGGCGATCTCGCTATAGTGGTGACGTGTAGCCTCGAATGCCTTGGCCTCTGCCATGATCTTCTGCTGGTCGGCCGCGTTCTGAGCCACCACCTTGGCGTAGGCGGCGGCCTTCGGGCCGCCCCGGTCGGCTTCGATGGCGTAGAGGTTCTTCTTGAGGCTCTTGGCCTCGTACTCGTTCCACTGGTCGGTGGCCTGGTTCTGCTGCAGGACCGCGTCGTTCTTGGCGACGATGGTCTGATCGCCCTCGCTGGTCTCGAGGCTGGCGCCGATCGCCGCGATCACCGCAAGGACCGCGATCGTCATGGTCACCTGGGAATTGAAGGCGTCCTTCTTCGCCTCCTCAGCACGCTCGGCGCTCTCTCGCGCCTCCATCTCCTCGAGCGGCGAATCGGACATGCGATCTCCTGCCTATTCGGCGAAGGCCTAGCAGATCAGCGTGACGCCGACGAACCCATCCCTCCCCTTCATGGGGAGGGTGGTCGAGCGAAGCGAGACCGGGTGGGGGAGTCTGGATCATCCCGCCCCGTCAGTGTCCTTCCCCAGGGTTCCCCACCCGTCTCATCGCTTCGCGCCGAGACACCCTCCCCATGAAGGGGAGGGATAGGACTAGGGATGCCCTACCCCTTCTTCGCGGCCAGCGCCGCCTGGGCGGCGGCGAGGCGGGCGACGGGGACGCGGTAGGGGGAGCAGGAGACGTAGTCGAGGCCGACGCCCTCGAAGAAGGCGATCGAGGCCGGGTCACCGCCATGCTCGCCGCAGATGCCGAGCTTGACGTCAGGCTTTGCGGCCCGGGCTCGCTCAGCGCCCATCCGCACGAGGGCGCCAACCCCCTCGACATCGATGGAGACGAACGGATCCTTCTCGAAGATCAGCTTGTCGATATAGGCCCCGAGGAACCGGCCGGAATCGTCGCGGCTGATGCCGAAGGTGGTCTGGGTGAGATCGTTGGTGCCAAAGGAGAAAAACTCGGCGCTGCGAGACAGTTCGCCCGCGCACACCGCCGCCCGCGGCAGTTCGATCATCGCGCCCACGCGATAGTCGATCTTGACCCCCTTCTCCTGCATCACCTGCACGGCGACGCGATCCGTCAGGGCGCGAAGGAAGTTCATCTCCTCGGCCTTGGCGACCAGGGGATGCATGATCTCGGGGCTGGGCGCGACGCCCGTGGCCGCGGCGACCTCGCAGGCCGCCTCGATGATCGCGCGCACCTGGATCTCGTAGATCTCGGGGTAGGAGACGCCCAAACGGCAACCACGGTGGCCGAGCATCGGATTGGTCTCGCGCAGATCGGCCGCGCGACGCAGCAGCTTGTCGGGATCGAGCCCGGTCGCCTTTGCCACAGCCGCCACGTCCTCGTGGCTGTGCGGCAGGAACTCATGCAGCGGCGGATCGAGCAGGCGGAACGTCACCGGATAGCCGGCCATGATGGTCAGCAACTCGACGAAGTCCGAGCGCTGCATGGGCAGAATTCGCTCGAGCGCCGCGCGGCGGCCAAGCTCGTCGTCGGCGAGGATCATCTCCCGCACGGCGGCGATGCGCGCCTCGTCGAAGAACATGTGCTCGGTGCGCACCAAGCCAATGCCCTCGGCCCCGAACTGGCGCGCTGTGCGGGCGTCGGTCGGCGTCTCGGCGTTGGCGCGCACGTTCAGCCGGCGCGCCTTGTCGGCCCATTCCATCAAACTGGCGAAATCGCCCGAGAGCTCGGGTTCGACCATGGGCGCGGCGCCGACGAGGATTTCGCCCTTGGACCCGTCGATCGTCACCACGTCGCCGGCGCGGAAGACCCGGCCGCGCGCGCGCATCTCGCCGGCTTCGGAGTCGATGACGAGCTCGCCCGCGCCCGAGACGCAGGGCCGGCCCATGCCGCGGGCGACCACCGCCGCGTGGCTGGTCATGCCGCCGCGGGCGGTGACGATGCCGCGCGCCGCGTCCATCCCGCGGATGTCCTCTGGGCTGGTCTCGTCGCGCACCAGGATCACCGGCCCTGCGGCTCCTTCGCGCTCGGCCGCCTCCGCGCTGAAGACGATCCGCCCGGTGGCCGCGCCGGGCGACGCGGGCAGGCCCACGGCGATAACGTCGCGTTCGGCGTCCGGGTCGATGGTGGGGTGGAGAAGCTGGTCGAGCGACGCCGGGTCGACGCGCATCACCGCCTCTTCCCGCGTGATCAGCCCCTCGGCGGCCATCTCGACCGCAGCCTTGAGGGCGGCGCGGGCGGTGCGCTTGCCGTTGCGGGTCTGCAGCAGGAAGAGCCGGCCCTTCTCGATGGTGAACTCGATGTCCTGCACATCGCGGTAGTGCCGCTCCAGGCGGGTCACCAGCTTGCAGAACGCCTCGAACACCTCGGGCATGGCCTCTTCCATCGAGAGCGCCGTCTCGCCCATCTCCTCGCGCGCCACCTTGGTGATCGGCTGGGGCGTGCGGATGCCGGCGACGACGTCCTCGCCCTGGGCGTTGATCAGGAACTCGCCATAGAGGCGGTTGTCTCCGGTGGAGGGATTGCGGGTGAAGGCGACGCCGGTGGCGCTGGTCTCGCCCATGTTGCCGAACACCATCGACTGCACGTTGACCGCCGTACCCCAGGCTTCGGGGATGTCGTGCATTTTGCGATAGAAGCGCGCCCGATCGTTCATCCAGCTGGCGAACACGGCGCCGATGGCGCCCCAGAGCTGATCATTCGGGTCCTGCGGGAAGTCGGCGCCCGTCTCGCGGCGGACCGCCTGCTTGTACTCGGCCACCACATGGATCCAGTCGTCCGCCGACAGGTCGGTGTCGACGGAGGCGTTCAGGGCGTCCTTACGGTCGTCGAGGATTTCCTCGAACATGTGGTGGTCCAGACCCAGGACCACGTTGGAGTACATCTGAATGAAGCGTCGGTAGGAATCGAAGGCGAAGCGCCGGTCCGCCGCCTGCGCCGCCAGCCCCTCCACCGTGACGTCGTTCAGGCCGAGGTTGAGGACGGTGTCCATCATGCCCGGCATCGACGCGCGCGCGCCCGACCGCACGGAGACGAGCAGCGGGTTCGCCGGGTCGCCGAACCGGCGGTCAGCCAGCGCTTCGACCTTCCGGAGCGCGGTCTCGACGTCGCCCCTCAGCTCGGTCGGATAGGTCTTGCCCTGGGCGTAGTAGTGGTTGCACGCCTCGGTTGTGATGGTGAAGCCGGGGGGCACGGGAAGGCCCAGGCGCGACATCTCCGCCAGGTTGGCGCCCTTGCCGCCGAGGAGGTTGCGCATGGCCGCTTCGCCGTCCGCCGCGCCGCCGCCAAAACCGTAGACCCACTGCGTCCGGGTTTTCGCGGCGCGATCGACGGTCGTCATGAACTCACTCCTTGTTCGGCGGCGCCGCGACGCGACTCCATCTGCAAAGCTAGGCGAAAAAAGGCCGCCATGACGCCTCGGTTCCTTGACCTGACGGAAACGTGCACTTGGCGCGCCCCGTCCTCATCCTGCCACTTTCGAGAAGTCGGCGACCCGCAACATGGCGTCGCGCACCTTCGCCAGCAGCCGCAGGCGATTGGCCCGTTCCGCCGGAACCTCGGAATTGACCAAAACGGCGTCGAAGAAGGCATCCACCGCCGTCCGCAGGCCGGCCATGGCGATCATGGCGGCGGCGAAGTCCTCCGAGGCCAGGGCGCTCTCGATCGCCGGCGTGACGGCCTCCAGCGCGTCAAAAAGGGCGGCCTCCTCCGCCGGCGTCGCTACGCGCAACGGCTCGCCAGTGGGAAGGTCGCCCTTCTTGGCCTCGGCGGCGAGGATGTTGCCGGCGCGGCGGAAGGCGGCCAGCAGGTTGACGCCGTCCTCGCTCGCCAGGAACACGCTGAGGGCTTCCACGCGCGCAACCACGCGGACCAGGTCGTCGTCGCCAAGGGCGAACACGGCGTCCACCAGGTCGTGGCGGCGTCCGGCGTCGCGCAGGGCGACCTTGAGGCGGTCGGCGAAGAACGCAAGCAGACCGTCCGGCTGCAGCCCGGCGCGTACGGACAGATTCTCCACGAGATTTCCCAGCGAGAAACGAAGCCCGTTCTCCAGGACGATGCGGATGACCCCGAGGGCGGCGCGCCGCAGGGCGAACGGATCGCGCGAACCCGTCGGGGCCTCGCCGATCGAGAAGAAGCCGATCAGGCTGTCCAGCTTGTCCGCCAGGGCGACGGCGATCGAGACCGGCGCGATCGGGATCGCGTCGCTGGGTCCCTGCGGCCGATAGTGCTCGCGGATGGCGGTCGCCACATCGGGCGGCAGGCCCTCGTGCTCGGCGTAGTATCCGCCCATGATCCCCTGCAGCTCGGGGAACTCGCCGACCATGCCGCTGGCGAGATCGGCCTTGGCGAGACGCGCCGCCTGGCATGCGGCATGCGGGTCGGCGCCCACCAGGGGCGCGATCGCATGGGTCGCGCCCTCGATCCGATTGACCCGGTCGAGCAGCGAACCCAACCGGGCGTGGAATGTGACCCCGGCGAGCCGCGGAAGGCGATCTGCCAGCGGAACCCTCAGGTCCTCCTCCCAGAAGAACCGGGCGTCGTTCAGACGCGCCGAGAGAACCCTCGCGTTCCCTGCGGCGATGAGCCGGCCGTTGTCCGGGGCCTCTAGGTTGGCGATGCAGATGAAGTGCGGCGAGAGCGGGCTGTCGGTCGTGGGCCCCTTGCGAACGGCGAAATAGCGCTGATGGACCCGCATGGTCGTTCGCACCACCTCGGGCGGGAGCTGCAGGAAGGCAGCCTCCATGTCGCCCAGGATCGCGACGGGCCACTCGACCATGCCCCCGACCTCCTCCAGGAGGCCGAAATCCTCGACCCAGTGAAGGCCCGCAGCGGCGGTGATCTTCCGCGCGCCTTCGACGATCCTCCGGCGCCGCTCATCGGCCGAGAGCACCACGAACCGCTCGTCGAGGGCCTTTTCGTAATCGGCGAAGTCGCGCACCCGCACCGGCCCACGGGGCCCCATGAC
>DATHPX010000318.1:0-3099 GCA_035483335.1 Caulobacteraceae bacterium | reverse complement strand
CGGAGACATCGCCGCTCGCCACTCTCTGACCGTCGACCGTTCCCCACGAAAACTCGATCTCGATGTTCGTGCTACTCGTGAAATCCGTATCGAAGACGCCGATCGCCTGCCTTATCGCGCCCTCGACGGTCGCAGCGTTTGAGAGTGATGTGATCGAAGTCGCGAACACGGGCGTGATCACGAGCGCGTGGCTGCCTGAGGCGAACCCGCTCAAGGCGGCGGCCCCAAGAAGAGAAGCGGCGAAACGACTCGACGCGCGGCGACGAAGTGGAGCGGTACGCATTCCATCCCCCGACGTTAAGAAGCACTCTCAACTGACAGTGATGAAATAGTTTTTCCGCCACCATCGTCCCTGCAAATACTGTAGTTTCCGAATCTCGACGCGGTCGATGGGTCAGATTGTCGCCGTTACCGTACGAATCCGACGGAACAGCCTACGGAGATCTGCGTTTTTCGGCCCTTTTTACGGGGGAATCGCCCCGATTTATCCTCTAATCATGACCAGGCTCAGCTTCTCCATTGCGAACAAACCTGGCCACAACTTCACGATTCCGCGACCAGGGCGTGAAGCGCCGTGGAGGCGGCCGCTTGGCCGCCTCTTCTCTTTTGCACGGACGTCACACGAGCGTTGCGCCCGCATCCTTTTGGCGTCGGCCCCGCGCCTCTATGTTGACCCTCTCGAACGCGGCCGCCCGCAGGCCAGGAAAAGGACGAGCGCCCTATGACCTTGAAACTCAACGAGATCGCTCCGGACTTCACGCAGGATACGACCGACGGACCGATCCACTTCCATGACTGGATCGAGGGTCACTGGGTGGTGCTCTTCTCTCATCCCAAGGATTTCACGCCCGTCTGCACGACCGAGCTGGGCGCCGTGGCGAAGCTGAAGCCAGACTTCGACAAGCGGGGCGTGAAGGTGATCGGGCTCTCCGTCGACGCGGCCAAGGACCATGACGCCTGGTCCAAGGACATCGCTGAGACACAGGGCTACGCGCCCAATTTCCCGATGATCGCCGACACCGACCTCAAGGTGTCGAAGCTCTACGGCATGCTGCCGGCGGAGGAGGCGGGGACGCACGAAGGCCGGACGGCGGCGACCAACGCCACGGTGCGCAATGTCTTCATCATCGGGCCGGACAAGCGCATCAAGCTCATCCTCGTCTATCCGATGACCACGGGGCGCAACTTCGACGAGATCCTGCGCGTGATCGACTCGATGCAGCTCACGGCGAAGCACAAGGTCGCGACGCCCGCCGACTGGAAGCAGGGCGAAGACGTGATCATCACCGGAGCGGTCAGCGACGAAGAAGCCAAGACGGCCTTCCCGGGCTTCACGACACACAAGCCCTATCTGCGGACGACCAAGCAGCCGGCGTGACGGGGGCTGTTTACAGAACTATCTCTTCTCTTCAGGACCGTCATGGCCGGCCGTCAGTGCCGGCCACCCATCGATCGACTTGAAGAGGCGCCTGCCGTGGCCGCGTTCTTGGCGCGGCCATGACGGGCGGAACGACTGGTGGTTCGGCCCTAGGACCGATCGACCGGAGGTGACCGCGCCGCCCGGCGCGGTCAATGCGAACGGGGCGCCAAGCCCACGATGGGTGGCCGGCACTGACGGCCGGCCATGACGGAGTTTAGGGGGCAAGCGCGCGGGAATTCACAAGCCCTAACGCCGGCGACCCCAGGGTCCTCAGGCCCCTGGGACCCCGAGCTGCCGCGCCGCCGCGCTCAGTTCACGCTGGGATTGCGGCGCGCCGTCGAAGGCCGCTCGGCCGCGCTGGAGCGCCTGGGAGGCTGCGTCGGATTGGCCAAGCACCATCCGGGCCTTCATCAGCATCATCCATCCCTGTTCGTCGCGCGGGTTCGCCTTCAGTCGCGCGTCCAGGCGATCCACCATGCCGGCGATCATCGCCTGCTGGCCTGCGGCGGCGGCTGAGGAGTCAGCAGGCAACCGTCCCTGCAGATCGATGTGGTTCTGGGCGGCAACCTGCGCGACCTGCGTGCGGACCTGATCTACCCAGGGCGCGCCGGGCGGAGCGCTGCGGATCAGGGCGATCCAATCGGCGACCGCCCCCGCATGGTCTCCCTGCTGGTCCTTCAGCAAGGCGAGGAAATAGCCCGCCCGCGGATCGGTGGAGTTGATCGCGAGAGCGGCGCGGAAGACCCCCGCCGCTTCCGGCGTCACGGTCCCCCCGGCCGCGCGCGTGAGCGCCTCGCCCTGCGCGGCGAGGACTTCAGGGCTCCGCGGTCGCAGGACGGCGAGACGGGCGAAGGTCGCCGCCGCATCCTTGTACCGTCCGACATCCATGTAGGCCCCGCCGAGCAGATCCAGGCCCTGCGGATCGTCCGGGTTGGCGCGAACCTTCGCCTCCAGCTGGGGCAGCAGCGCGGCGACCTGTCCCGCGTCTCCGCCGGCCTCGGCGGGCGCCGGACGGCTGACCGCGAGGTCCGGGCGCCCCAGCTTGGCGTAAAGCAGGCTTGCGCCCAGGGCCACGAAGGCTGCGACGACGACCGCCATGGCCATCTGCGTCCGGCGCCCGAGCGGCGGCTTTGGCGGGCTCGCCGACGCGCCCGAGCCGAGGAAGCGGCGGATGGTTTCGGCCCTGAGCGCTTCGGCCGTGGCCGAGGGCAAGACGCCTGCGGCGACCTGAGCATCGATGTCCGCCAGCTCGAGCCGCAGGGCCGTCGCCTCGCCTGGACGATCGCGCTTCGCCTCCAGCCGGCGCGTCAGGGCGACCGCCAGCGCCGCGCCCGCTGCGGAGATCAGCACCGTCAGAACGACCCAGAGCATCATGGCCCGTCTTCTCCCTCCAGCCGCCGTCTGAGCAGGTCCGTTTCCTCCGACGTGAGAGGCGCAGTCTGGTCGTCTGCGCGCGCGGCCGAACGGGCCATCAGGCCGAGGCCCACCGCCCCCACGATGATGACCAGGAACGGGCCGAACCAGAGCAGGAGGGTCTGCGCCTCGACGGGCGGCTTCATCAGGACGAAGTGGCCGTAGCGGGCGACGATGTAGTCGACGGCCTGGCGATCGCTGTCGCCGGCGAGCAGGCGCTGGCGCAGGATCACGCGAAGATCGTGGGCGAGTGGCGCGTCGGACTC
>DATHPX010000317.1:0-2225 GCA_035483335.1 Caulobacteraceae bacterium | reverse complement strand
GCCCTTCACCGAGACCATGTTGCTGACACTCTCGGAGTTGGCCGCGGCCTCGCCGCCGGCGGCGCGGATCTCGCGCGCCACGGCCTCGGCCGGCCCGGCAGATCCCTCGTCCCCACCGCGTTCGCCGCCGCCGAGGTCGTTCACGAGCACCTTGGCGCCTTCGCGCGCCGCGATCAGGGCGCACTCCCGGCCAATGCCGTTGCCGCCCCCGGTGACGAGC
The DNA here is from genome assembly GCA_035483335.1 of Caulobacteraceae bacterium. GTDB lineage: Bacteria > Pseudomonadota > Alphaproteobacteria > Caulobacterales > Caulobacteraceae > Acaudatibacter. The sequence continues at coordinate 2,005 of DATHPX010000317.1, read as the reverse complement.
ACAACCTTGCCGTCCAATGCGCCCATTCTGAAAATCCTCCTCAGCTGCGTCCCGCTGTCTTCAGCGTCTCAGCCTAGTTCGGATAGCAGCAACTTACTGGTTGGCCAACAATCAAATCGACTTCTATAACCGGGCCCTTCCGTCAGGAGTCGCCTCGCCATGCAAACCGTCCGTCTCGGCCGCACCAACGCTGAGGTCAGTGTCGCCGGGCTCGGCTGCGGCGGACACAGCCGCCTGGGCATGGCCCGAGGCGCGGATGTGGGCCACGCCGCGGGCGTTGTCCGCCGCGCTCTCGACCTGGGCGTCAGCTTCATCGACACCGCCCGCGCCTACGGCACCGAGGAGGCGGTGGGCCAGGGAATCGCGGGGCGACGCGACCAGGCGTTCCTCTCGACCAAGGCCAGCCCCCGCCGCGGCGATGGGGCGCTGATCAATGCCGCCGAGCTGACCGAGAGCCTCGACGGCTCCCTGCGCCGGCTGGGAACCGATCACGTGGACGTCTTCCACCTGCACGGCGTGCAGGGCGGCCAGTACGAGCACTGCGCCCAGGTCCTCGTTCCCGAGATGAAGCGCCAGCAGGCGGCGGGAAAGATCAGGTTCCTCGGGATCACCGAACAGTTCGGCGGCGACACCGGCCACGCCATGCTGCCCCGCGCCCTCGCCGACGACCATTTCGATGTGATCATGGTGGGCTTCAACCTGGTCAACCCCTCGGCGCGCGAGCGGGTGTTCCCCCTGACCCGGGCGCACGATGTGGGCACGCTGATCATGTTCGCCGTGCGCCGACAGCTCAGCGATCCGGCCGCCCTGCGCGAGGCGGTGGCCGGACTGATCGCGCGAGGCGAGGTCGATGGACGCCAGGTCGACGCCGCCGATCCGCTGGGTTTTCTGCGGGACCACGCCGGGATCGGCTCGTTGGTCGAGGGCGCCTACCGATTCTGCCGCCACGAGCCGGGCGCGCACGTCGTCCTTACCGGCACCGGCGATGTCGCCCACCTGGAAGCCAACCTCGCCGCCATCCAGGCCCCGCCGCTGCCGGCAGATGTGCTGGCGCGCCTGACACGTCTGTTCGGCAAGGTGGACAGCGTATCGGGGAACTAGAAAGCCTCGGCTCGCTCGCGGGCCAACGGGCCGAGGGCAGATCCTGCCGGACGGCGAGAACCTGCCCGGCCTGTGGATCGCCGTGCCCGACCTGCACTCAGGCGAAGACCCGAGAGCGCGGAGGGAATCGGCCCTAGCGCCCTTGGCGCCCCGCACGGGCAAAAACTTGCCGTCAACGGCCGGATAGGCGCACGATAGGGTACGAATCACCTATCGAAATCAAAGGTTGGCGAACCGATCTCGAGAGGTTTAGACTCGCCGCAAAGCCGAGGGATAGACGCCGCGAGGTTGCCGTTAGGGAAGACGGCATACTCTCTGAAGCGCGGCCCGGCGTAAGAGGAAATGAACTTCGGTGCAGCGCACGGACGTCTCGGGGGCAGACTACTTTCACAAAGTCGTAGATTGCCAGTGGGCCTGCCCCGCCCACACCCCTGTGCCCGAATACATCCGGCTGATCGCCGAAGGGCGCTATTCCGACGCCTACATGGTGAACTGGAAGTCGAACGTCTTTCCAGGGATCCTTGGACGGACGTGCGACCGTCCCTGCGAACCCGCCTGCCGGCGCGGGCGGGTCGAGGACGAGCCGGTCGCCATCTGCCGCCTCAAGCGGGTCGCAGCGGACAACAAGGACGATATCCGCTCGCGCCTGCCTGCCGCGGCCAAGGTCAAGAACGGCAAGCGCGTCGCCCTGATCGGCGCGGGGCCGGCCTCGCTGACCGTGGCGCGCGACCTTGCGCCGCTGGGCTACCACCTCACCCTGTTTGACGGCGACCCCAAGGCCGGGGGCATGATCCGAAGTCAGATCCCACGATTCCGCCTGCCCGAATCGGTGATCGACGAGGAGGTCGGCTACGTCCTCGACCTGGGCGTCGAGCTTCGGCTGGGCGAGAGGATCGACAGCCTC
>DATHPX010000316.1:0-13976 GCA_035483335.1 Caulobacteraceae bacterium | reverse complement strand
ACGATGGGTGGCCGGCACTTACGGCCGGCCATGACGGAGTTGATTTGATGTTCGGTAGGTTGAAGACGGACTGGCAAAGGGCCGGCCCGGATTGACGATCCAGCAGCGCGCCTCCACATCTGGGTTGGGGTCATTTTCGGCCGATGAGGAGGTTGTCTATGTCGCTGCGGGACGCCTGAAGCGAGAATACGAAGAATTCTGCGAAAGCAGAGGTATTTCGGTCCATGAGGTGGACCATGTAAGACCTTACGATACGACGACACTGTTCTGCCCGGCTGGCATGCAGCAGTTCAAGCCAATGTTCCGCAACCCAGATTACCGCGGGACCCTCGCCAACATCCAAGCCTGTCTGCGCATCAACGATCTCGACGAGATTGGCGATGGAACGCATCTTCTTAACTTCGAGATGATGGGATTGTTCTCCTTCCGCGAGATGAGCGTGGAGGAGTCGATCGACTTCTGGTTCGACTTTCTTTCCCAGATCGGCGCGCTCCCGGACCGCGTGACCATCCATCCCGATCGGATGGACGCCTGGCGCGGCTTGTATGACGGGCGGGGCGTCGAGGTGGCGGCGGACGAGGACTGCGTCTGGTCGGACGGCGAGATCGGCGGGTACTGCACCGAGTTCTATCGGGGTGGGGTCGAGATCGGGAACATCGTCAATACAGGCGGCGACTGCATCGATGTCGGCTTCGGCCTCGATCGCCTGCTGTCCAGCCTTGGCGAGCCGCCGCCCGACCAGGTCGAGGCGCTGCGAGACGGCGTCTCAAAGATCATCGAGAGCGGTTACGAGCCTGGTCCCAAGCAGCAGGGCTATGTGCTTCGGAAACTCCTCCGGGAGCTGGTCCGACGCGGCGCCCCGCTCGACCATCCTTTCTATCGCGCGGAGGCGGAGCGGCAGTCGAGGCTGAAGGCGACCTTCGAACGGCTCTGGAGCAAGCACAGCGACAAGCCCGCCGAATGGTGGCTGGACACCCACGGCATCGAGCTGGCGGACTTCGTCGCGAGCTGAGCATCTAGGCTTTCGTCTTGTCCGGACTCTCCGGAGAAGATCCAGCCCCGCCGCGGAACAGGGCGTGCAGGCGGCGCAACTGCCCCAGCAGGCGCGCGGCCGGATAGCCGATGATCGCCAGCAGAAGGGCGCCTACCGCCGGATTGTCCTTGAGTGTGTTCCACACGGGAAGTTCGCCCGGGACGTAGGCCGAACCGCTTGGCTTGGCGACGACGGCGTTGGGCTGCAGAACAAGTTCGCCGACCGTCATCCTGCCGGGCTCGCACATCGAGAGCGCCGGGAGGGGACGGGCGCGCGGCTGCAGGAGCGCCTGCCAGAAGACGATTTTTCCCTCCGCGCCGCCGCAGGTGCGCGTCAGGACGGCGCGATCGGCGTCGACCTCAAGGTTGGTGAGCGCGAGGGGCGCTTCGGAACCGTCGTCCTGCAGCAGGCGCAGGGAAGATGGTTTGGCCACGGCGACATCGAGGGCGGCGTCGGACGATCCGCCCGCGCTCAGCAGGAAGGCGATCGGCCGCCCCGCGCCGTAGGCCTGGGCGCCTCCGGAGCCCGGCGCGTCGAGCAGGCCGCGCGCCGGGCCGTCGCTGTCCAGGCGCAGGCTTACCGCTAGGGTCCCGCGGTCGACGCGCAGCTTCAAACCCGTCCCCGCGATCGCGCTCAGGGCCAGGCGCGCGCCGGGTTGCTGCACCGTCAGGTCCGCAACGAGCGTGGCTTTCCGGCCCCCCGCCGCGCTTGCGGCCCATCGCACCGGACCTCGGCCCGCGGTTGTCGGCACGCCAAGGCTCTGCAGGTAGGTCCGCGAGGCGTCGTCGAGGGTCGCGGAAGGAGCGGAGAAGGCGACTTCCCCTGGCGCATCGACGGCGACCTCGAGGACCGACCCGGCGGCGAGGCCGTCCAGCACCAGCCATTGTCCCGCCGGCGCCGTGACGGTGTCGTCACCGCCCAAAGGCCGCGCCTGCGGCAGGTAGATGAGGCGCGCAAAGAGCAGGACGAAGACGGCTGTCACCAGGATGTCCAGCCACAAGGGGAAGCACCATCCCCTCGCGGACGGCGGCGCGGCGGCGACGGCCTGGGTCATCGCACCTGCAAGGGTGTGGGCGCGAAGCCCATGGTCCAGGGGCCATGCGGGAGGAAGGCGACGACGTCGAGGTCATAGTCGCCAGCCGCCGGGAAGGGATGATCTACACGCGGCCAGGCTCCCTGCACGGTCGGCGCGGAAACCGGCTGGCGCATCTTCAGGAGATCGAAGGAATCGATCTTCGTGCGCTGCCAGCCTCCGTCCTGCACGGCGCGCTGCTGGGTGACCTGGGCGGCCAGCTGGGGGAAGAGGGTCTGGTTGTGAAAGCGCACCAGGAAAGCTGCGCTGTGGGGATCGCCGTTGCGCAGGACCGGCGAAGGACCAAACGAGTCGATGGTCACCGCGACCGATCCCACGGCCTCCGGACCAGCGCCGACGCCATAGGTGACGAGCGGGACGGGAGCGCCGTCCTTGAGCGCCGCCAGTCGCACGCGGGCGCGCCTGGTGTCGGCAAGCTCGGGGAGCCGCGGAAGGTCGTAGCGCGCGTACCAGCCGTGGGATGCGGCGTCTCCCTCCTCGGCCGGTGCGGGCGCGAGCTGGACGAGTGGCAGGCGCTGCTGGTCAACGCCGTCGACGACGACCTGGAGGATCACGCTGGCGCCGGGGACCGTGTCAATATTGAAGACCAGCGGCCAGCCCCCGCGCACATAGCCTTCCACCTCGAATTCGCCGAGGTGGACCATCTGGTCGAGCTGGGGACCCTCGTGGTCGAGCTTGTCCACGCTGTCCCAACCCGGCGAAGTTGGATGCTGCGTGGCATAGTGATGGATCAGGAACCCGAACCCGAGCGCGGCGGCTGTTCCACCGATGATGACACCTCCGCCTCCGCCGCCATCATGCCCACCGCGCCCGTCGCCCCCTCCGCGCGGCGGCGGACAACGGGCGTCGCGGCGCTCGCAATCCGGGCCCGAGGATCGCGATGGCGGTTCGGAAGGCGCGGAGACTGTCGGTTGTCCGATGCGATCCTGGGCAAGGACGGGCGCCGGCGCGAGCGCGATCGCTGCCGCCGTCAGAAGCCTCAGTCGCCAAAGTCGCCCGGCCCGAACCATGTGTGCGCTCTTTCGCACACAGAATACCATGCAGTGAGACCAGACGCCTTCAGTAGTTGATGGTCAGGATCGCGCTGCCCGCATAAGCGTCGGCCGCGGACGACGCCGCGGGAATGATCTGGCCGTAGATCATCACCGAGGTTGTCAGTCCCGACCCGGTGAGCCCCAGGCCGGGCGTGATCGTGGGAAAGACGGTGGCGTGGCCCGCGTCCGCGTAGAGCGTGGCGACAAGCTTATGGGCCGGGTTCGCCGCGCCGGTCAGGGTGACGCTGCTCGTGCTCACCTCGACGTTGGCCGTCGAACCGTTGATGCAGAGGTACGGCAGCGCGACCGTCCCGCTCGCCGTCTGCAGGACAAGCCCCGAGGGGGTGCTGGCCGGACTGAAGACGCCGAACGCGCCGAAGTTGAGGGTCACGGCAGCGGCCTTCAGCAAGCAGCCGGTGCCGATGGTGGCGTTCACGGACATGTTGGCGTTGACGACCTTGGCCATGGCCTGGCCGTCGATCGCGAGAACGCTGGCGACCGCGGCGCCTTGCTTGGCCGCCAGCGCGGCCCTGGCCAGGAAGGCCTTCCGCCGGGAAATGATCGGGGCGCGGCGACGCATCAATAGCTGATCGTCACGACGACGATGTCGGAATAGGTTCCCGCCGGGACCGTCTGCTGGCTCGAATAGACCTGGGCGTAGACCGAGAGCACGTCGGTCAGGCCCGCCCCGAGCGCCGCCGCAGTGACCCACGATCCCGACGTATTTCCCCACGGAGTGTTCGACGCTTCGTTGCTCAGGCTGGAGTACAGATTGTACTCGAGCAACGTGGGGCTGCCGGAGCTCAAGTTCCGGGTCGTCTTAAAGTTCTGTCCGTTACCCAGTCCGACAGTGATCGCAGTTCCAGGTGCGCAACCGGCGGCGCAGGTGAGCGTGATCGTGCCGACCGTGGTGGCCGCAGTCCCCGCCAGGACGTTGGCGGTGATGTTGCCGAAGGCCACGGGCGAGATGGCGGCGGTGACCCCGTTAGGGAGCGCCGGCCTAGCCGCCGCAAGCACGGCGAATCCAAGGGCGATGCTTGGCCCGAGGGCGGGTGGCTTCACCGTCAGGGCCGAGGCCGGACAGCGCGTGAGGGTGAGCGGATCGGACCCGCCCGCCGTATACGCCGCAGGCCGCCGTGTCAGGCGAATCGATCGCGGCGTCTGACAAGCCGCGAGGGCGGCGTTGGCGAGATCAAGGACCCGCCGGGAGACAATGGGCGCCTTCCTCCTTCCCAAGACCTCCCCTTCCCTCCCGTGCCGGACGCCGGCGGTGAGTCGCGGAACAGCGACATTTGGCGCGACGGTACCATATCGATTCAAACATCGAACGCAGCCAAAGTGGCGCGCCCCCTGCCACCAAACCCATGCAGCCTCATCATAGTAATGGTTGAAACGCTTCCCTCCGCCGCGGTTGCCGATGTTCCTGCGCCAAAGCATCTGCGGGGGCGTCTGAAAGGCCTCGCGCGCCTGTTCGAGCGGCAGGACTTCGCCCGCCTGCTCGCGGCTGCGGACGATCTTCTGACGGTTTCGCCGAACCACCCTGTCGGTCGCCGGGCGCGGGCGGTGGCCCTGCTCAACCTGGGCGACCCGGCGGCCGCCGCCAGCGCCGTGGCGGGAGCAGATCTCCCCGGGGCTGCGGACGCCGAGGCCGCGAGCCTGCTGGGCCTGGCGCGGCTTCGCCTGGGCCTCGGCGCCGAGGCGCGCGCGACGTTGGAGCGGGCGTGTGCGATCGATCCTGGCTATGCGCCCGCCTGGGCCAATCTGGGGGCCGCGGCGGCGATGCAGGGTGACCGGCCAGCGGCCGCCCGCGCCTTGCGCCGCGCCCTGCGGCTGCAGCCCGGGCTTGCCGGCGCCCGGGTCGCCTATGCCCGCCTGCTCCTCGAGACGGGCCGCAAGCGCGAGGCGCGCGCCATCCTGGAGGCGGGCGCCGACCTGCCCGGGGCGGACGAGACCCTTCATCTTGCGCTCGCCAGGGTGTGCTCGGAACTCCACGACCGCGACGGCGAGATCCGTGCGGCGACGGCGGCGGTCGAAGCTGCGCCGAAATCGGCCGAGGCGCGTCGGGTCCTGGGCTCGGTGTTGGCCATGGCGCGACGGCACGCCGAGGCCCTCCCCCATTTCCGCGCCGGGCAGCGGCTCGCGCCCTCGGATCCACGTTTCGCCACCAGCCTGGCGGAGACCCAGCGAAAGCTCGGCGCCCACCGCGCCGCGCGCGCGACGCTCGCCCGGGCGCTGAAGCGCTGGCCGGACGCCGCTCCGCTCCACGCCGGATTGGCCGGCCACCAGCTGGAGCGCAAGGCGCCAGCGCGGGCGCTGTTCGCGGCGCGGCGCGCGGTCGAACTGGCCCCTACGGAGGCGCTCTCGCACACCACGCTTGGCGCGGTCCTGTTCAACCTGGGCCGGCTGGACGAGTCCATGGGGGCCTATCGGGCGGCCCTCGCGCTGGATCCGCGCGACCCGACGATCTTGAACGCGCTTGGCCTCATCCTTGGGATGCAGGGACGCACGCTCGAGGCGGTCCGCTGCTTCAAGCGCGGCCTCGCGCTCGACCCGCATCACCCGGTCTGCCTGTTCAGCCTGGGTCTGGCGGCCCTGGCGCTGGGGGACTGGGAGTCGGGATGGCCGCTCTACGAGTGGCGGTGGCTCGGGAGCAGCATCGGCATGAACCAGGCGAGGCCGCACGTGCCCGGGGTCGCCTGGTGGGCGGGCGGGCCACTCAAGAGCAAGCGCCTGCTCGTCCTGGGCGAGCAGGGCCATGGCGACAATCTGCAGTTCGTGCGCCTGCTGCCCCTACTCGAGGGTCCGGCCAAGGTCTGCCTGTCGATGGCGAGGCCCCTGATCCGGCTGATGGAGCAGAGCCTCGTCGACCTCCCCTTCCCCCTAGAGATCATCGAACGGGACAAGGCGCCGCCTGGCGACGCCGACACCTTCATCACCCTTTTGAGCCTGCCCGCGCGCGTGGGGCTGACCCAGGACACGCTTCCCGCCTTCACCCCCTGGCTGAAGGCGGATTCGGGCGAGGTCGCAGAATGGCGGAGGCGGCTCGCGGGCGAGCGCCGGCCCAAGGTCGGGTTCGTCTGGCGGGGTAATCCGGACCTGTCGAGCGACCGGTGGCGCTCCACGGATCTCTCACTCTGGCATGGGCTTCTGCGACGGCGGGACGTGCGATGGGTTAGCCTGCAGAAGCTCGAGGGCGCTAGCCGGCAAGAACGGCGCGCGCTGGAGCGCCACGATGTCATCGACTGGACAGACGAACTCGGCGACTTCGCCGCCACAGCCGCCCTCATCGCCGCACTGGACCTCGTGATCGCCGTCGACACGTCCGTCGCGCACCTGGCGGGGGCGATGGGCAAGCCGGTGTGGTTGCTGAACCGGACCGGCGGCGAATGGCGCTGGGGCGCGCGTCAGACGAGCTCCATCTGGTACCCGTCGATGCGGATCTTCAACCAGGCCCAGCCTCTGCGCTGGGAGCCCGTCCTTGCGCACGTGGCAGCGGAACTCGGGCGATGGGCCCGGTCATCGGGACCGAACTAGCAGCCGGCGGATCAAGAAGAAGAAAAAGAAGAAACCACGGACCTCACGGACCACACGGACAAAGAAAAAATCTTCAATGCGCCTTCGGCGCATTTTTAGATCGCTATGCGCGGGTTTCTTTCGCGTCCGTGGAGTCCGTGAGGTCCGTGGTAAAAAATTCTGCAGCGCGCCAATCGCTTGGAGACGCGCACGGAAATACTTAATTCGCTGTCCTCACCACGCAGACAATCGGGCCCAGCTTGGCGGCGGGCTCCAGTGTCTTGGGGACAGTGAGGTCGGCGGAGCAGGCGCCGTCTAGCCAGGTCACGGTCAGATGGTTCCGGTCGGCCAGGTCGGTGAGCCAGACCTCGCCGCCCTCGGCCACGAGCGCGGGCTCCATGCCGGGACGGAACGTGACCTTGGCCCCGAGAGGGACCGGATCGCCGTTGGTCTGGCGAAGCACGACCAGGGCGGCGCGCGTGCGGCGGATCGGAAAGTCCACGAAGACGCCCGCACGCGGCCAGAGCTGGGCGTTGACCGACGCGGCGCCGATCTCGACGTCGATCGGCAGGCTGTCGGGATCGATGCTGATCTTGTTGTCCTGGTAGGGGCCAAGGCCCGTGATCAGGGCGTAGCCGTTTCTGCCAGTGACTGCGGCGAATTGGTTCCACAGCATCACCGGCGCTCCGGCGACGTCGCCTGTGCGAACCACCGCGAAACCGGAGTTGATCGGACGCGAGGCGAAGACGTAGCCGCCGACCGTGCCGATCGAGCCCGCCGCATCGATCCGCGCCGACACGCCGCCGGCGCCGGCGTCCAGGTTGGCGCTCAGGATGGCGTCCGGGGCGTTGTAGACCCCGCTGGCCTCGACCGAGTTCGTGTCGGTCCCCGCCCGCAGGTTCCAGCCGAACCCCGGGCCGGTCGGGATCGGCGACGCGGCCTCGACGTAGCCCGTGGTCCCACCCTCGCCCGTCGTGACGTTCGAAGAGACCGAGATGTTCCGGCCGAAGGTGAATCCTAGGGTGACGGCGACGCTCCAGTTGCGGTTGAGGATGTCCTTGTTGCCCGACAGGCTGAGATTGAACCGCCCGTAGCTCTTCGACCAGGCTCCACTAACGAACTCGCTGGACGGCTGGCCCCATTGCGTCTCGTGGATATAGTCGAGGGTGAACGAACCTGCGTGGCCGATCTGGGCGCCCCCGCCTGCGCTCACCTGGTCGCGCGGAAGGTTCTCTCCGGGGTCGTAGGCGTATGGTCGGTATCCGCGATCGAAGTACTGCCAGGTGACGGAGACGCCCACGCGCGGGCCGATCGACTGGAAGCCGAGGAGGTAGGTCCCGCCTTCCTGGCCGTGCGCACTCACCGACCAGGCCGTCGCCGCCTGCAGGATGCCCAGGGCGTCGACGTCGCTCCAGAGCGCGCCGCCGAACGCGGCGCGGTTGGACTCGGCCTCTGCGCGTCCCTCCAGGGTGAGCCAGTCGGTCATGCCCCTGCGATAGGTCGCGTCGGCGACAAAGTGACCGTAGTCGAAGCTGTCGACCGCATAGTCCAGGCGTTCGAAGCCTGCCTCATACGAGAAGTCCGTCAGACCCGGCTTCAGCAGTTGCGGGCCGGTATAGTAGTTCTGGGTCACGATGGTCTGGCGGCCGAGGGCGTCGTTCACCACCAGCTGGAGCTGGCCGGAGCCCGACATGATCGGGACATTGGTGATGTCGAAGGGTCCCGCCGGGACCTTGGTCGTGAGCCTCTGCTCGTTGTCCACGAGGACGTCGATCGTGGACGGCAGGGCCGCCGAGCCGCCGATCGTGGGCATCGGGAAGGTGATGAAGCCGGGTCGGGTGGTGAAGTCCCGTTGGTACTGGATACCGGCGAAGCGCACCGGCCGCGACCAGGCGCCCCCGACGCCCACTGCGTCGCCAACGGTCAGGGTGGTCATGTCGGCGACGTCCGGCCGCTGCCAGTAGGTGTCGCCGCGCACCAGGCTGAAGCCGCCCGCCGTGTTCCCGTTCAGCGTGCCGCTCGAAGAGAAGATGCCCCAGGGACCGAACAGCACCCCACCCAGCGTCGCGCCGTAGTCCAGCACCCCGCCGCTGTAGCTGAGGTTGGTGTCGTAGGTCAGATAGCCGCCGGGTGGCGGAGGCGGCGGGGAGGCGCTCGGCGAGGGCGCGCCATTCACGCGTGTCCCATCGAAGGCCAAGGCCGGAGCCGTGATGGCGATCGTCTGGGCGTACGTGTCTACGGCGTAGCTCGCGCCCGGGATCGATTCGAGTGGAAAGACCTTGCGGCCGTCCGGCAGGACGACTTCCTGGGTGAGGCGAAGGCCCAGGGCTCGCCAGTCGCCGACATTCAGGGCCAGGCGTCCGCTCGCGAGGCAGACGGGCTGAACGCTGACGGCTGGCCCGATCCCGTTCACCGTCGCATCGAGGACCAGCTCGGGCAGATCGTCGGCGCGGGCGCCTGCGCCAGGACGGAACATTGCGCGCCACTGGTCCAGCGACCCGCAGAACGTGCTCTTCGCGGCCGGCCCCGGTCGGACGGTCGAGCCGTGGTTGAAGGCCAGGTCCGCCGCGTCGCCCTCGAGTTCTCCGACGCCGCCCGCCTCAGCCAAGGCCGCTTCGGGCGAGCCAGCTGCGCCCGCGCCGGCCCAGGCGCCGCCTGGGCGCAGCGCCGCCACAACGAGAACCGCGCCCACGGCCAGGACGCGCCAGGCCGGCGTGCGCGCAAGCGCTGGACGCCGGTCGGGAGCGACGCTCGTCAGCTGGGGCCCGGAAGCCGTCGGAAGCGTTTGCGGCGAGCCGGGAGCCATGTGGACGCCGCCATCAACCGGCGGCAAGCTCAGGCGGCGGGGCCGGAGGTCGCACGCAGTCCGGCCAGCTCAGGCCGCTTCGACCTGACCCCCCCATGGCTCAGAGCCCGGGCCTCTCGATGGTCCCGTTCGCGCTCGCGCCTTCCGCATCGACGGTGACAGCGATCCGCGCGTCCTTCGGAAGCGTCTTGGGGCAGACGATCTTGAACGGCTGGCCGCCCCCCGCGAGAAGGACGGCGTTGGGCGCGATCCCCGCTGTCCAGTCGCCGCTCCTGAAAGTCACCTTTCGGACAAGGGTGTGAAGGTCGCCGTCGTTCTGGATGTGGACGCACAGCTGTCCGGGATCGCCGGGCGGACACGCGCCGACAGCAAGGGCAGGCTTTCCGCCTGGAGCGGTCTGCACGAACAAGGGCAGCGACTGCGCGATGCGGAAGTTGATCTGCGGTGGGCCGGCGTTGGGCGGGGGCGGAGGCGTCACGTCCGTCAGGATGACGCGGTAGCTCCTCTCCGCCCCAGGCGGCAGCGGATGACGCAGAGCGACCCGGAAGATCTGCGCCTTGCCCGGGGGCAGGGCGCTGATCGGCGGACTCACGATGATGTCGTCCGTCGGCGCCGTGTTCGGCGTCGTCGCGGATTGCGACCAGGACTCTACCTTGGCCTGATAGTTCAGGGTTTCGGCGCCCTCATTGGTGAGGGTCACCGACGCCACGCGCTCTCGTGGGCCAAGGTCGAGCCGAAGGGGTCCAATCATGATCGGACCGCCACATGCCTGTGTCGACACTGCCGCACTCAGAAGAGTCACGACGAGTCCGCGTCTCAAAGGGCGCTCCTTCTTTCGCACTGTAAGGACAGACAGATCAGTAGCTGACGGTCAGGAGCGTCGTTCCAGTATAGGCGTCGGACTTGGTCGACGCCGACGTATTGATCGCGCCATAGATCATCGACGACGCCGACGCTCCGGAGCCGGTGACCGACACCCCGTTCGCGGCGGCGACCGGGTAGACCGTTTGCTGCGCCACGTCCGAAAAGAGATTAGCGACGACTGTATTCGAGGCCGTCGCGGCGCCTGTCATCGTCACCGCATTCCCCGACGCCCAAATGCTCGCCGGCGAACCGTCCGTGCAGGCATAGGGGATCGTCGCCGTCGCGCTTTGCGCCAGGTAGCTTGGACCACCTGGGGTTCCACCAAGGACCGTAAAGGTCCCGAAGTTCATCGTGGCGTTGCTGATAAGGCAGTTCCCCTCGACGCTCGCGCTTATGAAGAGGGTCGCACTCGCATTGCCTGCAGCCATCGCTGCGCCTGCCGACACAATCGACTGCATGGAGGTCAAGAGCCCCATGGCGGTCATGGCCCGCTTAGCCGAAATTATGCGTCTGTTTCCCAGAGACATGACGATCTCCTAATCGCGCCCATAACACGATATAAGCTTGATACACCTGGGCCGACTTTGATTCAGTCGACTATTCCCATATCAATAAACTTCGAGTCACGTGTGATTCAACCCCTCATTTGAATTTTTTGGCACTTCGAACGCCATATTATGCTGCGACATTTCGGCACGTCGAGCAGCTTCGCATTCTACGAATGGGTCGATTCAGACCTGTGGAGCGAACCGCCGACGAAACTCTCGCCCATGTTCACACGCCGGACCCGATACCTGGCGAATCCTTCGGCGAAGGCTCTTCGAGAGTCCTCCCGACAGCCTCACTCGCAGAATTCATGTTCGCAACCGTCAGTAAGCAATCGTCAGGATTGCCGAACCTGTATAGGTGTCCACCTTGGCCGTCGGCGACGTGATGATCTGCCCGTAGATGTTCTGCGTGCCCGAGGCGCCGGTTCCCGTGTAGGACAGTCCTGAGGCCGCGGCCGTGGGAAACGGCGTCCCTCCCGCGGAGTTGCTCGCCAGGGCCGCGACCAGCGTGTTGGCGATGGCCGTGGTCCCGGTCAACGTCACCGAACTCAGGCTCGCATAGATGGTGGCGGGCCATCCGTTGGTGCAGGCGATCGGGATGGCGGCGGTCGCGCTGGCCGTATTCGCCGCCAGGGAACCGCCGGAGAAGGCGCCGAACGCCCCGAAGGAGAGGCTGGTGTTACTTATGAAGCACTGACTTGTGATCGTGGCGTTGAGGTTCAGCGTCGCGGTTGCAGACGAGGCGTGCGCCGCGCCGTGCAGGGCCGCTACCGCCCCAAGCGCAAGCATCCCCTGGCGCGCGGCAAGTTCCCGACGCGCCCGCGCACTCGTCCCCGGTGCGACCACCGGCGCCAGCCTCTTACGCAATCTCAACCCCCAACATCAAAGGGCCCGACTGGCGACGCACGGTGCGAGACGTCGGACCCAAGCTTTCTTGAGTGCAAGATAGCTCAAAACTAGACCGTTCGATAATGCGCAGAACGTCGCATGTGAAAAGTCTTAACAAAAAGTTCTTCGATTAAGCGCGGCCTCTACCTCGATATCGTCAGTCTTCGTTCGCTTCCTCCGCTGGGCTCCACTCGACACTCGCGACAAAGATTTGTACAAATTTGAACCAAACCGACCTCAATCAGGCCGAGTTGCAGACAACCTCAGAACCGCTGCCAATTTTAGTGGCGCGCGCCCAACACTAAAAGCATTCGAGTCAGACGAACGCGCGTCCTGACGTTCACCCGCGACCCAGGGCGTAGAATTCCGCGTTCGGGCGAAGACTCGTCGCATTGGCCATGCGGTTGGACAAGGCGAAGAAGGAGGCAATGCCGGCAATGTCCCACGCGTCTTCGTCGCTGAATTGATGGACTCTCAAGAGCTCGAAATCCCGTTCCTCGACCCGGTGAGCCTCGGTCGAGACCTTGATGGCGAAGTCGAGCATGGCGCGCTGGCGCTCGGTGATATCGGCTTTGCGATAGTTGGCGGCCACCTGGTCGGCGATCAGCGGGTCTTTCGCCCGGATCCTCAAGATCGCGCCGTGCGCCACAACGCAATACTGGCACTGGTTCAGGCTGCTCGTTGCGACGACGATCATCTCGCGCTCGGCCTTCGTCAGGCCGCTCGTCTTTTCCATCAAGGCGTCATGGTAGGCGAAGAAGGCGCGGAACTCGTCCGGCCGACGGGCCAGCATCAGAAAGATATTGGGGATGAAGCCGGACTTCTCCTGCACGGCGAGGATGCGCTCGCGAATATCGTCCGGCATCTCCGACAGCTCGGGAACCGGGTAGCGGCTGACAGGGTGTTGAGGTGTGGCCATAGGGATTCATTACCCCCTCCTGGACGCCGGACCCACCCACTGGACTCCACGTCGCCGGCGCCGCTTGATCCGATCGGCCGATAGGGTTTTGCCTGCTCTTCTCGGGACTCATCGGATCTGGGAGGCTGGAGTCATGAAGAGACTGGTCTTCTGCTTCGACGGGACGTGGAACCGCGTCGATGCGCCCAACCCCACCAATGTCGTCCTGACGGCCCAGAGCGTGAGTCCTGTCGCGAGAGACAGGGACGGGCGCGAGACGATCCAGATCATCCACTATGACCAGGGCGTCGGGACTACCCGGGAGACCCGGTGGGGCGGAGGCCTGTTCGGCGAGGGCCTGCTCGACCACCTGACGGACGCCTACACCTTTCTGGCGATGAACTACGACGTCGGGGACGACATCTTCGTCTTCGGCTTCTCTCGCGGCGCCTTCACAGCGCGATCCTTCGTCGGGTTTCTGAGAACCGTGGGCGTGCTGAGACGATGCGACGCCGGCCGGATCGGCGAGGCGGTCAAGGCTTATCAGGCGCGGGATCCCAGACTGGGACCGGACACGCCGGAACTGCTGGGTCTGCGCATGCGCCTCTCGCCTGACGTCTGCGTCGACGAAAAGGACGACGACTGGCGCTGTCAGAAGCTCGCCGGCTACGTCCGGGGCGCCAGCCCGAGGCTTCAGATCCGCTTTGTAGGTGTGTGGGACACGGTCGGCTCCCTGGGCGTGCCCGACTCCCTGCTGTTCGCGCCGTTCGTGAACAGGAAGTACCGGTTCTACGACACCGACATCAGCACGCTAGTCGCCAGCGCGCGGCACGCCGTGGCGATCGACGAGCAGCGGCGGTCCTTCGCGCCGACCTTGTGGTCGACCCTCGACGCGCTCAATCGCTCATGCGGTTACGAGCCGGAGGACGACCGCGCGCCGTATCAGCAGAAGTGGTTTCCGGGCGTCCACGGGTCGGTGGGCGGAGGCGGAGACTACCGGGGGCTGTCGGACTTCGCCCTGCAGTGGATCATCGACGGCGCGCGCCACGCAGGACTGCAATTGGACGTTGGCGCGGACTCGCGGATCTTCGGCCTTGCGCCTGAGCCCAAGGCGCCCCTGGACAATGTGAAGGGCGGCAGCGGTGGCCTGCTCGGCGCGCTGATGGCCGCCCTGCCCAAGGCGCCCCGATCGCCAGGCCCGAGCCGGGTTCAGGACGTCAGCGCCAGCGCCCAGGCGCGTTGGAACTGCGAGGCCGACGAACTGCCGGAGAAGGCGCGCTATCGTCCTCGCACACTCGC
>DATHPX010000315.1:0-2664 GCA_035483335.1 Caulobacteraceae bacterium | reverse complement strand
AATGCCGAGGCCCTGAAGATGGCGACCTCCGGCAACGCCGAGCTGCTGGCGCTGTCGGGCCCGCGAAATCCCTATCCGGGAAAACTCGGGGTCATCGAAGACGGGGCCTACGCCGACCTGCTCGTGGTTGCCGGCGACCCGCTCCAGGACCTCAGTCTGCTCGCACAGCCGGACAAGAACCTCGTGGTGATCATGAAGGACGGCAGGATCCACAAGGACACCCGCGCCGGGGCGGCCCCGGTAATGGGAAGTGTTATTGAATAAAAACAAGACGCCATAGTCTGCCGGCGTGAGAGCGCCGACCGATTTCGAGGGCGCGAGCGGAAAGACGGAGTAGCGGGCGAGCCCGGCTCGCAGGCCCTTTCGTCGTGGGACCGCCTGCTCTCCACCCTTTGCGGGCCTTTCGGTATGTCCGTTTGGCGGAGAGGCGCCGTAGGTTGTGCGAGCGACCTTCGCCGTTTCGCGCCGGCCGCCTTGCCTTGGGGAGACCCCTTCGCATAACTCGCGTTGCAAGGTCGGACACCCATGTCCCGGCGGGATGAAAGGGAAGAGGCGCCGTGAGCGAGGATCAGGTCTTTCCGCCGCCGGCCGAGTGGGCGAAGCGGGCGCACATGGACGCCGCCGGCTACGAGACCGCGGTGCGGCGCGTCGAGGAGGACCCGACCGGCTTCTGGACCGAGGTGGGGGCGCGCCTCGCCTGGATGCGTCCGTTCTCGAAGGTCAAGGACGTCTCTTTCCGCCGCGAGGATTTCCGCATCCGCTGGTTCGAGGACGGGGTCCTCAACGCCAGCGTCAGCTGCCTGGACCGCCACCTTCCCCACCGCGCCAACGACGTTGCGATCATCTGGGAGGGGGACGATCCCTCGCAGAGCCGCCGCATCACCTATGGCGAGGTCCACGCCGAGGTCTGCCGGATGGCGAACGTCCTGAAGGCGCACGGCGTCGCCAAGGGCGATCGGGTGACGATCTACCTGCCGATGATCCCCGAAGCTGCGTACGCCATGCTCGCCTGCGCGCGCATCGGCGCGGTCCACTCGGTTGTGTTCGGGGGCTTCTCGCCCGATTCCATCGCCGGACGGATCCAGGACTGCCGTTCGCGCGTCGTCATAACGGCCGACGAGGGCCTGCGCGGCGGCCGCAAGGTGTCGCTGAAGGCGAACGTCGACACGGCGCTCGAGCAGTGCCCTGAGGTGGAGACGGTGATCGTCGTCCGCCACACCCGCGCGGACGCGCCAATGAAGCCCGGCCGCGACATCGACTACGACGTGGCGCGCGCGGCGGCGTCGACTGAGTGCGCGCCAGAGGCGATGGGCGCGGAGGATCCCCTCTTCATCCTCTACACCTCCGGTTCGACGGGAAAGCCGAAGGGGGTGCTGCACACCACAGGCGGCTATCTCGCCTGGGCCAGCTGGACGCACGAGCTGGTGTTCGACTACCGGCCTGGCGAGGTCTTCTGGTGCACCGCCGACGTCGGCTGGGTCACGGGCCACAGCTATATCGTCTACGGACCGCTTGCGAACGGCGCGACGACCCTGATCTTCGAGGGCATTCCCACCTATCCGTCGGTCTCGCGATTCTGGGATGTGATCGACAAGCACGAGGTGGAGATCTTCTACACCGCTCCAACCGCCCTGCGGGCGCTGATGCGGGAAGGCGACGAGCCGGTCACGCGCACCTCGCGCAAGTCGCTGCGCCTGCTGGGCACCGTTGGCGAGCCGATCAATCCGGAAGCGTGGCTCTGGTACCATCGCGTGGTGGGTGAAGGTCGTTGTCCGATCGTAGACACCTGGTGGCAGACCGAGACGGGCGCCTGCCTGATCTCGCCGCTTCCGGGGGCGACGGCCCTCAAGCCGGGCTCCGCCACCAAGCCCCTGCCCGGCGTGAAGCCGCAGCTTGTGGATGCCGAGGGGCGGGTGCTCGAGGGCGCAACGAGCGGCAATCTTTGCCTGATCGACAGCTGGCCCGGCCAGATGCGCACGGTGTTCGGCGACCACGAGCGGTTCTTCAACACCTACTTCGCCGCCTATCCGGGCAAGTACTTCACCGGCGACGGCTGCCGGCGCGACGAGGACGGCTACTACTGGATCACCGGGCGCGTGGACGACGTCATCAACGTTTCCGGCCACCGCCTTGGCACGGCGGAGATCGAGAGCGCGCTGGTGGCGCACACGGCCGTCGCCGAGGCGGCGGTGGTTGGTTTTCCCCACGACATCAAAGGCCAGGGCGTCTGGGCCTACGTCACCCTTAAGGCCGATCGCGATCCCAGCGACGACCTTCGCGCCGAGCTGATCGCCTGGGTGCGGCGGGAGATCGGCCCGTTCGCGCATCCCGACGTGATCCAGTGGGCGCCGGGGCTACCCAAGACACGTTCGGGCAAGATCATGCGCCGGATCCTGCGCAAGGTGGCCGAGGGGGACATCGCCAACCTTGGCGACACCTCGACCCTCGCTGATCCAGCCGTCGTCGATGACCTCGTGAGGAACAGGCAAGCCTGAGAGCCTGATCCGTTCGCACGGAACAGATGCGAACGGTGAATCAGGCTCTACACTTTTGAATCTAGAGCAAATCATCCCCGTTCAGGCGGTTCCGCCTGAACGGGGGTTGCTCTAGCCGCGCCGTCAGCCGGAGGGAGCCTCGACGGTGCGGACGCCCTTGGCTTCGGCC
>DATHPX010000314.1:0-13246 GCA_035483335.1 Caulobacteraceae bacterium | reverse complement strand
GCACCAGGCGATCACGTTCTCCCACACGGTTTTGGTGGGATCGAGCTGGGGCTCCTGCTCGAGATAGCCCATGCGCACGCCGTCGGCGGCGCGCGCCTCGCCGTTGAACTCCTTGTCCAGCCCGCCCATGATCTTGAGCAGGGTGGACTTACCGGAGCCGTTGACGCCGACCACGCCGATCTTGGCGTCCGGGTAGAACGACAGCCAGATGTTCTCGAACACCTTCTTGCCGCCGGGGTAGGTCTTCGAAAGACCCTGCATCTGGAAAATATATTGCGCGGCCATGCGCTCACGCCGTCCTTTCGAGGGAAAAGGGCCTGCTGCTCTTGTGGGGAAAGCGGCCGTGAGATAGCGACGCGGCTCACGATTGCCAAGGCGCAACGTTGTCCGCGCGCGGGAAGGTCTTCCTCGTCGCAGGGAGCGCCCTCATCTGGACGCTCAGACGCGACCTGGCCTTTTCCGACCTTTGACCTCCATGACCCTCGATCCTTCCGGCGCTCTCGTCCTTTTCTCCGGCGGCCAGGACTCCGCGACCTGCCTGGCCTGGGCGCTCGATCGGTTCGAGAGGGTGGAGACCGTCGGCTTCGACTATGGCCAACGACACGCCGTCGAGCTGGAGGCGCGGGAGGCGGTGCGCGCGGCGATCTGCGAAGGCTTCCCGCAGTGGCGCGAACGCCTGGGGGAAGATCGCATCCTCGACATCCGCAGTTTTGGCGCGATCGGCGAGACGGCGATGACCGCCGACCGCGCCATCGAGGTCGACGCGCGCGGCCTGCCGACCACCTTCGTCCCCGGGCGCAACCTCGTCTTCCTGACCTACGCCGCCGCCGTGGCGGACCGCCGCGGCCTCTCCCACCTTGTGGGAGGCATGTGCGAGACCGACTTCTCCGGCTATCCAGACTGCCGTCGCCAGACGATGGATGCGATGGAACAGGCCCTTCGGCTGGGCATGGATCGGCCCCTCGCCATCGACACGCCGCTGATGAAGCTCACCAAGGCGGAGACATGGGCGCTCGCCAAACAGCTCGGCGGAGAAGCCCTGGTCGAGATCATCCTGGAGCACTCGCACACCTGCTATCTGGGCGAGCGGAGCGAGCGTCACGCCTACGGTTACGGCTGTGGCCGCTGCCCGGCATGCCAACTTCGCGCCCAGGGATGGGACGCCTGGATCGCAGCGGGCCGAAGGGCGCTGGCGTCATGACCTACGCCGTCAAGGAGATCTTCCTCACCCTGCAGGGCGAAGGCGGCCAGGCCGGACGCGCGGCGGTGTTCTGCCGGTTCGCCGGGTGCAACCTCTGGTCGGGCCGCGAGGCGGACCGGGCGCAGGCGACATGCAACTTCTGCGACACGGACTTCGTCGGGACCGACGGTTCCGGCGGTGGCAAGTTCCGCACCGCGCAGGACCTTGCGGAGGCGGTGGCGCGAACGTGGCGCGGGCCGATCGAGCATGCCCTGGTGGTCTGCACGGGGGGCGAGCCCCTGCTGCAGCTCGACAGGCCGCTGATCGAGGCGCTCAGGGCGAAGGGATTCTCGATCGCCGTGGAGACGAACGGGACGCTGGCGGCGCCGGAAGGGATCGACTGGATCTGCGTCAGTCCCAAGGCCGGCGCGCCCATCACCCAGACGCAGGGCCAGGAGCTCAAGCTGGTGTTTCCCCAGGAGGGCCTCTCACCGTCCCAGTTCGAGGATCTGCCGTTCGAGCGGTTCTTCCTGCAACCGATGGACGGTCCCGACCGGGCGGCGGCCACGGCGCAGGCGATCGACTATTGCCTGGCCCACCCACGCTGGCGACTGAGCATGCAGACCCACAAGTATCTCGGAATCCCGTAAGCGTCGCCAAGCCGTAGCGGCCAGCGCGTAAGCGTCCAGCGGGCGCCGGCGGTATGATCGTCAGCCAATTCAGTCAGCTTATCTGGAGACATTCTTTGGAAGGGATCGCGTGAGCAGGGACGCTCCGATTTTCGAGGTGACCAAGGCCTGCAATTTCGATGCGGCCCACCGCTTGCCCGACGGCCCGCCGGACAGTCCGTACGCGCGGCTCCACGGCCATTCCTTCCGCGTCGAGGCGACCCTGCGCGGCCCGGCGACGGCGCCGATCGGCTGGGTGGCGGACCTCGGCTCGCTGGACGCCGAGCTGAAGGCTGTCTGTCTGGAGCTCGACCACTCCCTCCTCAACGACCACGCAGGACTTGAGAGCCCGACCCTGGAGGCCCTCTGCGTCTTCTTCGCCGAACGGCTCTCGGTCGCATTCCCCAGCCTGGCCCGCATCGTCGTCGCCCGGCCGACGAACGGCGAGCGCTGCAGCCTCGATCTCGGATAAGACAGGCCGAGAAGTCGGGCGCGCCGAAGGCGCAATAAACTCCCCGCAGCCACCCCGACTTCCCGAGAAGACGCCACCATCGAGCAGCTGACCTTGGTGTCCTTGGTGTCTTGGTGGTTGAAAAGACGGCAGACGGGCGTGAAGCGGCCGAGCCAGTATCGAACCACTAAGACACCAAGGACATCAAGCGCAGCCGTCAGGCCCATGGCCGACCGCGAGAGGCTTGCAGCGGCGAGCCGATTGAGCGCGCCTTCGGCGCATTCAAGGCGGCTTCCCAAGCGTGGCCTGGATGATACAGACCGCTCAGCGTGCGGAAGAGCGAAGCGCCTCCGCCCTCCCTGAGTCTGGAAGATCCCGAGCATGTCGCTGACCAAAACCGCCGCCGTCCCCTCTGAAAGCCGCGCCGTGTCCCACCGCGACATGGCCAATGCGATCCGGGCCCTGGCGATGGACGCGGTGGAGAAGGCGAAGAGCGGCCACCCGGGCATGCCGATGGGAATGGCCGATGTGGCGACGGTGCTTTTCACCCAGGCCCTGAAGATCGATCCGGCCCGCCCCGACTGGGCTGACCGCGATCGCTTCGTGCTCTCCGCCGGCCACGGCTCGATGCTGCAGTACGCGGTGCATCACCTGCTCGGCTATGCCGACATGGGGATCGAGCAGATCGAGGCGTTCCGCCAGCTTGGTGCGCGCACGGCGGGCCATCCCGAGTACGGCCACGCCCTCGGCATCGAGACGACCACCGGGCCGCTCGGCCAGGGGATCGCGACAGCCGTGGGCCTCGCCCTGGGCGAGCGCATGCTGGGCGAACGGTTCGGTCACGAGCTGGTCGATCACCACACATTTGTCATCGCCGGCGACGGCTGCCTGATGGAGGGGATCAGCCACGAGGCCATCGACCTTGCCGGCCACCTCAAGCTGGGCAAGCTGATCGTGCTGTGGGACGACAACCGCATCAGCATCGACGGCCCCACCAGCCTTGCCACTTCCACCGATCAGGGCCGCCGGTTCGAAGCCGCAGGCTGGCATGTCCAGGCCATCGATGGCCATGACCCGGAGGCCATCGAGGCGGCGATCGCCGCGGCGAAGGCCGTCTCCGACCGCCCCTCAATGATCGCCTGCCGGACCATCATCGGCTTTGGCGCGCCCACGCGCGCCGGCACCGCCAAGGCGCATGGCGAGGCGCTCGGCGCCGCCGAGATCGAGGGCGCCCGCGCGGCGCTGGGCTGGAGCTCGCCCCCGTTCGTGATCCCCGAGCCGATCCTGGAGGCGTGGCGCGCCTCCGGCCGGCGCAGTGTCGCGGCGCGGGGGGCGTGGGAGGGCCGGCTCACCGCCTCGCCGCAACGCGCCGCCTTCGAGACGCGACTGTCGGGCGAGCTGCCCGATGCGGTGTTCGAGCGTCTGGCCGTTTTCAAGGCGAAGATGTCGACGGAGGCGCCCAAGCTGGCGACGCGGAAGTCCTCGGAAATGGCGCTCGGCGAGATCAATGCGGCCACGGACAAGACCGTCGGCGGCTCGGCCGACCTCACCCACAGCAACTTCACCATCACCCCCGGCCTGGGTTCCGTCGGGCCGGACGACGCCACGGGCCGCTACATCCACTACGGCGTGCGCGAGCACGCCATGGCCGCGGTAATGAACGGCCTGGCCCTGCACGGCGGCTTCATCCCCTACGGCGGCACGTTCCTGACCTTCGCGGACTACGCGCGAGGGGCCATCCGCCTTTCCGCGCTGATGGGGCTTCGCGTCGTCTATGTCATGACGCACGACTCCATTGGCCTGGGCGAAGACGGCCCGACGCACCAGCCGATCGAGCACCTGGCAATGCTCCGCGCCACCCCGAACCTCGACGTGTGGCGTCCGGCCGACGCGGTGGAGACGGCGGAGGCCTGGACCTGCGCCCTGGCGTCGAAGCACACGCCGTCGCTTCTGGCCCTGTGCCGCCAGGGCTTGCCGACCCTGCGTACCGCTGCCTCGGACGAGAACCTGTCGGCCAGGGGGGGCTATGTGCTGCGGCAAGCCGATGGCGCGCGCGACGTCACCCTGCTCGCCACCGGATCGGAGGTGGAGATCGCCATGGCTGCGGCCGACCGGCTGGCCGCGGACGGCGTCCGCGCCGCGGTGGTCTCCATGCCCTGCTGGGAGCGCTTCGAGGCCCAGTCGCCTGCCTATCGCAGCGAGGTCCTGGGCGCTGCGCCGCGCGTCGCGGTCGAGGCGGCGGCGCGGCTTGGTTGGGACCGCTGGATCGGCGAGCGCGGCGCGTTCGTCGGGATGGAAGGCTTCGGCGCCTCCGGGCCCGCGCCTGCGGTCTACGCCCACTTCGGCATCACGCCGGAGCGAATTGCCGAGGCCGCGCGAAGTCTGCTCGGAAGCTGATCGCACCGCCACGACACAGGGCGGAAACCTGCCGAGGCGTGTGTTGCAAGAAAGGCACGTTTATTCCGCGATATGTGGGGACTGAGGGATCGCAATCGAACCTTTACCCTAGCCGCACCTACTCAGGCCGCCTTGCAAAGGGGCCCTTGATGACCGTCTTGTTCTCCGGCGCGGCGCTTCACGGCTCTCTTCTCTGCGCAGTCGCCGGCGCGACTCTCGGCTTCGCCGGCGGCGCCTTCGCGCAGACGAGCCAAAGCGCGTCCACGACGTCCGACTCGGCGGCAAGTTCCGCCGCACCTGCTGCGCCTGCCGCACCTGCCGCGCCTCAGTTCAGCACGGATCCCTTCGTGAAGTTCTTTCAGTACCAGGCCTGGGAAGTCGGCAAGGACGGTCCGCCCGCGGATCCCAACGCGCCGCCTTCGCGGCGGCCGTCCCCGTTCCCGCCCGCCCCCGAGACCACGCCCCCCTTCCCGTTCACGGAATGGCCCTATGGCGGCGCCACACTCCTCGGCGCCAACCGGCCAAATTCCGTCGACAGCCCGCTGATGGTCGCCATCAGCGACACCTGGCTGGGCAAGGCCATGAGCGAGGCGCACATCCAGGCCTATGGCTGGGTCGAAGCAGGCGGCAACATCAGCTCGAGCACGGTCAGGGGCGGCAACGCGCCGGGCGGCTACGACTACAATCCCAACACGGCGCAGCTCGACCAGGCTGTGCTCTATGTTGAACGCACGCCCGATACGGTGCAGACGGACCACGTGGACTGGGGCTTCCGGATTTCCGGCATCTACGGCGTGGACTATCGATACACGACGGCCCTTGGTGTCGCCAGCTATCAGCTGCTGAAGAAGAACAATAACTATGGGTACGATTTCCCCATGGAATACTTCGAGCTGTACGTTCCGAAGATCGCGGACGGATTGCTGATCCGAGCCGGGCGCTTTATCTCTGTTCCCGATATCGAGGCGCAACTAGCGCCTAACAACTACATGTATAGCCACTCGATCACCTATACATTCGACAACTTCACGAACACCGGCATCATCGCGACCCTGGCGGCGACGAAGAACATCTTCCTCACCGTCGGATTGATCGATGGAACGGAGACGGCCCTATGGAACATCGGCAAGCAGTTGCCCAACCTGTATGTGCAGGCCGGAGGTGTCGACCCGCTTTACCCCGGAACCACGTTTCGCAAGGATCCGGGCGCGAGACCTTCGTTCACGGGCTGCTTGCGCCTCCAGTCGAACGACGCGCACAATGACATTTACTTCTGCGCCAATTCAATAAACAATGGGGCCTGGGGTTATAACAATCTAAATTGGCTAGGTTTTACTTACTATCACAAGTTCAACGACCATTGGCATATTTCCACAGAGTTCTGGCACATTCAGGAAAATGGTGTGCCGAACGTCGACAACCCCACCGCGCAGGCCATCATCGCCGGCGGAGGAACACCGTTCTCGCCGCAATTCATACAGTTCAACGCCCCCGGCGGCGCTCATTGCCACAACATTAATCAATTGAGCTGTAATGCTCCGGAACAATCGGCATTGTTCTATCTCAACTATAACCCGGGGCCGCTGAACAACTTCTCACTGCGCGGCGAGGTCTTCGACGACATCGTCGGCCAGCGCACGGGCGTCGCCACCACCTACTATGAAGTGGCGCTGGGCTGGCAACATTGGATTTCGCCCCAGATCGAGTTGCGTCCGGAGCTCGACTGGTACCATTCCGCGAACCAGAACGCTTTCAACGGCAACGGCAATCTCGGCATCGCGCCGAACCGCAAGACGCAGCTTGTCGCTGCAGGCGACATCATCCTGCACTTCTGAAACGGCCGGATTGACACCCTGGGCGCCGCGCGTGGCCGTCGAGGCCGCGGCCTTCCTCCGGCCGGGGCTGACGGATCGGCGAGCGCGGCGCCTTCGTCGGGACGGAAGCTTCGGCGCCTCAGGGCCGGCTTCGGAGGTGTACGCACATTTCGCAATTACGGCCGAAAGGGTGGCGGACTTGGCGCGCGCCCTGATCTCTCGGTGAGGGATAGGGCGCAATCGCCTTGGTTTGAGCGCTTTCGGATCATTTTCTTCAAGACGGTTGCGCAGGTGCAGCATTTTTATGTCTGCGCTATGGAGAGGCATCGAGAACGGCATCGCTCCTTTAGCTTGGCCGATCTAATCAGGCGGAATCCTCAAGGGGGTCCGAATGACTTTGTCTATCTCTTCCACTTCTCGTCGTCGCAGCCTGCTTTTTTGTGCAAGCGCGAGCTTGTCTCTGTGTCTCGCCAGCGCCGCCCTGGCGCAGACAGCGCCTAGCGCGTCCACGGCGTCGGACACGACCGCCGCCACTTCCACGCCCGCTGCGTCTACCGCCTCGGCGGCGCCTGCTGCGCCCGCAACGCCTGCTGCGCCGCAACTGAGCGACAATCCGGTTGTGCGCCTGTTCCAGTACGAGGCCTGGGAAATGGGCCAGAACTCTTCGCCGTCGGACCCCAACGCCCCGCCCTCGCGCCGCCCGTCCCCATGGCCCCCGGCGCCGCAGACCACGCCGCCCATGCCGTTCACCGAGTGGCCCTATGGCGGCGCCACCGACATCGGCACGAACCGGCCCAATTCGGTCGACAGCCCGCTGATGGTCGCCATCGCCAATACCGGCCTTGGCAAGGCGATGCAGGACGCCCACATCCAGCTGTACGGTTGGATCGACGTCGGCGGAAACATCAGCAGCAGCAATACCCGCGGCGGTAACGCCCCGGGCGCCTACGACTACAATCCCAACACGGTCCAGCTCGACCAGGCGGTGCTCTACCTGGAACGCACTCCCGATACCGTCCAGACGGACCATATCGACTGGGGCTTCCGCATTTCGGCGATCTATGGCGTCGATTACCGGTACACGACCTCGCTGGGTCTCGCGAGCTGGCAACTTCTCAAGGACAACAAAAACATGGGGTATGATTTCCCCATGGTCTACGGCGAAGTCTATATCCCGCAAGTGGCGAAAGGTCTGTTGATCCGGTTTGGCCGCTATATCTCGTTGCCCGATATCGAGGCACAGCTAGCGCCGAACAACTACATGTATTCTCACTCCCTGACCTACACCTACGACAATTACACGAACACCGGGATTAACGCGACGCTGGCGGCGACGAAGAACATCTTCCTCCAGTTCGGTATTTCGGACGGCAGCGAAACGGCCCTTTGGAACGTGGGGCGCCAGTTGCCGAACTTATACGTCTTGGCGGGCAACTCCGACCCGTTGTATCCGGGGACCCAATTCAAGAAAGACCCGGGTGCGCGGCCCTCGTATACCGCGTGTCTGCGCCTGCAATCGGACAGCGCCCGCGACAATATCTACTTCTGTGCTAATTCCATTAATAATGGAGTGTATGGTTACAATAACCTGCAGTGGCTCGGCTTCACTTACTATCACACATTTAACGAGCACTGGCACATCTCGACCGAGTTCTGGCACATCCAGGAGAACGGGGTGCCGAACGTGGACAACCCAACGACCCAGGCGATCATCGCCGGCGGCGGCACTCCGTTCTCGCCGCAGTTCATCCCGTTCAATGCCCCGAACGGGGCGCACTGCCACAGCGCGGCCCAGCTGTCATGCAATGCGCCGGAACAATCGGGCCTGTTCTACCTGAACTATTCGCCCGATCCCTTGAATAACTTCTCGATCCGGGGCGAGGTCTTCGACGACATCGTCGGTCAGCGCACCGGCGTCGCCACCACCTACTACTCTGCTGCGGTGGGCTGGCAGCACTGGCTCTCGCCGCAGATCGAACTGCGGCCGGAGCTCGTGTGGTACCATTCGGCCGACCAGCCGGCGTTCAACGGCAATTCCAACCTCGGGATCGCGCCGGACAAGAAGACGCAACTGGTCGCCGCCGGCGACCTCATCATCCACTTCTGAGACAGCGTTGGCGGGGGCGCGTTACGCCCCCGCCATAACCCCACCCCAGGACCGACTTATCGAGGGCGATCCATGCGCCGCTTCCTGAACCTGACCTGCAGACGCGCCGACGCCCGTGAACCGTCGTCCAGCAGCGGCGGGGCGTTCCGTTGACGTACGTCGAGCAGGCCACGCTGCGGCGCCACGCGCCACCTGTCAGCGCTTCGAGACGCGACCGGCCGAACCGGAGCAGGTCGGAGAAAAGCCAAAGAATTCTGTGCATCGAGGATGATCGCGAGACGGCGGGCCTCCTCGGCGAAGCCCTGGGCGATCTGGGTTATCTCGTCGAGATCGCCCACAGCGGCGCCGAAGGCATGAGGGCGATCGACGCGCGCCGTCCCGACCTCGTGCTGTGCGACCTGAACATGCCGGGCATGTCCGGCTTCGACGTGCTCGAGCGCGTGGCCGCCCTCCCCCACGGCCTGCATCACATGCCGTTCCTGTTCCTGACGGCCCTCACCGATCGCGAGAGCGAACTCCGGGGTAGGCGCCTGGGAGCCGACGACTATGTCGGCAAGCCGATCGATTTCGAGGTGCTCGACGCGATCATCAAGACCCGCCTGACCCGGTCCGGCCGCGAGGAACGCAAGCATGCCCAGATCGAGCTGAGCGAGAGGGAGACTGACGCCCTGACCTGGTCGGCGCGAGGCAAGACGTCCGACGAGATCGCCCAGATCCTCGGCTTGACCAAGCGCACCGTCGACTTCCACATCGACAACGCCCGGGCGAAGCTTGGCGTCGCCACGCGGATCGAGGCCGTGGCGATGGCCGTCGCCGCGGACCTGATCGAAGTCTGAGGTTGGCTGCGGGGCGGCGCGGATCATGGTTCGACGCCTGTCTCCTGGCCGGGCCGGCCGAGCGGCAGCCTGACGGTAAAGACCGAGCCGCGTCCTTCGCGACTTTCGACGGTTGTCGCACCGCTGTGCAGGTCGACGATCATCTTCACCAGATAAAGACCGATCCCGGCGCCGACGACGCCGCCGACATTGCCTCCCCTGTGATGGCGCTCGAACACGCGCGGGACATCCGACAGGGGGATCCCCAATCCCCTGTCGCTGATCGATACCGTGAGCGTGTCCGCATCGGCTGAGGCGAGAAGATCGATCCGATCTCCATCGCCGGAGTATTTGATGGCGTTGGACAGCAGGTTGCTGAAGGCTTGGTAGAGCAGCCGATAGTCGCCGATCATCGTCTCCGGCAGGTCGCGGATCGTCTCGACGATCCGTGCGCCTGGCGCGATCTCGCGATGCACATGGCACACTTCGCGCAGAAGCGTCGCGGGAGAGAAGCTCTCAGGATGGAAGTAGAGCTCGGCGCTGCCGTCGGCGAGGCGCGAGGACTCCAGAAGGTGCTCCATGACCTGGGTGAGGTGATGGACCGCCTCCCGGATGCGACGAGCCCGATCGGCGATGTCCTCCGGAGAGATGCGATCGCGCAGTGAGTTCAGCCTCTGGGCGTGGCCGTCGATCACCGTCAGGGGCGTGCGCAGTTCGTGGGACATCATGGTCACGAAGTTGCGCTGGGCGGCGGTCAGCTTGCGCTCGACCTCGAGCCGTTCCTCGAGCATGGAAGCCTGCTTCACGAGCCCCTGCTGGCTGTGCGCGAGCTCGATGGCGTTGGTGCGGAAGACGACCACCGCGCGCGCCATCTCACCGATCTCGTCTCCGCGATCCACGCCCTCGATCTCGATCTGGGTGTCGTGCCGCGCCAGGGCCCGCATCTGTCCCGCCAGGGCGAGGAGCGGCCCGGAGACCTCGCGAACGATGTAGTTGACCGCCACGACGAGGCCGACAGCGGCTAGCGCTATCGCCACAACGATAAGGTTCCGGGCCGTCTCGTAGGTCGCCACGGCCCGATTGCTTGCCTGGCGCGCCGCCACGACCGTGTGGTCGGTCAGCACACCAAGCGAGTTGCTGGCGGCGTCGTAAGCCGCGCCGGACCGAGCCCCGTAAAGCCGCACCGCCCCGTCCTCGTCACCTCGGCGCGCCTGCGACAGGACCTGGTCCGCGACCACCTTGTAGGCCCGCCAGTCGTCGGCGAAACGCCGGTACAGACTGGCCTCCCCGGCGTCATGCGGGATGCGGAGATAGGCGCGCTGCGCCTGCTCCACCTGGCGATCGAGCGCCTCGATGTCGCGATCGGCCCGGCTACGGTCCTCGTCCGTCCTCGCGAGAAGGCGGCCGGCTTCCGCAGCACGGTCATCCGAACTGTAGTTGTTCAGGTCGCCGAGAATGCGGGTGCTCTGCAGCCAGCGGTCGCGGATTTCCTTCGAGACCTGGTTCACCGCCCGCAGCTCCCGAATGCTGAAGACGCCGAGGATCGAGACCAGCATCAGGAACAGCAGGAAGACCGCCGACAACGTCACGCGCAGAGAGCTCAGCGCCTTCACCTCAGGCCCGCCTGATCGCCGCTGCTGTCAGGGCGAGGGGTCATGGCCCCTGGCGTGCGGCCGGCGCGCGGGGACCCGGGGAGCCCGAGCCTCGCTTCTGCGCCGACCGGACCGGGGGCGCGCCCGGGTTTGGCCGCGGGCCGCCAACCGCTGCGGCCGGATGGCGACTGGGACCGCCGACCGCGCCTGTGGGGCCGCCAGCGCGGCCGGCCTTTGGACCTGGCGCCATGATCGGTTCGACGATTCGGCCGCCGCGGGAGACGACTCCAGCCTGGGCGCCCTCGATCAAAAGGGCTGTCGTGACCAAGGCGGCCAGGGCGCAGGGGCCACGTCGCAGAGCCGTCCGCGCTCTCACCTCACGCCTCCGCCGTGGCGGCGTCGATGGCTTCGTCCGCCTTGCGCCCCATCAGCATCAGCTGGAAGGCCGGCACGACGATCAGAAGCATGATCGGCCCGATCAGCATGCCGCCCACGATCACAACCGCGAGCGGCCGCTGCACCTGACTGCCGATGGCGTGGGAGAACGCCGCGGGAACCAGGCCGATGCAGGCCGAAAGGGCGGTCATCAGCATGGGGCGCATCCGTTGAGTGGCTGCATGGTACATCGCCGGACCCGCCCTCATGCCATCGTGATGCACCTGGTTGAAGTAGGTGATCATCAGGATGCCGTTCATCACGGCCACGCCGAACAGGGAGATGAACCCGATGGCCGCCGAGACGCTCATCGCCAATCCGCTGACGGCGAGAGCGAAGACGCCGCCGGCCGCCGCGAACGGGATACCCGCCAGGGCCAGGAGGCTGTCGCGCACCGAATTGAACAAGCCATAGAGCAGGGCCAGGATCAGCAGCATGCTGATGGGCACGACGACGGCGAGACGCTGCTCGGCGAGCTTCATGTCGTCGAACTCGCCAGCCCACACCATCCTGTATCCCGGCGGCAGCTGGACGTGGTCGGCGATCCGCTTCTGCGCCTCGGCGACCGTGCCGCCCAGATCACGCCCGCGCACGCTGAATTTGATGGGGATATAGCGCTTGGTGGTCTCGTGATAGATGTAGGACGCGCCCGTATCGAGGCGGATGTTCGCAAGTTCCTTGAGTGGGATATAGGCGGTTCCGCCGCTCGACGTCTGATAGCCGACCTTGAGGTTGCTGATCTTGTCGATCGTGTCCCTGGCTTCGGCAGGAACGCGGACGACCAGCCCAAACTGGCGGTCACCTTCCAGGACTGTCGTAGCTGACGCCCCGCCGAGCGCGGCCTGGATGACCGTGTTCACATCGCCAGTGTTCAGGCCGTAGCGCGCGGCCTTCTCCCGGTCGATCCGGATATTCAGGTTCGGCTGGCCCACGACGTGGAACACGCCGAGATCTTCCACGCCACGGACCTCCGCCATCTGGTCCCGCACCTCTCCGGCGATCTTCTCGAGCTCCACCAGGTTAGGGCCGATGATCTTGACCGAGTTCGCCCCTTTCACCCCGGAGATCGCTTCCTCGACGTTGTCCTGGATGTACTGTGAGAAGTTGAACGACACGCCCGGAAGCTCGGCGGTGAACTCCTTCTGCAGTTCCTCGGTGAGCTTCTCCTTGGTCAGGCCGTGCGGCCATTTGTCGAAGGGCTTGAGCGGCGCGAAGAGCTCGACGTTGGACAAGGGGGAAGCGTCGCTGCCGTTATCCGGCCGGCCGTGCTGGGAAACCACCGTGATAACCTCCGGGTGACGCAGGAGGATCTCGCGCATCTTGCGCGTCGCATCGGTGCCGGACTGCAGGGTGGCGGTCGGCGGCAGGGAGGCGCGGATCCAGAAGTTCCCCTCCTCCAGCGCCGGCATGAATTCGGAGCCGAGATGCATCCCGACGAAGCCGGCCGCCAGCAGGAAGGCGGCGCCGATCCCGACCACCGTTGGGCGATGGGCCAGAGCCCAGGCGAGGAATGGCTCATAGACGCGCCGCAGGCCGCGCACGAGGAAGGTCTCGATCTCCTCGACCTTCCTGGGCATCACCAGTGAAGCCAGGACCGGCGTGACCGTGAAGGTGGCGATCAGGGCGCCAGCCAGGGCGTAGCCATAGGTGCGGGCCATGGGGCCGAAGATCTGACCCTCGACACCCTGCATGGTGAACAGGGGGATGAAGGCCGCGACCGTGATCGCCACCGAGAAGAACACCGCCCGGTCCACCTGCAGGGCGCTGACATAGATCATGCGCAGCCT
>DATHPX010000313.1:0-2132 GCA_035483335.1 Caulobacteraceae bacterium | reverse complement strand
GGCCAGGCGGCGGTCGCGGCGCGCCAGCAGGCCCGCGGGGCGGAAGACCTGGCGGCCGCCATCGAAGAGATCGCCGAACTCGCCGAAGCACTACAGGCCCCGGCGGAATAGCGTCGTGGCCGACGGCGAGCGGACTCTCCTCACATTCCGAGTCGCCGACCGACACCTGGCGGTGGACCCGGCGCGCGTCGCCGAAGTGGTGCGCCATCCCGTGGTTACGCGGGTGCCGCATGCGCCGCCCGGGCTGAGCGGCGTCGCCAGCGTGCGTGGGCGGATCGTTCCGGTAGTTGCTCTCGGCCGGCTGATGGGTCTCGCGGAGACCACGGCGTCGCGGGAGCGTCTGATCATTCTCGATGGCGCCCACCCGGTCGGCCTCGCGGTGGACGAAGTCACCGGCCTAGAGACCGGAACGGGCGATCGCTTCCTCACCGAAGAGGGCGGCTTCGTGAGCACGGCGCGGTTGGACGCCCTCCTCGATTCCTCGTTTTCGGCCTTCCGACGCGGCGGCGCGGCGAACCGCGCTGCGCCGCAACCGATGCGAGCTCCATCGCAGGAGCGGACTGCGGAGATCGCGCTGCTGGCGTTTGCACTGGCTGACCAACCCTACGCTTTGCCCCTGGAGACAGTGCGCGAGGTGATCGCCACGCCATCCGATCTCACCAAGCTGCCGCGCACCGACGCCGCCATGCTCGGCGTGGCGAACGTTCGCGGCCACCTGACGCCCGTCGTGTCGGCCCGGGTCCTGCTCGGCCTGCCGTATGAGCCTCTGGGGCCCGACTCGCGGGTGGTGATAACGGTGGTCGGCGGGTCATCCGTCGGTGTCGCGGTGGACCGCGTGAGCGAGATCCTGCGCGCGCCGGCCGACAGCATCGGCGCCGTCCCTGGCCTGCTCAATCGCGCGGCGGGCGAAGCGAGGGTGGCCGCCATGCTCCGACCCAGCCAGGGCGGTCTGGTGGCGGTGCTCGATCCCGAGCGCCTGTTTGCGGAGGAAAGCATGGCCCAGGTTCTGGAGGACGCCTCCGCCGCCACCGACCCGGAGGACGCGGCAGGCGCCGCAACCTTCCGCCGATTTCTGATCTTCTCTCTGAAGGATGAGACCTACGGTGTCGACATCGCCGCGGTGGAAGAGGTCGTCGCTCTTCCCCCCAACCTGGCCCGCCTGCCCAAAGCTCCGCCTTACGTGCTGGGCGTGATGAGCTGGCGCGGCCAAGCCTTGCCGATCATCGATCAGCGCCGCCGCTTCGACCTCGGCGACGCCGCGCCAAACCGCAGCGCGCGCGTGATGGTGATGCGTTTGGAGGGCCTGGCCGCAGGCTTCGTTGTCGACTCGGTCACGCAGATCCGCGCCGTCCCGACGGCGCAGCTGCGTCCCACCCCCGAGCTCGCGCAGGAGGCAAGCCGCCTCTTCGACCACGTGGCGGACACGGAGGACGGTGACGGCGTCATCCTTCTGGTCAATCCACGAGAGCTGCTTGATCGCGCCGAAGCCGATCTATTGGCGTCCCTCACGAACGATGCGCCGCCCTCGTGACGCGGGTCCTCGTCGTCGACGACTCCGCCTTGGTGCGCCGCCTGATGGCGAAGCTGCTGGCCAACGAAGCTGAATTCGAGACCGCTTTTGCTCGCAACGGCGTCGAGGCGCTGGAGGTGCTCTCGAGTTTCGAGCCCGACGTCGTCACGCTCGACGTCAACATGCCCGACATGGACGGCCTGGCCTGCCTGGACCGCATCATGCTCCAGCGGCCGACGCCGGTGGTGATGGTCTCGTCCCTGACCGCCGAAGGCGCCTCGCAGTCGGTGGAGGCCCTGGCCCTGGGAGCGGTCGACGTCGTGCAGAAGCCGGACGGCTCGATCTCCCTTGCCATGGAGACCTTCGGCCCTTCCCTGCTGGAGAAGATCCGCGCGGCGCGCGGGGCGCGAATCCGGCGCACGCACCGCCTCACCGAGCGTGTCCGCAGATTGACAGCCGCCGTTGCAGCGCCGCGGGAGTCCCACCGCACCGGGCATCGAGCAGCCACGATCCCACCGCCGGAACCGGTCCCTGGGGGCGCCCTCGACGGCGTGGTGCTGGTGGGGTGCTCCACCGGGGGGCCGCCCGCCCTCGACGCCCTGCTCGGCCCGCTGCCCGAGGA
>DATHPX010000312.1:0-5750 GCA_035483335.1 Caulobacteraceae bacterium | reverse complement strand
TACACCTCCGCCGCCATCGTTGCGGCGATGTCGTGCAGGGCTTGATTGAGCCCGAGATGGGTCATCGAGCAGGTCGGATGCACCGCGATCCGGCCCAGCGCCTTGCGCACGTCCAGCGCGCCGAGCAACTCGTGGCACCACCCGATGGAGTCGTAGATCTTCAGCCGCTCGTGCCGCGCCTTGCGGTCTGGATCCAGGTAGCGGACCACGTCCTCGGCGATCCCGAGCGTGCACGAGGCGGCGTCGATCACGATGCTGAGCCGGCCTTCGTCGCTCCAGCGCCACAGCGCGTCGGCGATGCCGTCGGCCATGAACTGGTGCGCGTCGTGGAAGCCCTTCGAGCTGAACGGCGTCGAACAGCAGAGGCCCTTCACGTCGTCCGGGATCCAGAGCGGGCGGCCCGCGCGCGCCGACAGCGTCACGAGGGCTTCCGGCAGGGACGGGGTCGGCGGCTGGTCGGGGCCAGGGCCGAACATCCGGTTGATGCAGGCGGGGAAGTAGACGGCGGCCGCGTCGGCCCTGGTGGTTTTCGGCAAGCGCCCGGGCGCCGGCCTGGGCATCGGGCCCGGCACGGCCGGCATCAGGTCCTCGGAGATGACGCTGCGCAGCATCGTGGTCAGCGCCCCCAGCGTGGCGACGCCGGCCACCTTGGAGGCGATCTCCGCGGCGCCGAGACCGGCGCGGGCGAGGGACTCCACGGTTTCCCAGTTGCGGGCGATCGAGAGGGCGGTCGCCTGCGCCTGCGGTCCGTGTTCGGCCTGCCGGAAACTGCGCATCAGCGCGCCGGTGTTGATCTCGATCGGGCAGGGGATGGCGCACGTGCCGTCCCCTGCGCACGTCTCGATCGCGTCGTACTCGTACTGCTGTTGCAGCATGCTGAGCACGGCCGAACCCTCCGGCTGGCGCGCCATCTCGCGGCGCAGCGCGATCCTCTGGCGCGGCGTCGTGGTGACGTTGCGGCTCGGGCACATCGGCTCGCAGAAGCCGCACTCGATGCAGTGGGTGGCGTCTGCCACATCCTCGATCGCCGGCTGCGATTTCAGCGCCTTGAGATGGATCTGGTTGTCGCGGGTGAGGATGACATTGGGCGCCAGGACGCCGTGCGGGTCGGCCAACGCCTTGATGTACCACATCATCTCGGCGGCCTCGTGACCCCACTCAGCCTCCACGAACGGCGCCATGTTCAGGCCTGTGGCGTGTTCGGCCTTCAGCGAGCCGTCGTGTTTGTTGACCACGAGCTCGACCATCTCGTTCATGAAGGTCGCATAGCGCGCGCGATCTTCGGGGTCGTCGAGCCGCACGACCAGGGTGAAGTGCAGATTGCCGTGCGCGGCATGGCCGGCGACGCCCGGGATGAAACCATGCTTGGCGAGCAAATCCTGCAGGTCGTGCGCGCCTTGCGCCAGGCGCGCCGGCGGAAAGCAGACATCCTCGACGATCAGCACGCTGCCCTTTGGCCGCTGTTTGCCGACCAGTCCCAGCAGGCCCTCGCGCACATGCCAGGCCAGCTCGACCGCTTCGGTCACGCTGGTGAAGGATAGGGGACTGAGCAGGTTCAGCCCTGCGGTCAGGGTCGCGACCTGCGCCTGCACGCCTTGCAGCGCCTCGTCGCTCTCGGCCCCGAACTCGACCAGCAGGGCCGCGGCCTTCGGATCGAGGCTGCGCCAATAGGCGGGCGTGCCGGGGAAGGTTTCGCCGGCCACGGTCAGGGCGGGCGCCATCATCAGTTCGACGGCGGCCGCGCCGAGCTTGACGAGATCGGGCACCAGCGCCACGGCGGCGTCGATCGAGGGGAGCGGGATCCAGGCGACGCAGGTTTCCGCAGGCGTCGGCACCGTCTCGATCACCGCCTCGGCGATGAACGCCAATATGCCTTCGGAGCCCACCAGGAGGCGCCGGAAGATCTGCAGCGGCGTCTCGCCGTCGAGCAGGGCCAGCAGTCGAAGGCCGTGGGTGTTGCGGATCGAATATTTGCGCCGCACACGCTCGGCGAGCGCCGTATTGGCCAGAAGCTCCGCGCGCAGCTCCATCAGCCCGCGGGCGAGCTCCGGCTCGGCCTGGGCGAAGGCGGACTCCGCCCCTGGATCGGCGGTGTCGATGACGGTCCCGGACGGCAGCACGAACGTCAGGTCGGTCACCGTGTGATAGGCGTCCCTGGCCAGGGTGCAGCGCATCCCGCCGGCATTGTTGGCGATCACCCCGCCGATGGTGCAGGCGTGATTGCTGGCCGGATCTGGCCCCAGCTTGCGGCCATGACGCGCCAGCATGGCGTTGGCGTGAGCCAGGATCAGGCCCGGCCTGGCGCGGAGCCTCATGCCATCGGCCTCGACCTTGCCGCCGCTCCAGTGGCGCCGCACGTCGATCAGGATGTCGTCCGACTGCGACTGGCCGTTCATGCTGGTGCCGGCGGCGCGGAAGGTCGCGTGGCGCTTCTCCTGCCGGCAGTAGGCGAGGATCTTGACGATCTCGCCGACGGTGCGCGGCATGACCACGATCTGCGGAATCATCCGGTAGGGGCTCGCGTCCGAGGCATAGCGAACCAGGTCGATCAGCCGGTGGTGCACGCGATCCTCGCCCAGCAGGGCTGCCAGGTCGTCCCGCAGCTTTTGTGGCGAGCCGTTGACAAGTTCGGGGGGAACCGCGTCGGGCTGCTCCGGACCTTCCGGGCGGCCGATCCAGCTGGGATGGGGCGCGAGGAGCTTGCTCATGCGAGGCGTCCGTCCGCGAGTCCGGTCACTTCGGCGCGTCTTGGTGGATGAAGGGGCTGAGCATGCCGGGCTCCTGTTGCGCGCGCCGTTTCGACCGCGGAGCCCGATTGACTAGCCTGCCATTGCCTGGCGCGCTTGTAGTCGACTGTATCGACTTGGTCGTCCTTGGCTTTTGGCGCTCCCGCTAGACTCGCACCATGCGCTTGCCGCGATTGTCACCATGCAGAAGGCCGATCAGAGCCGCGGGCAGGTTCTCGAAACCATCGACGATGTCCTCGTGGACCTTCAACTGGCCGGATGCGACCCAGCTCTGCAGGTCGGCGAGCGCCTTGTCGTTCTGGTCCGCGAAGTCCGAGACGATGAAACCGCGCAACGTCAGGCGCTTGGTGACGATGAGCCCCGGCACGCCGCGGGGCCCGTGCGGCGGCGCCGCGCCGTCATAGACCGAGACCGCGCCGCAGCAGGCGATGCGCCCATAGGTCTTCATGGCGAACAGACACGCCTCGAAGACGTCGCCTCCGGTGTTGTCGAAATAGACGTCGATCCCCTCGGGGCACGCGGCCCGCAGCTGCCGCTTGAACTCGGGGCTTCGGTAGTCGACCGCCGCGTCGAACCCAAGCTCGCTGGTGAGCCAGGCGCCCTTCTGCTCGCCGCCGGCGACGCCAACTACCCGGCAGCCCTTGATCCTGGCGATCTGCCCCACGATCGAGCCCACCGATCCTGCCGCCGCCGAGACGACCACGGTGTCGCCCGCCTTGGGCTGCCCGCATTCCAGGAGGCCAAAATAGGCCGTGAGTCCCGCGACGCCATAGACACTCAGCAGGTGCGTCTCGGGCCGCAGGTTCGGCAACTTGCGAAGGCGCCCGGCCGGAAGCGCGGCGTACTCCTGCCAGCCGGTGTCCGAGAACACCAGGTCGCCTGGTTTCAGGTGGTCGACATTCGACTCCACAACCTCCGAGATCCCACTGCCCGCCATCACCTGGCCGCCCTCCAAAGCGGAGCGATAGGTCGCGCCCTGCATCCAGGCCCGGTTCGCGGCGTCCAGGGAGAAGTAACGGGTCTTCACCACCACCTCGCCTGCACCCGCTGTCGGTCGCTCGCTGGTCCTCAACGAGAAGTGCTCGGTCGCGAGCCGCTCTGCGCCCGGGAGCCGCTCCAGCACGATCTGACGATTGGTCATGGCGTCCTTCCTCCCTCATGGACGTGGCAGGGGTCATCGCCCGCGCCGGATACTACGCGTCGTTCCGACGGACGTCGCCACGCTCTCGTCGCGGCGACAGCCCCCTTCCACCCTGTGCAGGCATTCTATGAGCCCGCTCTGAAAATCTCGCGCCCCATGGCGTCTGCTACTGACAAAACCTGACACACCGCCATTGTATGTCAGCAGGGCGATCGGGAGAGTCGGTCGCCGATGCGCCCCGGAGGGCGCGATTGCTGGAGCGAGATCATGTGCCAGACGATCGAACCCAGACAGATCGCCGCGGCCTATTACACGGCGTGGACCGCCGGCGACTTCGACGAGGTGATGAAGTGGGTCGCGGACGACGTGGTGTGCGAAACGCCGTCGGGTCTGCTGGCTGGAGCGCGATCCTTCCGCAAGTTCTGGGTCGACTTCGTGACCCGGACGGTCAAGCACGTCGAGCTCATCGCCCTCTTCGGCGACATCGACTCTGCGGTGATCCTGTACAGTTGCGACCTGGCGTGCGCCGCCGATCAGCGCGTGGCCGAATGGATCAGGATCAGACACGGAAAAATCACGCACAGCCTGATGATCTACGACCGAGCCGACGTTTCGAGCTTCCTCGCAGGCGCCGCGCCCCGTTTCCAAGGCGTCCTGACCCCGGCCTTCTAGGCCGGGGTTGGAAGGGCTGGGGCTCGAAGCGAAGCGGTGTCCAGGACCCATAGGCTGTTCGATCTCATGCAGGCGCTGCGACGGCGGCGCGTGCCGGTGAGCGGCGCCGAACTCGCCCGGGAGATCGACGTCTCCTTGCGCACGCTGTACCGGGACATCGCCTCCCTGCAGGCCATGGGGGCCGAGATCGAAGGGGAGGCCGGCGTTGGCTACATCCTGCGGCCGAGCCTGCTGTTGCCGCCGCTGATGTTCAGCGAAGAGCAGATCGAGGCCCTCGCCGTCGGCGCCCAGTGGGTCGCGCGAAAGACGGACGACGACCTGGCCCACGCGGCGCGCGACGCCATCGCCAAGATCGCCGCGGTCCTGCCCGACGACCTGCGCGAGCGACTGCACGATGACGCCCTGCTTGTCGGCGGTCGCCCCGTCGAGAACAAAGGGCTCGATCTCACCCTGGCCCGACAGGCCATGCGCGAGGAACGCAAACTGAAGATCGCCTACGTCGATCCGGAAGGTCGCCGCTCGGAGCGGGTGGTCTGGCCCTTCGTCCTGGGCTTCATGGAGTCCACCCGACTGCTTGTCGCCTGGTGCGAGCTACGGGCGGACATTCGCACGTTCCGGACCGACCGGTTCGAACATGCGGAACTCTTGCCAGACCGCTATCCCCGTCGAAGGCGGGATCTGGCCAGGCAGTGGCGCGAACTGCTTCTGTCCGATTCCTCGTCCCCGCTTCGCTAGCTAGGCGCCCCAGCTACGCCCCGCGGGCCACCGCTCACGGTATTCGGCGACAGCGTCCTCCATGGCCACGAAGGCCGCGCCCAAGTCCGTGAGCTGATCGATCAGCGCCTCCAGCATCAGCATCCGGTGGCCGCGGCCGATCACATGCGGGTGGAAGGTATAGGTGATCACCCCCCAATCCAGATGCGCGGCCATGTAGCGGAAGTCGGCAAGCCAGTTCTCGAGCACGAGGCCGGCGTTCATCAGCCCGGGCAGAATCCCGGTGGGGCTGCGTGAGTACTCGAATACCGGATAGTCATCGAGCGACCAGCTGATCGGCATTTCCACCAGCGGGCTGTCCTGTCCGAACCTCAGGGGCTGCTCGAGCTCCGCTGCGTCCCCGACCCGCGCCTGGTAAGGCAGGTAGTCGTCGCCCATCAGGCTGGAATCATACAGGAAGCCCCGCTCGAGCAGGA
>DATHPX010000311.1:0-5982 GCA_035483335.1 Caulobacteraceae bacterium | reverse complement strand
GGAGCGACGGCTAAGATTTTGGTCCTTAGCCTCGAAGGGTTCAAACGTGAGCAGCTCCACGTCGGCGGATACCGGCCGTTCGGTTCTCATCATTGGCGCCTCGCGTGGCCTGGGCCATGCGATGGCCGCCGAATTCGCAGGCCGCGGATGGCGCGTACTGGGCACAGTGCGAGGCGCGGGGACCCCGCTGCACAGCCTCGCGGCCGAAAGGCCCGATGGGGTCAATATCGAGACGCTCGACATGACCGACCACGACCAGACGCGGGCCCTGCGCGATCGTCTGATCGGCCGTCAGTTCGACGTCGTCTTCGTCAACGCCGGAATCGCGAACCGTGCGCCCGGGAACACGATGGCGGAGGTGTCCACGGACGAATTCGTCCACGTCATGCTCACCAACGTGCTTGGCGTGATGCGCGCTGTGGAAGAGCTCGGCGTCCTGGCCCGACAGGGCGGCGTGATCGGCGTGATGTCCTCCGGCCAAGGCAGCATCGCCAACAACGCCAACGGCGTAAACGATGTCTACCGCGCCAGTAAAGCGGCCCTGAATCAGGCGATGGCCAGCTATGCCGGCCGTCACGCTGACGACGGCCGCGCGATCGTCCTCATGGCGCCTGGCTGGATCCGCACGGAGATGGGCGGCGCCAACGCGCCGTTCGGCGTCGAGGAAGCCATGCCTCAGATCGTCGACGTCCTCATCGCGCAGCAGGGCGCGCCTGGCCTGCGCTATCTCGACCGCCAAGGGCGGACGGTGCCTTGGTGACGCCCTAACCGGCGGCGTGCTGAAGCTCGCGCAGGAGCATCGGCGTATAGTCGACTCGCTCGCCCTTGGCGTTCTTGACGCGTGGGGCAAGGTCGCTCTCGGAGCCCAGTTCGCGCATCAGGCTCGCAAACTCGAAGGCGATCCCGTCCGGGTCGCGGAAATACATCGAGCGGATCCAGGTCTTTTCGTCGGGTTGCTTGCCGAACGGCGCGTCGGCGCCATGGTTGATCGTATAGACGGTGATACCCTTCGCGCGGAGGTTGGCGAGGATCTCGTCGAACCTCTCCTTCGGCACATCCAAGGCGATGTGGTTCATCGAGGCGATGGCCGTTTTCGCGCCGTCCTTTCGGACGTCGAGAGGCTGGGAAGCCACGCCCGGCGCCGCGGGCGGCGCATCGGGGAAGGTCATGTAGGACAGCATCGCGCCATTGCCCATGTCGTGAAAGCTGTGCTGACCGCCGCCCGGCAGCTCTTCCATCTTGAGCAGGGGTATTCCGATATCTTCCCAGAACTTGACCGTCTCGTACATGTCCGAGCAGACCAGCGCGATATGGCTGGCTCCACGAGTCAGCGCCTTCGATTTCGGCATCTGTGGTCTCCGATCCAACCGGCTGCGGAGGGGCCGATCCTCCATGGGCGGCTAGCGGCGGAGTAAATCAGAAAGGCCGCAACAACTCACCACCAACGGCGCCAACCCTCGCTTACCTCGCCGCTGCAGCCCGCCCCGTCGCCGCGTTCTGCTGGACCATCATCGCCGTCAGCTGACGGCTCGCCTTTGAGTTGGGGCTCGGTTCCTCGGCGGGCGCGAACTCCAGAAATCACCCGATAGCCCTGCTCGCCTCGAAATGTGCTGGTCGGAGATCACCGATCAGGGGATCGACCATGGACGCGAAAGCGAGTGATTTCAGGCGCCTCCTCCGTCCGCTGCTGCTCGGCGTCGCGGCGCTCGCCATGGCGGGCGCCGCCACCGGCGCGCACGCGCAAGATCAACCGGGACAGCCGGTCACCCTGACGCCACCGCCGGACGATTCCCCGAGAATGGAGTTGCTGGTCACGCCTTATCTCTGGCTGCCCTGGACCTCCGTCGGCGTCCGCCCGGTGAACACCAACCTGCCCGGCCGCTCGGTCACCATCGGGCCCGGCGACCTTATCACCCATCTCAACTGGGTTCCGTTCATGGGCGAGGCGGAACTCCGCATGGGTCCCTTCGCCCTGGTCACCGACTACATGCATGCGCCCGTGACATCCGGGATCACCACCCGCGGCATCCTCTTCGGCAGCGGCCGGTCAGGCGCGTCGCTCAACATCGGGACGGGTCTGATCCTGTATAGGATCGTGTCCACGCCCAATCAGTATCTCGACGTCGGCGCCGGCGCTCGGGCATGGGGCATCAGCACCGAGGTCTCCCTGACCCAGGGGTTGCTTCCGTCTGTAAACGTTTCCAGCGGACAAACCTGGGGCGATGTGGTGGGAGCCGCCCGCTATCATTACAACCTGGGCCATGGCTTCGGCGCCACGGCTTACGGCGACATCGGCGCCGGCGGCGCCAGGATCGATTGGCAGGCCGTGGGAACCGTCGACTACCAGATCCCTCACTGGCCCACCCTGCACGCCGGGTTCCGTAGTCTGAACTTCAACTACCAGGCAGCCCTCGCCCGGTTCCCCGTCAACATGTATGGGCCCTTCATCGCCGCGACCTTCCACTTCTGAAGGCAAGCGTCGTTCTGAGGGCGTGCAAGCCCGATGCGACGCTTGCGGGTTTCGGGGGACGTGCTCCCAAACCCGCTACCTGGCGGCCCCAGCCCGTCCGGGCGCCGCGTTCTGCTGCACCATCATGGCCGTCAGCTGCCGCGCCATGCGCATGAAGTCGTGCGGGTAGGGGAGGTAGGGTTCGCTCGCCGCATCGATGCGTTCGACCACCTCGGCGGGGAGGTCGACCTCCAGCGCGGCCAGGTTGTCCTTCAGCTGCACGGTGGTCTTCGGCCCGATGATCGGAGCGACGACGCCCGGCCGCGCCAGATTCCAGGCGAGGGCCAGGGCGATCGGCGAGACGTT
The DNA here is from genome assembly GCA_035483335.1 of Caulobacteraceae bacterium. Classification (GTDB taxonomy): domain Bacteria; phylum Pseudomonadota; class Alphaproteobacteria; order Caulobacterales; family Caulobacteraceae; genus Acaudatibacter. The sequence goes on along the minus strand of DATHPX010000311.1, from coordinate 3,167 downwards.
GAGTTGGCGGGCCTCCTCGAGCACCACGCCGACGATCTCGTGGTTGCGCTCGTTGAGCGCGCGCGTCCGCCACACGCTCTGGAACGGGCCCGGCGCGGCGAACCGCGTGCCCGCTTGCGGTTCCTCCCCGGGCTTGTACTTGCCGGTCAGCATGCCGCCGCCCAGCGGGCTCCACGGGATCACGCCCAGGCCGAACTTCCGGCACGCCGGCAGGATCTCCACCTCGATGTCGCGGGCGAGGATGCTGTACTGCGGCTGCAGGCTGACCAGCGGCTCCCAGCCCTTCGCCTCGATGACGAGGCACGCCTCGACGACCTGGGAGGCGGTCCAGTTGGAGACCCCGATGTAGCGGACCTTGCCCTGCCGGACGAGATCGTTGAGCGTGCTGAGCGTCTCCTCCAGCGGCGTCGCATCGTCGTAGCGGTGCATCTGGTAGAGGTCGATGTAGTCGGTCCCCAGGCGCCGCAGGCTGTCCTCGCAGGCCTTGACCACATGCTTGCGGCTGGAGCCGGACTCGAACGGGCCGGCTCCCAGCGGTGATGACGCCTTGGTGGCGAGGACGACGCTGTCGCGTCGGTCCTTCACCGCCTTGCCGACGATCATCTCCGATCGCGTGGCGGAATATACGTTGGCGGTGTCGATGAAGTTGTGGCCGGCGTCCAGGTAGGCGTGGATGACCTCGATCGAGGTCTTCTCGTCGACGCCGAACTGGTCGTTGCCGAAGTTCATCGCCCCCAGGCAAAGGGGCGAAACGCGCAGGCCTGACCGACCCAGATTGCGCAATCCCTGTGTAGCCATCGCAGCGCCTCCTTCGCGAGCCTCAAGCGCCAGTGGTGAACGACGCTGCAAGTGTCCAACCCTAAGGGGGCTCATCGGAACCGGGCAAGTGAAAGGTCTTGGCGGCTGCGACGGCGCGCGCGCTCATTTAGGCGGAGGGTAGCAGGTAAACGCGCCCTTGCCGTAATACTCGCAGTCTTGTCCTCGCGGGTAACCAGGAGATGTCCGGCGGCCAGTAGCCTCCAAGTACGCCACGGCTCCTCCGATAGCAAGGATAAGAATACCTAGAATCAAAGCGTTCCTTACGTTCTGAAGGATATTCCGCCCGCGCTCTCGAAGCACCGCACGTTCGAAGCGCTGGCGGGATGTGGGCATTAAATTGACCTTCGACAGCGAGAAGTTCCGAGGACATGATACCAAAACGCCGCTTGATCTGCCACGACAGCCGCGCTTGCCTACCGTCGAGTGGCCGGACCTTAGGGATGGCGGGCCTCCTGTCCCGTATTCACAGGGATCCTCCCCCATGCAGCGAAGCCGAGGGGATGGCGCGCGCGCCCTTCGAAGGATCAGCTAGGCAATCAGGGCGACAACGCCCCGATGCGGACATAACGCGGCGAGGCGCGACGAGCGGCCGCGCCCGATCGCAACCACAAGGCAAGAAGACCTAATTTGAGTTAGCTCACGTGGCGTCATTCCTGGCTACGAGAACGTTCGCGCGGGCCCGTCGAGAGCGAGATCTCAGGAGAGGATGCCCATGGCCGATCAGGATGGTTCTTTGGCAACCGCCAGCAAGTCGGTCAAGCCTGGCTTCAAGGCTTGGGCCGCCCGAGAGCTAAGAGAATTCTTGGTGATGTTCCTGTATCTCTTCGTTCCAATTGGGTTGTTCGTCATCCATCAAGCGATCACTCTCAAGGAGAGAGGAATAAACTATCAGTTCAGCGGCGTTGCAATGGTCAACGCGCTGATACTGGCCAAGGTGATGCTCATCGCTGAGGACATGGGCCTGGGAACGCGGTGGCGATCACGGCCGCTTATCTGGCCAATCCTCGACAAGTCGATCTCGTTCGCCGTGGTGTTCATCATCATTCACGAGGCCGAGGAAGTGATCAAAGGCCTTATTCACGGCAAGGGGCTCGCAGATAGCATCCCTTCCTTAGGCGGCGGAGGACTGATTGGCTTACTTGCGGTCGGCCTGAACATGGCGATCGCCCTTGTGCCGTTCTTCGCTTATCGCGAGCTCGGCAGGGTCATGGGGCAGGGCAAGCTTGAGGCCCTGCTCTTCAAGCCTCGCGATCCTTGAACGGCCGCGGTCCGGGCCGGCGCGTCCGTTGTCCAAGGCGCTAGGCGCCTGAGGGTTCGGGGATTTGCAACTCGATCTGCTCGCCGCGGCGCAAGCCTGAGCGTCGCCGCCCCTGTTTCCTGCCACGATGATCAATAGCGCGCCTCGGCCTGCGCGATCGGAGCGGACGCGCGCACGGTCTCGAGCGCCCAGGCCAGGTCGGCGAGGTAGACGTCCGCCACCTCGGCATGGAAGGGCGAGAGCATCAGGTGCAGGGCGGGCGGTTCGGTCGCCACGCTGGTGAACCAGCCGCGCTCGCGCAGCCTCGCCCAGAGCGCCATGCTGTTCGCTTCGCGATGGCGGAAGGCGGTGATGCCGAGCTGGGGCGCGCCGAGCACCTCGAAGCCCAGGACCGCCACGCCTGCTTCGATCCGTTCGCGCGCGCCGGTCACCAGGGCCTGCTTGGCGCGGTAGCCGTCGACGCCGAGGAAATTCATCACCGCCCAGGCGGCTGAGATGGCGCCGCCGGGCCGCGTGCCGGCGAGGGTGGGGGTGACCATCCGTCCACCGGGCCAGTCCTTGAAGTCGAACCCCATGAACGCCTGCAGGGCCGCCGAGCGGAAGAACACGGTCGAGGCGCCCTTGGCGCAGTAGCCGTACTTGTGCAGATCCGCCGACATGGAGCTGACGCCCGGCAGTTCGAAGTCGAACGGCCGGACATCGCCGCCGTTCATGCGCACGAACGGGGCGATGTAGCCGCCGACGCAGGCGTCCACGTGCAGCCACAGGCCGCGCTCGAGGGCCAGGTCGGAAAGAGCCTCGATCGGGTCGATCAGCCCGTAGGGAAAGCAGGGGGCCGAGCCGACGATCATGATGGTCGACGCATCCGCTGCGCCGGCCATCACCTGCGGATCGGCCAGGAAATTCCGCAGCGGGGTGCGCCGCACCTCGATCTCCATCAACGCCGCGGCCTTGTCGAAGGCGGGGTGGGCGGACCTGGGCAGGACGATGTTCAGCGGGCCGGCGACGCCCCTTTCCTTGCGGGCGAAATCGCGCGCGGCCTTCATCGCCATGGTGATCGAGTCGGTGCCGCCGGACGTGAGGGTCCCCG
>DATHPX010000310.1:0-13806 GCA_035483335.1 Caulobacteraceae bacterium | reverse complement strand
GGCGGGGCCAGGGCGCGCTCGGGGGAGGGGAGCAGGAAGGGCGCGACGTCCCCCTCCACCACGGGCGCGGCGTCCTTCAGGCGGGCGATCATTTTCAGGCGGGACTGGGCTTGGCGGGCCTTGGTGGCGGAGGCCCTGAAGCGGTCGACGAAGGCCTGCATGTGCGCCCGCCGCGCGTCGATCTTCTCCTGCATCGAGGCCGCCAAACGCAGCTTCTCCGCCCGCTGGCGTTCGAAGCTCGAGAGACCCCCGCGGTAGAGGTCGAACTTGCCGTCATGCAGGTGCAGGATGAAGTCGACCGAGCGGTCGAGCAGCTCGCGGTCGTGGCTGATGATCAGAGCGGCGTGAGGGTATTTCCGCAGCCGCGCCTCGAGCCAGAGCGCGCCCTCGAGGTCGAGGTAGTTGGTCGGTTCGTCGAGCAGCAGCAGGTCGGGTTCGGCAAAGAGAGCCGCGGCCATGGCCACGCGCATGCGCCAGCCGCCCGAGAACTCCGCCATCGGCCGGGAGAGGTCCGCCTCGGAGAATCCGAGGCCGTTGAGGATCTCCGCGGCGCGCGCCGGCGCCCGGTCGGCCCCGATCTCATCGAGACGCCCATAGATATCGGCCATCCGCTCCGGCGCTGCAGTCTCGAGCTCGGCGAGCAGGGCGGTGCGCTCCTGGTCCGCCTCGAGCACGGTCTCGAGCAGCGGGGTTGGCGTCGCCGGATGCTCCTGGTCCACAGCCGCGACACGAGCGGTTCGTGCGATCTCGATCTCGCCGCCTCCCGGCGAGAACTCGCCGCGAAGCAGCCGGAACAGGGTCGACTTTCCCGCGCCATTGCGCCCGACCAGCCCCACCCGCGAGCCCGCCGAGAGGCTGACGCTGGCGTGGTCGAAGATCCTTCGGCCCCAGGCGTCGAACACCAGGTCTTCGATACGCAGGATCATCGGGAGGTCGGTCCGGGAACGGGCGGGGAAGGGGCCGCGGCGGCTTGGCGGGGCGGGCGGCCGTCGCTATAAGCCGCCACCCCATCCCCCCCGCAAGTCCGCGACTAAAAGAAGATCATGACCGAACGCACTTTCTCGATCATCAAGCCCGACGCCACCGCGCGGAACCTCACGGGCCAGATCAACGCCGTCATCGAGGAGGCGGGGCTGAGGATCGTCGCCCAGCGCCGCGTCCGTATGACCCAGGAAGAGGCGGAAGACTTCTACGAAGTCCACCGCGAGCGCCCTTTCTACGGCGAACTGGTCGAGATGATGACTTCCGGTCCGGTCGTGGTCCAGGTCCTGGAAGGCGCCAACGCTGTCGCGAAGTATCGCGAGATCATGGGCGCGACCAATCCGGCCCAGGCGGCCGAGGGCACGATCCGCAAGCGCTTCGCCAAGTCGGTGGGCGAGAATTCCGTCCACGGCTCCGACAGCCCGGACAACGCCAAGATCGAAATCGCCCAGTTCTTCGACGAAGCCGACATCGTCGGCTGAATGAGATCGGTCGGCGGGCGTTCAGCCCGCCGCCGTCAGCTCCCCGCAGACGAAGGCGTTCTCGCCCGCTTCCAGCAGGGCCTCGATGACAGCCTCGGCGTTGCGGTGCGGAACCACCAGCAGGAATCCGACGCCGCAGTTGAACGTGCGGCGCATCTCCGTGCGCTCCACGCCGCCGGCGCGCTCCAGCCACCCGAACACCGGCGGCATGTCCCAGGCGCCCCAGTCGAACCGCGGCTGCAGGTCCTTGCGGATCGCCCTTGGCGGGTTCTCGACCAGCCCTCCGCCGGTGACGTGCGCCGCGCCTGATACGAGCCCAGACTGGAGCAGAGGAAGAACGCTGCGGATGTAGATCCGCGTCGGCGTCATCAGCGCCTCGGCCAGGGTCTGGTCTTCGGCGAACGGTGCGGGGTCGTTCCAGCCAAGGTTGCTCTGCTCGACGATGCGGCGGACCAGAGAGTAGCCGTTGGAGTGCGGACCTGAGGAGGCGAGGCCGATGAGCAGGTCGCCCGATCGCTGCTCGTCGCGCCGGGGCAGAACGCGGCCGCGCTCGACGGCTCCCAGGCAGAAGCCCGCCAGGTCATAGCCCGCGCCCTCGTAGAAGCCCGGCATTTCGGCGGTCTCGCCGCCGATCAGCGCTGCGCCGGCCTCCTTGCAGCCGGCGGCGATACCCGCCACCACCCGCGTCGCCGCCTCGACATCCAGCTTTCCGGTAGCGAAGTAGTCGAGGAAGGCGAGGGGCTCGGCGCCCTGCGCCAGCAGATCGTTCACGCACATGGCGACCAGATCGATCCCTACGCCATCGTGCAGACCCGTCTCGATGGCGATCTTCAGCTTGGTGCCAACCCCGTCGGTTGTTGAGACCACCAGCGGATCGACGTAGCCCGCCGCCTTGAGGTCCAGCAGGGCGCCAAAGCCCCCCAGTTCGGTGTCGGCGCCCGGACGGCGGGTCGCGGCGGCCAGCGGCTTGATTCGCTCCACCAGGGCCGCGCCGGCGTCGATGTCGACTCCGGCTTGCGCATAGGTGAGGCCGTTGCCCTTGGCGGTCATCGTGAAATCCATCGGGAAAGCATCGTTCCGCGAAGCATCCTGCCCCGCGACGGCAAGCGCCTTGCATTGTGGGTCGCCGCCGGGGCTATAGCTAGCCGATGACTCCAATCACCACCACAGCCGAACTGGCTGCATTCTGTGAGGAACTTGCCGGTCGCCCGTTTGTCGCCGTCGACACGGAGTTCATGCGCGAGACGACCTACTGGCCCAAGCTCTGTCTGATCCAGGCTGCGACGCGGGAGGCCGCTGCGGTCATCGATCCCTTGGCGCCCGGGCTCGACCTGTCGCCTTTGCTCAAGATCCTCGCTGACCCGACCATCGAGAAGGTGTTCCACGCTGCGCGTCAGGACATCGAAATCTTCAACAATCTCGGGGTCATCCCGAACCCGCTCTTCGATACCCAGATCGCCGCCATGGCGGCGGGCTTTGGCGAGCAGGTCGCGTACGACGCTCTGGTGCGCCAGATGCTCAAGGAGGAGGTCGACAAGTCGAGCCGGTTCACGGACTGGGCGCGGCGTCCTCTGAGCGAGGCCCAACTGACCTATGCCCTGGCCGATGTCACCCACCTCGCCGAGCTCTATCCGATCCTGCGCCAGCGGCTCGAGGCGAGCGGGCGTCTGGAATGGGTGGAGGAGGAGATGCGCGCGATCACCGATCCCGCCCTCTATGACGTCGAGCCGGAGAACGCTTGGAAGCGCCTGCGGCCGCGCCGCCACTCGGCGCGCTACCTGGCGGTCTTCCGCGCCGTCGCGGCCTGGCGCGAGCGCACCGCTCAGGTCCGCGACCAGCCTCGCGGCCGCATCCTCAAGGATGAGGCGATCGACGAACTGGCTTCGCAGGCTCCCACCGATGCGGACGCCCTGACGCGCCTGCGCGGAGTGCCCAAGGGCTTCGCCGGCTCGAAGTTCGGGCAGGAAATCCTCGATTCGGTCGGCGCGGCTCTGAAGGATCCTGAGGCGTACGCGCCGACGATCTCCAAAGAGCGTCCCGTGACAGCTCAGAACAGCGGGGCGGTGGTGGAACTGCTCAAGGTGTTGCTCAAGGCGCGAGCGGAGGACGCCGCCGTGGCTCCGCGTCTCATCGCCACCGTGTCCGACCTTGAAAAGATCGCCGGCGACGACAACGCCGACACCCCGGCCCTCGACGGCTGGCGTCGCAAGGCGTTCGGCGAAGACGCGCTGAAGCTGAAGCGGGGCGAGCTGGCCCTCGTGCTGGACGGTTCGCGGGTGAGGGTGGTGGAGGTCAGGCGGGCTGCGCGGCCCTCCTAGATTGCGACGACGGCCCCGCCGACGGTGCACACGGCGCAGATCGCCAGAGCCCCGCCCGTGCGCCACAGCCCACGGACGCCACGCTGAGTGCGTGACGCGCCGCCGCGCAGGATGAGGACGAGGTCCAGGACGGCGCCAACCGCCGAGGTGGCCGCCATGGCCCAGGCCGCTTCGTGCGCAGGCAGGTCGAGCGGTCGCTGAAGCCCTCCCATTGGACCGGTCCCAAGGGCGAGCGTGACCACCGCGTCTCCCGCGGCGAACATCATGGCGTAGATGTCGACCACGCCCGAGGTCCCTTCCCGACGCGCCACAGCCAGGCCCGCCGTTCCGCCGAGGTAGAGGCCGAGGGTCCAGGCCAGAGCGGAGACAGTCTGGAGGCGAAGCACGCTTTCGACCGCTCCGCTGGCGCAGGCCAGGGTCAGGCAGACGAAGAACACGAGCGCGGCGAAGGGACGCCAAGCCGAGTGGCGGTCGATGACGAGAGCCAGCGCTCCCGAAGTGACGACCGCGGAGCACGCCAGAAGGCGCAGCCCATACATCGTCCACCAAAGCCAGAGGGCGTCCTGCAAGCCAATCTCGGGAGGCTGTATGTGCATCGGGAACTCTCCGACACCTCGCTCGCCAGCCGGGGCCTCTCTTCAGACCGGTTCCCGGTAGCGCCGCAGCCAGACGCACGCCGCGAGGAGGGCGGCTGCGACCAGGAGGCCGATCCACACGCCTGGGTTTCCAAAGAAGCCGATGGGATCGATCTGCGGCAGTTGAAGTTCACCAGGCCCGGAATGGCCGCCGTGGAAGGCTTCGCCGAAGCCGCCGGTGAGACGGTTCCAGAAGAAGTGGCCGACGACAGACGTGCCGAAGGCGACGCTCTCGAAGATGGTCACGGCGATCGGGGCCCCGAACGCCCACAGGAAGGGCGCACGGCGCGCCCAGACCGAGACGAGCAGGAACCAGGCGTAGACCGGCGCGTGCCACAGGGTGAGGGTGAAGATGGCGTAGGCGAGCACACCTACCTGCTCGAAGATCGAGAACCGTGCGAGGTCGGACGGCGAGATCCCCGCCGCGGCAAGCACGGCCGAGCCGATGCCGACGATGATGAGCTGGGTGGCGACGATGATCACGAAAGTGACGACCGGCAGCACCGCCAGGGGGATGGTCGCCTTGGCCGCGACGGCTGTCAGGTCCGAAACCGGCAGGGACTTCCAGAAGAAGATGCTCCGGTCGCGCCGCTCGTTGTGGAGGGCCCCTAGGCAGTAGAACACCGCCACGACCAGGCTGGTCCCCAGGATGACGAAGGCGGCGATCCCGTAGGGCAGCAGATAGGCCGCCGCTGCGTGGCTGGGGTCCTGGGTGTCCATGTGGCGCACCAGCGGCGCCAGCCGCCGCGCGCTGACCAGGAATCCGAAGAGGACGACTCCGGCGGCGATAAGCGGGGCGATATAGATCGACCGGGTTTCCCACAGTTCACGCCGCACAGACCAGAAGAAGGGGCGCACGGCGTGGGCAGCCGTCGAGGGAGGCGCCTCGACCTCGGGGACCGCGTCCGAAACGGGTTCGGCTAGGGTGTTCATTGGGCGGCTCCTGGCGCTCCGGACGGAGCGCCCATGAGGGCGACGAACAGGTCGGCGATGCTGGGCGTACGAACCTCGCCCAGCGGAGCCAGGTGTTCCCGCGCGACGCCGTCGAACAGCAGCAGCGTGCGCCCGAACATCTGACGCTCGTGGATTGGACCGAACGCGCGCGCTTCGGCGACGCGGTCGGGGCCGACCAGGAGTTCGACATATCGGCTCTCGAATGTCTCCATCGAGCAGTCGAGCACGATGCGGCCGTGATTGATGAACATCAGGTCGGTGAGGATGTACTGGACTTCCTCCACCTGGTGGGTCGTCACGATGATCGTACGTGTGTGGTCGAAGTAGTCGTTGATCAGCGAGTCATAGAACTGCTTGCGATACAGCACGTCCAACCCGAGCGTCGGCTCGTCGAGCACCAGCAGTCGGGCGTCTATGGCCATGACAAGAGCGAGGTGCAGCTGGGTGACCATGCCCTTGGACAATTCGCGCACCTTGGAGGTCATCCGGATGTCGGTGCGCGCGAGGAAGGCTTCAGCCTTTGCGCGGTCGAACCGCGGATGGACGCCGGCGACATAGTCCAGCGCCTGGGAAACGCGCATCCAGCGGGGCAGCACCGCGACGTCGGCGATGAAGCACACGTCCTGCATCAGGCGATCGCGCTCGGTCCAGGGATTGCGGCCCAGGACCCGGAGCTGGCCCTCATAGGCCGTCAGGCCCAGGATCGCGTTGAGCGCGGTGCTCTTGCCTGCGCCGTTCGGTCCGATGAGGCCGAGGATCCGACCTTCGCCCACGGTGATGTCGACACCGTCGAGCGCCACCGTCTGTCTGTATTTCTTCCTAAGGCCCCGCGCTTCTATGCAGGCCATGGCTCAGCCTCCCTCGGCGGATGTTTCCGCCCCGTCATCTCGAGACGTCGCGAGCAGTTCCCGCGCGTCCAGTCCCAGTCTGCGGATCGTCGCCGCCACGGCGGGCCACTCCTCGCTCAAAAAGCGCTGCCGCTCCCCTGCCAGCAGTCGGGTCCGTGCGCCTTCGGTGACGAACATCCCACGGCCCCGACGCGTCTCGACCAACTGCTCATCCGCCAATTGCTGATAGCCTTTGAGGACGGTGAGCGGGTTGACCCGGTTCTCCGCCGCCACGACGCGCACGGAGGGCAGGGGGTCCCCGTCGGTCACCACGCCTTCGAGGATCATCGCCACGACCCTGTCGCGGATCTGGCGATAGATCGGCTGGGCGTCATTCCATTCCGGATCCATGCGTCGGACTCTTCGCGCCAGGCGAAACACCGCCTTGCTCCAATAGTGATGTAGCAAACTACAACACTAGGACAAAGGCAAGTGCTTTTTTGCGATCCGGCCGCACCGGGCTCTGGAGGCGCTGCAGTAGGATTCGGAGAGGGAGGCTTCTCGGGCTCGGCTTTCAGCCGAACGCTTCGACGGTCCTGGCGCGGGCGCCCATCGGCCGAAGGCGCGGCTCCCGATCGAGCAGAGCGGCGAGAGTCGCGGCGCGCTTGGCGGTCTGCTCGCCAAGTAGCAGCGGAGCCCAATCGTCTTCCGCCTCCAGGCTCAGCACGCCCGGACGCAAGGTCAGGCGGGAGCGCGCGAGGAGCTCCGGATTGCGGCCGGAAAGCTCGCAGCCGAGGCGCACAGCCGCGCCCAGAGCGCGGGCGCGCTGGTGTCGCTCCGGCGACAGCAGGCGCGAGATGAGCTGAGGCCGCGGCGGCGACGACGAAGCCGTGTGCCGGGAGAAGGCGGCGCAGGCGAGGAATGCGCGCTCGTGGTGGTCCAGCCCTGCAAGGGGCGCGCGAAGCACGTGCTCGAACACGAGATCGGCCCTGTGGTCGGGGTGCAGTGTCGATCCGAACTCGGCGAGCCGGGTTACGGCGCTGATGAGCGTTCTCTCGCGTGCGCCGAACATGGGCGGCAGGCGCTCGAAAGCGGGAAGGACCCAGTCGTCGAGCGCCTTGCCCAGCGCTTCGGCGACAGGGGCGCGGGCGCCCAGAGCGGCGCACCCGGCGAGGAGGGGATCGCGGCGGCGCACCTCTTCTGCCATGGATTGCAGCAGCAGGCCCTCGCGTACTCCAAAAGCCGAGAGGGACACCCGTTGGATGTCCAACCGCTCGACGAGACCTTCGAGCACCACCGCCGCGTGGGGCAGGTTCTCGAGCCGCCGCTTGGAAATGCCCTCGATCCGCTCGAGCGAGCTTCTGGACTGCAGGCTGACGAGCCGCGCCAGATCCAGGACGTCCCGCCATCCGATTTCATACTGATGGAGGATCTCCAGCGGGTAGTCGGAGATCCGCATGTGAAGAAGGGCGAGATTGCGCCATGCGCCGCCGACCGCGTTGAGGGTGTCGGCGCGGAAGGCCTTGCGGATATCGGCGCTCACGACCCGCTCAACCGCCATTCGCACGCGGGTCGCTTCGAAGCGGCTCTGTTGAGGGATCGAGAACGGCCCCAGGGGAAGCGTTATGCCGGAGGTTGACGCATCGCCGTCGAGCCGCAGGAGCTCGAGGCTGGCGCCGCCGAGATCGCCCACCAGGCCTCGCGCCTGAGGCGCGCCTCCGAGCACACCGAGCGCGGCGAACTGCGCCTCCTCCTCGCCGCTGAGGACGCGCAGCTTGATTCCGGTCTCGGCCTCCACGCGCTCGCAGAACTGGCGCCCGTCGGTCGCTTCTCGGACGGCGGCTGTGGCGGCGGCGAACACCAGGGACGGCCGGCTGGCCTCGATCAGGACACTGAACCGTCGAAGGGCGGTGAGCGCGGCGGTCACGCCATCGGGAGACAGCGCTCCGGTCCGCGCGATATCGCGTCCGAGGCCCGCCAGCACCTTCTCGTTGAAGACGCTCCAGATCGCTCGGCCGTCCAGGCGATACAGGACCAGACGCACCGAATTGCTGCCGACGTCGATGACGGCGGCGTCGCTCGAGCCGGGCCTACTTTCGATCGCCGACATGATCGAACGCGCGCGGCAGGTCCTTCACCTTGTGTCCCCGACCCGACAAAGAGGGATTTGTCATGAAGTATTCGTGGGCTGAGAACGCATTCTTCGCGTCCCGGTTCGGCGCGCGGTGGTAGGTCCCGGCGCCATCCAGCATCCAGCTCTGAGCCTCGTCCTTGAGGTTGGCCACCAGGATCTGCTGGACCACCTGCTGGTGAACGGTCGGGTTCTCGATCGGGATCATCGCCTCCACCCGACGGTCGAGGTTGCGCGGCATCCAGTCCGCGGACGAGATGAAGACCTTGGCCTCTCGCGAGGGCATCGGCTTGCCGTTCGCGAAGGCCATTATCCGCGCGTGCTCCAAAAATCGGCCGATGATGCTCTTGACCCGAATGTTCTCCGACAGGCCAGGGATGCCCGGGCGCAGGCAGCAGATGCCGCGGACGACCAGATCGATCTGCACTCCGGCGGCGGAGGCTTCGTAAAGGGCGTCGATGACCTCGGGATGCACGAGGGCGTTCATCTTCGCCCAGATCGCCGCTGGCAGGCCCGCCTTGGCATTCTCCGCCTCCTTGCGGATCAGTCGCAAGAGATCGCGTTTGAGCATGATCGGCGAATAGGAGAGTTTCTCCATCTTCGGCGGTTTCGCATACCCGGTTATGTAGTTGAACAACCGGCCTGAGTCGCCTCCTAGAGCGATATCAGTGGTGAACAGCGAAAGGTCAGTGTAGATTTTCGCCGTAACCGAATGATAGTTGCCAGTTCCATAGTGGCAATAGGTTCGAAGATTGTCGCCTTCGCGTCGCACGACCAAGGACAATTTGGCGTGCGTCTTGTAGTCCATAAAACCGAAGACGACATAAACGCCCGCCCGTTCCATGTCCCGCGCCCATTTCAGGTTCGCTTCCTCGTCGAAGCGGGCCTTGATCTCCACGATCGCGGTGACGTTCTTGCCGTTCTCCGCGGCCTCGATCAGGGCCGCGACGATCGGGCTGTCTTTGGATGTGCGGTACAGCGTCTGCTTGATCGCGATCACATTCGGATCGCGCGCCGCCTGCAGCAGGAACTGCACGACCACGTCGAAGCTCTCGAATGGGTGGTGGACGAGGATGTCCTTCTCGCGGATCGCGGCGAAGCAATCGCCGCCATGATCCAGAATCCGCTCCGGAAACCGGGGCGTGAAGGCCTTGAACTTCAGGTCGGGTCGATCGGCCGGAATCAGCTGGTCGAACTGGTAGAGACCGAGTTTGCCATCGATGTCCACGGCCTCGGAATCTTCGGCGTCGAGGCTGTCTATGATGAAGTGGCGGAGCTCCGCCGGCATCGACGCCTCGAGCATGACGCGCACGACCGATCCCATGCGACGGCGCTTCAGTCGCGCCTCGAGCTCGCGAACCAGGTCTTCCGCCTCTTCCTCGATCTCCAATTCCGAGTCGCGGATGACCCTGAACAGCCCCTTGCCGAGCACCTCGCAGCCGGGGAAGAGCTTGTCGAGGAACAGGGTCAGGAAGGTCTCCAGCGCCAGGATCCGACGCTCCGCGCGCCTGCGCGCGCCACGTCCAGGCGGAAGTTCCCAGAAGCGCGCGACCTGGGTGGGGACCGGAACCAGGGCGTAGAAGTCCGTGTGGTCGGTCTTACGGTGAAGCTTGAGGGCGAGCGAAAATCCCAGGTTGGGAATGAACGGGAAAGGGTGAGCCGGGTCGATCGCAAGGGGCGTCACTACGGGAAAGATGTGGTCGAGGAAGATCGCCTCGGCGGCCGTGCGGTCAGAACCGCTGATCTCGGTCGCCTCCATCAGACGCAGGCCCTCGTCGGCCATTTCGCCCTGCAGCCCCTCCAGGACGGCCTGCTGGACGGCCTCGAGTCGGCTGGTTTGGGTGTCGATCTTCACCAGTTGCTCGCCGGGCGAGAGGCCATCCTGGCTGAGCACCCGTACGCCCTCTCGGATCTGAGCCCTCAGGCCAGCCACGCGGACCATGTAGAACTCGTCCAGGTTGTTGGCGGAGATCGACAGGAATCGGAGTCGTTCGAGCAGAGGGTGCCGCGGGTTCGTCGCCTCTTCGAGCACCAGCTCGTTGAACGCCAACCAGGACAACTCCCTGTTTATGAATCGCTTTGGAGACCCGGCCAGGGTGCTTCGGACCGGCCTGCCGTTGAGAGGCGCGATAGCCGGCGCGATGCGGCGAACCGCCTCCTCGTGCTCCTGCACGGTCAGGTTCGCATCTGTGGCCGGCCCGGCGGCCTCGTTCGTCGCGTCCATCAGATCTGTCCGCTCTGCGCTCGCAAAATCTGTTTCGCGCAGTGTGCGGGCGGCAGCAAGGCGAAGGGCCGCTTCGGCTCGATCACTCAGGGTCATCGTCTCCGAAGTCGATGCCCAGAACCTCGCGCGCCAGCTGCGGGGTGATGTTCCGGCGTTCGGCCGCCGCGACTTCATCCAGTCGCTCGACAACGGACTTGGCCGCTCTCGCGGAGCGTTCGATCCGACGAACAAGGTATTCGAGCACGGCCTTCTTCGCACGGATGTTCCGCTCTCGGAACAGGCGGTCCAACATGGCCTCCAACACCACGTCGTCGGGGCCTTGCAGTTCCGCCACCATCAAGGCGTTGAGGCGCGACCGCAGGTCCGGAAGGTCCGTCGTCCAGGCGCGAGGCGCCACACGGGCCGTCATCAGCAGCGGAGCGTGCGCGTCCGCACGTTCGATCAGGTGGAACATGGCCTCATCAGCGGGACGCCTGTCGGCGTCCTCGAGCAGGGTGGCCCGGGCGGGAGCAAGCAGGGAGGGCGCGGGAGCTTCAGCTTCGACCACCTGCGCGTCCACCTTCCTCGCCCACGCCGCCGCGAGATGGGATTTCCCGGAGCCTTCGGGCCCCACCAGGACAAGCTTTCCGCCCGGCCAGCTTGCCCAGGACTCGAGCGAGGCGCACGCGTCTGCGTTGCAGGAAGAGAGTATAAAACTCGCCTGATCGCGCGGCTGCGGCTGCAGGAGCGGGAGGCGTTGCTGGGCCGAGTGGCCCTTCGATCCGTGCGCGGCGCTCACACGACGCAAATTACCCCGAATCGGCCGTAGGGGGAAATCGCGGCTCCGTACACTACGCGCCATGCGCCGTCGGCGAGTGTGCGCGCGAGAGGGCGTGACGCGCCGCCTGTTCGGCGCCAATGGTGCCCCACGCGCCCCGAAGAGAGGAGGCAGGCATGCTCCGACGCCAGTTGCTTTGTGCTGTTCCGGCCCTGGGCTTCACGGCCTTCGTGGGGACGGCGATCGCCGCGGCGGAGGACCCGGTCCTGGCGCGCGTGATCGCCGGATCGCAGCGCACGCCCAAGAACGTGGCGCGCGATCCCTGGCGCCATCCGGCGGCGACGCTGAGCTTCTGGGGGCTGCGACCCGGGATGACGGTGATCGAGATCGAGCCTGCGGGAGGGTACTGGACCGAGATCCTGGCGCCCTATCTGAGGCAGACCAACGGCCGCTACATCGGCGCAGTAGGCCGCGATCCCGCTGCTTTTGCAGCGAAATATTCTGATCGCGAGCTCTGGGGGGATGTCACCGCGGTCGCCTTCGAGGGGCCGCTCGCCGCTCCCGGCTCTGCCGACATGGTCATCACGGCGCGCAACATCCACGACTGGATGTGGACCCCGGGCCAGTTGGACGGCGCTCTTGCCTCGTTCCGCCAGGCCCTCAAGCCTGGCGCGATCCTTGCCGTCGAAGAGCACCGCGCCGACCCGCGACCGATGAACGACGAAGCGCACGACGGCTATGTCTCAACCGCGTGGCTGGTCGACGCCGTGGGCAAGGCGGGCTTTCGTCTCGACGGGCGCTCGGAAATCAACGCCAATCCGAAGGACGACAAGAACCATCCGTTCGGTGTCTGGACGCTGCCGCCGACGCTTCGCTCACACGCCAAGGACCAACCCGTTCCGGCCGATTACGACGCGGCCAAATACACCGCCATCGGCGAAAGCGACCGCATGACCCTCCGCTTCCGGAAGGTCTGATCCGCGACCTGACACCAGACAAATCAGAGGAGGAGACTGAAGGTGACCAAGGCTCAGACGGCGGGGTTTTCCGCAGCCAGGCTCGCGCGCCTCGATGAGGTTATGAAGTCGCGGTACGTCGACAGCGGCATGCTGCCAGGCCTGCTGACGCAGGTGTTCCGCCGAGGCGAACTGGTCCACACGGGCATGGCCGGTCAAATGGACATCGAGCGCGGCAAGCCAATGCGCGAGGATGCGATCTTCCGCATCTACTCCATGACCAAGCCGATCACCTCCGTCGCCCTGATGATGCTGGTGGAGGAAGGGGCCCTGGGCCTCGACGATCTGGTCGCCACCCACATTCCAAGCTGGAAGAAGCTTGGCATATACGCCAGCGGCGTCCCGACCCTGCTCGCCAACCAGCCGCCGAGCTTCATCACCACGCCGGCGGAACGGCCGATGAAGGTCGTCGACCTGGTGACGCACACTTCGGGTCTCACCTACGGCTTCATGATGCGCACCAGCGTCGACGCCGCCTATCGCCGCCTGAAGGTGGGTGATTTCCAGACGCCTGGCGGCCTCGATACGTTTGTCGAACAGCTCTCCACCCTGCCGCTGGAGTTCTCGCCGGGGACGGCCTGGAACTACTCCGTCTCGATCGATGTGATGGGTTACCTGGTCCAGAAGCTCTCCGGTATGTCCTTCGGAGAGTTCCTCCGCACCCGGTTGTTCGAGCCGCTGGGGATGGCCGACACCGCCTTCTTCGTCCCGCCGGAAAAGATCGAGCGCTTCAGCTCCTGTTATCAACCCGACGAGGGCGGCGGGCTGAAGCTGCAGGACGATGCGCAGAAGTCCACCTACGACCATCCGCCGACCCTGGAGTCGGGCGGAGGCGGACTGGTTTCCACCGCGCACGACTACATGCGCTTCTGCCGCATGATGTTGAACGGCGGAGAACTGGACGGCGCGCGCATCCTCAGCCCGAAGACCGTCGCCCTCTTCAGCTTGAACTTCCTCCCGGGAGGGGGTGAGGTGGCGCAGATGGCTCCGGCGGGCAGCTTCAGCGAGTCGAGCTACGACGGGGTGGGCTTCTCGATCGGTTGTGGCGTCAACGTGGACGTCTCGCGGACCCGGCTCCCGGGCACGCTTGGCGAATACTTCTGGGGCGGCGCCGCCTCGACGGCCTTCTGGATCGATCCGACAGAGGATCTCGCCGTGGTCTTCATGACCCAGGTCATGGGCAGCGACGCACGCCTCACCCTGCGCCGCGACCTGAGGACCCTCGTCTACTCGGCAATGACGGAATCCTTCGCCTGAGAAGGGAAGGGGCCGACGGCCCAGCTTCTGGACCGCCGATGTTGACCATCCACTCCCTCAAATTCCGTCATGGCCGGCCTTGTGCCGGCCACCCATCGATCGGCTGTGCGAGGGCTGGCTGTGGCTGCGCGCGAGCGCGGCCATGACGCGCAGTCGGGCCTGGCGAGGGTTGAGCGTTTGGCCCCAGGCGATGGGGTGACCGCTGCGAGCAGTCATACTTTCCG
>DATHPX010000309.1:0-4844 GCA_035483335.1 Caulobacteraceae bacterium | reverse complement strand
ACTCACGGCCGCGGGCGCCCAGGTCCGGAGGGGCGCGTCCCTCCAGCACCTGGAGCACCGCATCGGCGAAGGCGGCAGGCTCGTCCGCCGCCAGCGCCTCGCGCCCCGGAACCACGTCCAACCCCTCAAGCGCTGCGGTGGTAGCCACCACTGGCCGGGCCGCGGCCAGCCCCTCGAGCACCTTGTTCTGTATTCCTCTCGCGAAGCGTAACGGGGCCACGACCACTCTGGCTTCCGCAAGGTGCGGCCAGACCCTAGGCACTGCGCCCGTCACCTCGACTCCCGGCTGCAGCGCGAGCGTACGGACGGCCCGCGTGGGGCCCGCGCCCACGATCCTGAAGATCGCTTCGGGGGCGCGCTTGCGGATGAGCGGAAACACCTCGTGCGCAAACCAGCGCGCGCCTTCCACATTGGCGCGATAGTCCATGCGCCCGCACATGACGATGAGCGACCCGCTGGCGGGAGGGGCGGGGGGGAACGCCTCCAGATCGACGCCATTGGACATGACCTCGAGCTTGGCGGCCCACTGCGGCTGCAGGCAGGCCATGACCTGCCGCTCGGCGTCGCTCACGAGCAAGGCCGAATCCGCCCTCGAGAGCAGAGCGGATTCGAAGGCCACGAGCTTGCGCGCTTCGCGGCGGAACAGCCATGAGAGGGGCCAGGGCGCAGCGGCCGCATAGGCCGCCCACTTGGCGGCGTCGGCGTCGACGAAGTCGACAAGCAGCGGCAAGCCGTCGGGCAGGCGATCCAAGAGGTGTTTTCCAAGCGCGGAGGAATAGAGCACGACCAGGTCCGGACGGACCTCCTGCAGGACCCGGTCGATCCACAGGTCGAGGTCGGGATGGCGGAAGCGTCCGACGCTGAGCGGGACGCCCGTAAAGAGGGCGCTCGCCATGTTGAGCGCTCGCCGCCCCGGACCCAACCAGGGGCGCCGAACCTCCACGCATCCCAACGCCGCCGGATCGAACCGCGACAGGTCGGCAGCATCATCGATGAGCGCGCCGAGCCAGACCTCATGGTGGGCGGCCAGTCGCCGGATCACGTGAAAGGCGCGGATCTTGTCCCCCTTGTCGGGCGGGAACGGAAGCCGGTGAGCCAGGAACAGGATCTTCGCCACGCACGGGCTCCATTCCATTTGACGGGGCTTGCAGCCGCTCGCCCGCGCAGGCTCAGACGGCCGTCATCACGGACCACGGGAGCGAACATGTGCGCGATCGCGGGCCTCTTCGATATCAAAGGGTCGAGGCCCTTCGACCCTGGGCAGCTGCGCGCAATGACCTTGGCTATGCGCCACCGGGGTCCGGACGGAGCAGGGGAACACATTGAGCCGGGCGTTGCGCTCGGCCACCGACGCCTGGCCATCATCGACCTCGCCGGTGGAGCTCAGCCGATGCGGACTCCCGACGGAGCCGTCACCGTCACATTCAACGGGGAGATCTACAACTTCCGCGAACTCAGGGACGATCTCGAGTCTTTGGGGGCCCAGTTCCGGACGCGAAGCGACACCGAGGTCCTGCTCCACGGCTGGCGCGCTTGGGGAGAGGGTTTGTTCGCTAGATTGGAGGGGATGTTCGCGCTCGCCTTGTGGGACACGGCCAACCAGCAATTGGTTCTGGCCAGGGACCGTTTCGGCAAGAAGCCCCTGCACTATGCGATCGAGCCTTCGGGGGTGTTCGCCTTCGCCTCCGAGATCAAAGGGCTGACGCAGCTCTCGCAGATTCCGCGCGATCTCGACCCGTTCGCCGTCGAGGACTTCTTCGCCTACGGTTACATTCCCGACCCAAGGACGATCTATCGCGCCATCCGCAAACTGCCTCCGGCTCACCTCATGGTCGTCCGGCGGGGCGCCGAGCCGCGTATCCGTCCGTACTGGTCGCTCCTCGATCAGTTCGACTCGCCTGCGGCGGTCTCGCCCGAAGAACTCGTGGACAAGCTCAGGGAGGCCGTCCGCCGCCGGCTGGTCTCCGATGTCCCTCTCGGGGCGCTGCTCTCGGGAGGGGTCGATTCCAGCGCAGTCACCGCACTGATGGCCGAAGCGACCGAGGATCCGGTGAGGAGCTTCTCGATCGGCTTTGCCGACCCCGCGCACGACGAGACGCCTTACGCCCTGGCCGTGGCCGCCCGCTACGGCGCGCGCCACGAGGCGCTCGAGGTCTCCGCGGCCGATTTCGAGGTGGTGGAGCGGCTGCCGCAAATCTTCGACGAACCGTTCGGCGACGTTTCTGCGGTCCCGACCCTGGCAGTGTGCGCCCACGCCCGCCGGGGCGTGATCGTAGCCCTGTCCGGCGATGGCGGCGACGAGGCCGTGGCCGGGTACAGGCGCTACGGCTTCCACATGGCGCAGGCCCGGCTGAGGCGACGCCTGTCCGGGCCGATACGTGCTGGCGTGCTGGGTCCGCTGGCGGAGATCTACCCGCGGGGCGCCTGGCTTCCACGCCCCCTGCGAGGCCGCACGACTCTGAAGGAGCTCTCGCTAGATCCCGCCTCCGCCTATGTCCGGATGGTCCAGGCGCTTCCGCGTGAGTTCCGCGAGCGCCTTCTCACGCAGGACTTCCGCCGCCGCCTCGGCGGATATGACGCCGACGACGTCGTGCGCAGCGCATATAACGTCGAGGCGCCGCTCGACCCTCTGCAGCGGGCCCAGTACGCCGACGCAGTGACCTACCTGCCGGGGGACATCCTGGTGAAAACCGACCGCGCGAGCATGGCCCACAGCCTGGAACTGCGCTCGCCGATGCTGGACCCGGGCTTCTTCGTGACGGCGTTCAACCTGCGGCCCGAGCTCAAACGGAACCGCCTGCGGGGCGGTAAGGCGATCCTGAAGCAGGGGCTCGAGGCCTATTTGCCGCGCGAGGTGCTCTATCGGCCCAAGACCGGCTTCGCCCCGCCCATCTCGGCGTGGCTGCGCGGGCCTCTGCGCGAGCGCATGCTGACCTTGCCGCAAAGCGCCTGCCTGCGAGACTGCGGGGTCCTGGAGTTGGACAATGTGCGGCGCATGGCCGAGGCGCACGCGGCGGGTCTGGCGGACAATTCCAAGCCCCTGTGGCTCGTCTGGGTCTTCGCCGCCTTCCTTCAACACGCGGGAGAGCTCGGGCGCACGAGGGAACGACTCGCGGCCTAGGATCCCATCGCGCTGAAACTTGACCGGGACGCCTCAGGTCTTCGGGAGCCAGGGCCCCGCTACCGGTTCCAGGCATTTCAAGCGTTTGGGCGTAGATCCCGGATCCCAGTCAGGCAGGGTCGGACCTTCTCTGGCCATATTCCCGCGAGACGACTTACCGGTCGGGCGTTGCCGACGCAGTCGCTTTGGGTAATGGGGCCGACAGCTTGACGGGCAAGCGCTTGCTCCATTCCGAGGATCCCAACGCCCCTCTCCCTCCGTCGCGGGACCCCGCGGCCTGGCGGAAGCGGTCCGGCCGCATCCTAGCCGGCGCCGCCAGCGTCACGATTCACGGAGCGCTTCTGCTCGTGATCCTGCTCACCGTGCCCAAGCCTCCTCTGCAGATGCGGGATGCGCCGATCAGCGTGGAAGTGATTCCAGCTCCGGCCCCGCCGGCCCCCGCTCCGCCGGCCCCCGCGCCGCCGGCCCCCGCGCCTCCGGCGAAGTCGCATTCGACAAAGGCTGCCACGGCCGCCCACGTCGCCACTCCGCGGCCGGTCGCGCGCCAAAGCCTAGCCCGGCGATCGCACGTGGCGGACTCCCCCCTTTCGGCGTCCGACGAGGCGCCGACCATGGGGCTGGACGCCGAGGTGAGCGAGTCCGAACTGGCGGGGGCGGCTGGGGCCGGCTCTGGGGGCGGAGGTGGCGGAGGCGCCTGCGACATGGCGGCCCGCGTCCAGGCCGCGCTGCGCAAGGACGGGCTCGTCCGCACCGCGCTCTCAAGCTTCGGCGGACGGGCCATCCGGGTGTGGAACGGCGACTGGATCCGCAGCCTGAGCGAGGACGGCAAGGGGCTTGCAGCCGTGCGCGAGGCCATGATGTGGGAAGTCGCCTTTGCGCCCCGGGCCTGCCGTTCGGAGCCCGTGCATGGGCTCGTGGTAATGTCGGTCGACGGGCCTGCTGGGAGGGTCCGGCTGGCCCTCGGGACGGGCGAGTGGCGCTGGTCGGACCTTCTGGCCTCCCAGGAGAACATCTCGGTGCACTAGAGCCTGATCCGTTTGCACGGAACAGATGCGAACAGTGAATCAGGCTCTACACTTTTGAATCTAGAGCAAATTATCCCCGTCCTGGCGGTTCCGCCTGAACGGGGTTTGCTCTAGAGCGCCGCTCCGATCACGTTGGAGCGGCGCTCTAGGGACATGCCGTCAGTCGAGGACGATCACCACCACACGGCGGTTCTGGGCGCGGCCCTCACGCGTGTTGTTGGCCGCGACCGGCGAGGTGTCGCCGTAGGAGATGGTCGCCATACGGTTCAGCGCGA
The DNA here is from genome assembly GCA_035483335.1 of Caulobacteraceae bacterium. GTDB lineage: Bacteria > Pseudomonadota > Alphaproteobacteria > Caulobacterales > Caulobacteraceae > Acaudatibacter. Next base: position 423 of record DATHPX010000309.1, on the reverse strand, counting down.
CGCCCTGCTTGTTCATGAACAGGCGCACCGCCTCGGCCCGCTGCTCACCCAACTGCATGTTGAGGTTCTTGCCGCCCCGGCTGTCCGTGTGTCCCTGGATCTCGAGATACACGTTGCGGTTGTCGGTCTTCAGTTTGCCGGCGAGGTCCGACAGCCGGGTTTCGGCCTCCGGGGACAGCTGTGAGCCGTCCGTCGGGAACTTCACCGAATCGTCCGACAGGACCAGCGAGTAGAGGAACTTGCCCTCGGCGAGCTTGTGGGCGGCGTTGGCCCGGTCGAGGGCGTCCTGCGTCGTCTGATCAAGTTGAGTAAGGTGTTGGCCATGTTGGTCGACCTGGGCCTGAGTGCCCTGGAGCTTCGTATCTTCGGTTCCAACCTGTTCTCGGACAAAGCCTTTGGTCGCACACCCGCCAAGGCCAATGA
>DATHPX010000308.1:0-3081 GCA_035483335.1 Caulobacteraceae bacterium | reverse complement strand
CTCCTCGCGCCGATGAACCACCAGGACCAGGCGCGTGCGGGTCTCGATGCGGGGGATCAACGCGCACACGCAGAGGCTGGCATGGACGCGGCAACGAGGGCAGCGGGCGTCGGCGTTGTCTCTGCGGCTCACGGGTCGTCGGCCATCAGCGTGGAGCCTGGAACGCCAGCACGAGTCCAAGGATCAGCCAACGACACCTACCGCGAGCCCGCCTCGTGCGCCTCTCTTCCATAGCCCGACTCTACACCGACGGCGATCCGCCGCCGTGCCGGAATATGGGTGCGCGACCTCGCCTCCGGCACGACGACGGACCAACCCGTGGACCTGCGCTACGCGAGCGCTTGGCCGAACCCGCAGACGGGCGTGACGCTCGTCGAAGGGGCCGGCGGGGTCATCACCACCTCGGGCTCCTCGGGGACGATCACACTTTATCCGCCCACGGCGCCACCGATGACGCTGGCGCAGTTTGGCGCGAACGCGGAAGGTAGCCCATCAGGCTCGGCGGTGGTCTATTCCGAGGAAGGCGCGCCGTTCTTCGTCCGACTGGACCCAACCGCGACGCCGATGCCGATCGGGAACCACGACTCGATCCTCGGCATTTCCGACCGTCACGTCTTCTTTCAAGACCTGGACGGCATTTGCGCGCTGTCGTTCTGAGTGAGCGGGTCTCGCGCGCGAGAATGCAGCAGTCGAAACCCAGTTGGGGATGAAGGCGCCGTCGAACGCGAGCCGGTTGCTAGAATCGTTCGAGGGCCTCCGAGCATGGTGACACCGCTTCTGCGTGCAGGGAACGGCGCTGTCGCTGGACGCCGTGAGTCTCACGGGAGCCGCCGCGGTGGGACCGGCGGTGCTAGAGATGACGGAAATGAGCAACGAGCGGATGATGGCGCAGATTTCCAGGAAGGAGGGCTTCCTGGCGGCCCTCGATCAGAGCGGCGGATCGACGCCCGGCGCCCTCCGGCAATACGGCGTTCCCGACAGCGCCTACAGCGGCGACGCCGAGATGTTCCAGCGCATGCACGAGATGCGGGTGCGCGTGATGACCGCCCCCGCCTTCGACGGCGACAAGGTCATCGCCGCCATCCTCTTCGAGAACACCATGGACGGCCAGGCCGCAGGCAAGCCCGTCCCGGCCTACCTCTGGGACGAGCGCGGCGTGGTTCCGTTCCTCAAGGTCGATCAAGGGCTGGAGGCGGAGAAGGACGGCGTGCGGCTCATGAAGCCCATCCCCCTGCTCGACCAGCTCCTCCGGCGCGCGCTCAAGTTGGGCATCTTCGGCACCAAGATGCGCTCGACGATCAATCTCCCCTCGAAGAGCGGCGTCGCCGCCATCGTGGCGCAGCAGTTCGCGGTGGCCAGTCAAATCGCCCAGCAGGGGTTGGTGCCGATCCTGGAGCCGGAGATCCTGATCACCAGTCCCGACAAGGCCGGGGCAGAGGCCCTTCTCCGGCAGGAGCTGCTGAGCGCCCTCGACGGGTGGACGTCCAGCCTGCCCGTCCTGGTCAAGCTCACGATCCCCGAGGCGCCGGATCACTATCTGCCGCTGGTCGAACACCCCAAGGTCGCCCGCGTCCTGGCCCTCTCGGGCGGCTACACGCGCCAGGTCGCCTGCGAACGCCTCTCCCGCAATCACGGCATGATCGCCAGCTTCTCCCGGGCGCTCCTCGAGGATCTGCGCCGATCGATGAGCGACCCGGAGTTCGACGCCGCCCTGGCGGCGGCAATCGATCAGATCTACCAGGCCTCCACGGTGAAGACCGCCGCCTCGCCAGCGCGATCTCCGTAACGTCGCCGGCGAAAGTCATTGGCCCCGCGCCGACCACCAGCTCATCGCCTTCGAACGCGGTCCCTCCGGGCCGCAGCACACCGCGGTCGAGCCAGCGTGTTCACGGCCCAGGCAGGTGACCCAGCCGGCGCTTCACTTGATTCCGGTCTTCCGCGATCCAGGCACTAAGTTGGATCGCGGGAAGGAGAAGAGCCATGCAAGTCACACGCATGCTCGCGGACTCGTTCGGAAGAGCCGTCGCGTTCTTGCCGAACATCCTGGCAGCGCTGGTTATTCTGGCGGTCGGGCTTTTTGTCGGAAAGGTTCTAGAGAGGATCACCCGTCGGTTGCTGCTGGCCGCTGGCCTCGACCGTCGCCCAGCCGTCCGGAAGTTTCTCGGGCAGGAGGCGGCGCTCGAGCGTGTGCCACCGGCAGGGGGTCGGATCGTTTACTGGGTGTGCGCCCTCGTGACGGTCGGGCTCGCGGTGGATACGCTCCACCTCGCCTGGCTCAGCGCCGGGGTTGCGCGGGTGCTCGCGTACGTGCCGAACGTGCTCGCCGCCGCCGCGATCGTCGCCGCGGGCTATTTCGCGGGCAATTTCCTCTACCGGAGGGTGATCGGTCGTGAGGCAGCGTCGCTGCTGTGGGGCCGCCTCCTCCGCGGGGCGATCTTCGCCGTGGCGGCGTTCATGGCCCTGCAGCAGTTGGGGATCGCGACGGCCATCGTCACCGTCGCATTCACGGTGGCGCTGTCGGCCATGGCGGTGGCGGCCGCGCTGGCCTTCGGCCTCGGGAACCGCGAGCTCGCCGGACGGGTCACGCGTGACTGGTACGAGAGCCGCGGCCACGGGAACCGGACATACGAGCCGACCGTCCCCGCTGAAGATCAGCAACGGCCGTTCACGCATCCGCATCACTGAACCTGGCGGGCGACCAGGATGACCTGCCACCAGCCCCGGTCGCCGCCTTGCTCAAGGTGCTCTGCACCGCCGCCCTGCGCTGGGCGAGCGTGCGCAGCGCATCGTTGTCGACGTGCCCCAAGACGCGGGTCTATGCGCCCGCGGCCATCGCGTCTGCGAGGCGGGGGGAACTTGGGCCGGAAGCCCAGGTCTTCGCGGATGCGGCGGCCGTCGAGGGGCGTGTCGAACGCGCGTGCCCGCTCGGCGTCCGAGCCGTCGGGCGGCGGTGCGCCCACCGATGCGAACAGCGTCGCCAGGTCGGGGGCCTCGTCGTCGACCACGTTGTAAAGGCGATGCGCCGGCGAAGGCGCATCGAGCAAGAGGGCGACGGCCTGGGCGACGTCGGCGTGGTGGCCG
>DATHPX010000307.1:0-8019 GCA_035483335.1 Caulobacteraceae bacterium | reverse complement strand
CGCCGCTGCGGGTCCCGAGATCGAACGCCTGATCGCCCTGCTGGCGAAGCTGCCAGGCCTTGGCCCGCGATCGGCGCGGCGCGCGGCCCTGACGCTGCTGAAACGGCGCGACCAGTTGCTCGTCCCCCTCACCGCCGCCCTGTCGGAGGCCGCCGATCGCGTGCTGACCTGCAGCGTCTGCGGGACCCTGGACACCCGCGACCCGTGCGCGATCTGCGCCGATCCTGAGCGCGACGCCGGGCTGATCTGCGTCGTGGAGGAGGTCGGTGCGCTCTGGGCGATGGAGCGGGCCAAGGCCTTCCACGGCCGCTACCATGTCCTGGGCGGGCTGCTCTCGGCGCTCGACGGCGTCGGGCCGGAATCCCTGCGCGTTGGTCAGCTGGTCACGCGCGTCGCAGCCCCGGAGGTCCGCGAGGTCGTCCTCGCCCTGCCTGCGACCGTGGATGGCCAGACCACCGCGCATTATCTGGCCGAACGGCTGGTCGGCCTGCCGGCCCAGATCACCATGCTCGCCCGCGGCGTGCCGGTGGGCGGGGAGTTGGACTGGCTGGACGACGGCACCATCGCCCAGGCGATGCGCGCACGCCGGCCGGCCTAGAAAACTCGCGTCATACGCGTGGCGGCGGCGCGCGGCCGACGACGCCGTGGTCGATGATGGCGCCCGTGAGCGTGCGCTCCGCGTGCTGGGCTCGCCAGGTCAGCATCGCCTGCGCCTCACGCAGGACCGCCTGCGGATCGGCGAGCGGCGTGCGCCAGGTTGGGTCGACGGCGAGGTCGAACGCGAGCGAGGATCCGTCGCCGAAGTGGGCGTAGGCCGCCGTTTCGCTGCGACGGACGCAAAGACCGCGCCGTTCGAGTCGTCGGTCCCATGGCCACTCGTGTGTCCCTCGTCCGATGAAGGCCGTGCGCGTGTCGAACTCCCAGTGCGCCGCCTCGCGCCACCACGGGGGCTCCGTCCCGGCCAGGAGTGGCGAGAGAGGGAGACCGTCGCATTGGATCGGCACGGGCGCGTCCATCGCCTCGCAAAGGGTAGGGAAGACGTCGACGTTTTCCGTGAAGCGGTCGATGACCAGCCCGCGGCGGGCGGTCGGCCTGGGGTCGCGAACAACGCCCAGGATCCGATAGCTCTCCTCGAAGAAGCCGCCCTTTCCGATCAGCCCATGGTCGCCGAGCTGCTCGCCATGGTCGGAGGTGACGACGATGAAGGTCTCGTCCCACGCGCCGGAAGTCTTCAAGGACTCCCACACGCGTCCGAGCTGAGCGTCCACCTCGCTCACCATGCCGAAATACTGCGTGCGAAGGTCTGACAGGGCGGGCTCCGCAGGAGCGGCCATCGCCGGATTGGCCTGAAGCGCGCGGTAGAGCGGGTGGTCGGCGCCGCCGGCAGAGATCGGCTCGGGCGCCTGCGCCCCGGCGTAGCGGGAAGCGAAGGCGCCCGCCGCCGCGTACGGAGGATGCGGGCGAAGATGGCTGAGATGGGCGAACCAGGGGCGGTCCTGTCGTCCGAGCCAGTCGAGGAAGCGATCCGTCAGGAAGGCCGCCATGCTGTGTTCCGCCGGCCGATGCGGTTCGCTGGCGAGGACGGCGTGGGGATCGTCGGGGACGCTGTGGCCCTTATCGCGAAGCCACTCGAGCCACGGCGTCGGCTCACCCATCGGCAGGTGGACGCCCACCTCGAAACCCGGCAGCACCTCCTCATAGGTGCGAAGGCGCGGATCAGCCGGTCCATCCGCCTCCCGCGGATCGATCGCCTGGTCGGTGTAGCCGAAGAGGGTCGGCGCATAGCCGGCCCGCCGGGCGGCCTTGGCGATGGTGTCGAAGCGAGCGTCCAGTGGCGTGCCATTGCCGACCACCCGGTGGTTCATCTGATAGAGGCCGGTGTAGAGGCTCGCCCGCCCCGGCCCGCAAGGCGCCGCCTGGCTGTAGTGCCGCGCCAGCCGCGCGCCCTCCGCCGCCAGACGATCCAGGTTCGGCGTGCGGACGACCGGATGGCCGGCGCACGACAGGCAGTCCCCGCGGAACTGATCCAGTGTGATCAGCAGGATGTTCATCGGCCCATGGGCTAGCATTGCTGGCGGAACCTCACCATCCGGTGCGCCGGCGTCCCGCCGGCTCTTTCTGCGGGCCGAGCGGGCAGCAGAAGCAAGAAGAAGAGCCGGCGAGACGCCGGCGGTCCAAGAGGGTTGGAGGCGTCGGAGAATCGCAAGTTTGCCCGGGCGCCGTGAAGACCCGTATAGGCGGGACGGGGGAACCACGCGACAAGAGGACACTGCTTGCCCAGCGACATCGAGATCGCCCGCGCCGCGCGCCTGCGGCCGATGCCGGAGGTCGCCGCGCGCCTCGGCGTGCCGGACGAGGCCCTGATCCCCTACGGCCGCAACAAGGCCAAGATCGACGGCGGTTTCATCCGTTCGCTCGAGGAGCGTCCGGAAGGCAAGCTCGTCCTGGTCACGGCGGTGAGCCCGACGCCAGCGGGCGAGGGTAAGACGACGACCACCGTCGGCCTCGGCGATGCGATGAACCGGATTGGCCGGCGCACGGCGATCTGCCTGCGCGAACCCTCGCTGGGGCCCTGCTTCGGGCAGAAGGGCGGGGCGACGGGCGGCGGCTTCGCCCAGGTCGTGCCGATGGACGAGATCAATCTCCACTTCACCGGCGATTTCCACGCCATAACCAGCGCCCACAACCTGCTCGCGGCCATGGTCGACAACCACGCCTACTGGCGCGAGCGGCCGACCATCGATCCGCGCCGTGTGGTCTGGCGGCGGGTGGTCGACATGAACGACAGGAGCCTGCGTGAGATCGTCACCTCCCTCGGCGGCAACGGGGCGCCGACGGAGAGCGGATTCGACATCACCGTCGCCTCCGAGGTGATGGCGATCTTCTGCCTGGCGCGAGACCTGGACGATCTGGTCGCGCGGCTGGGGCGCATCGTGGTCGGCTATGGGCCGGCGGGTGACGCGATCACCTGCGCCGACCTGAAAGCCGAAGGCGCCATGGCCGCTCTCCTGAAGGACGCGTTCCAACCCAACCTTGTGCAGACGCTGGAGGGCTCCCCCGCCCTGGTCCACGGTGGCCCTTTCGCCAACATCGCCCACGGATGCAATTCGGTGGTCGCCACGCGGGCGGCCCTTCGGCTGGCGGACTACGTCGTCACCGAAGCCGGATTCGGCGCCGACCTGGGCGCGGAGAAATTCTTCGACATCAAGTGCCGCAAGGCGGAGCTGAGGCCCGGTGCGGCCGTGGTGGTCGCGACCATCCGTTCACTGAAGATGAACGGTGGGCTCGCGCGCACCGACCTCGAACAGGAGGACGTCGAGGCCCTCCGCCGGGGGTGCGAGAACCTGGGCCGGCACGTCGCCAACGTCAGGCGGTTCGGCCTTCCGGTGGTGGTGGCGATCAATCACTTCTCGGCCGACACGGACGCGGAGGTCGCGGTGGTCGAGGCCTACGCCGCATCCCTGGGAGTGGACGTCGCGCTGTGCCGCCACTGGGCGGAAGGCTCGGCCGGAACCGAGGATCTCGCGCGCAAGGTCGTCGACCTGCTCGACGCCGGCGAGGCGGACTTTCAGACCCTGTACAGGGACGACATGCCCCTGATCGAGAAGATCGAGACTGTGGCGCGGGAGATCTATGGCGCCGCCACGGTGAGCGCCGACCGGACGATCCTGAACCAGCTCGCCCGCTGGCGCCGCGAGGGATTCGGCGAACTGCCCGTGTGCATGGCCAAGACCCAGTACAGCTTCTCGACCGACCCCACGGCTCTGGGCGCGCCCAGCGGTCACGACGTGCGGGTGCGCGAGGTCAGGCTCGCCGCCGGCGCCGGCTTCATCGTCGCGATCTGCGGGGAGATCATGACCATGCCGGGCCTGCCGCGCCGCCCCGCCGCGGAACGGATCGGGCTCGACGCCGACGGCGAGATCGTCGGGTTGTTCTAGGTTAACGGCCGGGGCCCTATAGTCCTGGCGACCTTTGTGGGGGACCAGCACCTGATGCGCTACGACATCTCCGGCAATGTGATGCAGACGGTCGGGATCGACCTCGCCCCCGGCGAGACGGTCTACAGCCAGACCGCGACCATGGCCTGGATGACCGACGGGGTGCGCATGCACACCAATACCGGCGGGGGCCTGTTCGCGGGCCTGAAGCGGAGCCTCACGGGGGGCACCTTCTTCGTCACCGAATTTTCCGGCGAAGGCCGCGGCGGGCACGTCGCCTTCGCCCCGCGCTTCCCCGGCACGATCATCGCCCGGGAACTGCGCGCCGGCGAATCCCTGATCTGTCGCAAGGAGACCTTCCTCTGCGCCGAGCGCTCGGTGAGCCTCGAGCTCGCTTGGCAACAAAGGATCGGCTCGGGCTTCTTCGGCGGGGCCGGCTTCATCCTGCAGCGCGTCACCGGCCCCGGCGTGGTGTTCCTCGACCTCTCCGGTGAGGTCGTCCAGCGCCGCCTCGCGCCTGGCGAGCGCCTGTTCGTCCACGCCGGCCACGTGGGCGTCCACGAGCCTACCGTGGCCTTCGACATCCAGCTGGTGCCGGGCTTCCGCAACATCCTCTTCGGCGGCGAAGGCCTGTTCCTCGCCAGCCTCACCGGGCCCGGCGACATCTGGCTTCAGTCCATGCCGATCCTCAACCTCGCCGAAGAGATTGCCCGCTACCTTCCCGGGGGCCAGCACGACGGGGGCGCGGGCAATGTGGCTGGCACGGTGGCTGGGGCTGGCCTGGTGGGCGGCATCCTGGGCAGCCTCTTCAGCAGCGACAACTGAAGCGCCCGGCGCCGTTTCCCGGAGACGCGCGTGTCTCTAAGCTCTGGCCCGGGAGATGAACCCGGGAGGGAGCGGATGACCGAGTTCCTGTTCCTGATGCTGGACGGCGAGATCATCCGCTACTGGTCCGAGGACCAGCAGCGGACGGCGGTCGCCCGGATGGACGCCTTCACAGCGCCGCTCAAAGCCGCCGGCCGCTGGAAGGATGGCGGCGGCGTCGGTCCGGACTTCGACGGCGCGCGCGTCCGCGTATCGGGCGATGGCGCGACGATCGTGGAGGGCCCGTTCGACAACGCCCATCAGGTCGTCGGCGGCTTCATGGTCGTCGAATGCGAGTCCCGCGACGCCGCCATCGAGCTGGCGAAGCAATGCCCGGCGGCGGAGTGGGCGCCGCTCGAAGTACGGCAGCTCTGGCGACATTGACATGAGCGAGTTGTCGGACCGCATCATCGACCTGTACGAACGGCATTCCCGAGCCTGGAGCGACGCGCGCGGAACAAAGTTGATCGAGACGGCTTGGTTGGAACGATTCTGCGCGGTCCTGCCGACACGGGCGGTCATCCTCGATGTCGGCTGCGGGCCCGGAGAGCCGATCGGGCGATATCTCGCCAATCGAGGTTTCTCCGTCGTCGGCGTGGACAGTTCGCCGGCGATGATCGAGCTGTTCCGCGGCCATCTTCCGGACCAGGAGGCCGTGATTTCGGACATGCGGTCGCTGGCGTTGGACCGGCGCTTCGACGGGTTGATCGCATGGGACAGCTTCTTCCACCTCTCCCATGATGACCAGCGCGCGATGTTTTCGATCTTCGCCGCTCACGCGGAAGAGGGCGCTCCGCTGCTGTTCACCACCGGTCCCCAACACGGAGAGGCCATCGGCGAACTCGAGGGCGAGCCGCTCTATCACCCGAGCCTGGCCCGCACCGAGTATCGAAGCCTCCTCGAGGCCCACGGTTTCGAGGAAGTCGCCCATGTGGCGAACGATCCTGCGTGCGGCCGCCACACGGTCTGGCTGGCTCGACGGCTTTAATCCGCCGGCGCGCTCCTTCCGCTCACTGAAGATAGTCGTGGACGACCCGGCCAAGCCCAAGGGTGAGGTCGCAGACCAGGTGCGAGGCGGAAACCATTTCGAGCACGGGCAGTTCCGCGACCGGCGCCAGGGCGTGCGCGGCGAGGGAGAGGGCGCCCGGCCCGGTCCAGGCGCCTTTCATCCGGATGTCCTCGAGCGAGTACTCCACCAGCTCGCAGATCCGTGGCGAGCCGTCGACGTGGGGGATGATCTTCAGGAGGTAGTTCGGGGCCGAGAGGGCCGCTTTAGCCGCCTCCGCGTCGGCCTCCCGATGCTTGTATCCCATCGTGCCCGTTGCGACGCGGACCGGCCCATAGTCCAGCGAGCCCACAAGCGTGTCGATTTCTGCGCGTAGGCTGGGCTGGGCCAGCTTCTTGGGGAATCCCCAGAGCTCGCGTCCACCGGCGATCGGCGGGTGATCATTGAGGAACATGCAGTGCGTGTACCCGCCCTTGCGCCCCTGAAACGTCACGGGAATGACCTGTCCAGCCTCGGTGTAGTCGCCAAATCCCGTCGAGTCCGGCATGCGGATGAACTCGAACTTCACGAGCGAACCCTCGGCCTCCAACGGTTCCGGCACGAGGGCGCGCAGCCTGTCGGGGTCGGTGCGATAGGTGAGCGTGAGGTATTCCCGGTTACAGAAACGATAGGGTCCCGGCGGATAGGCGGGCGCCGTCAAAGGCATGGCGAACGCGCGTTCGCGCACTTCCGTCGCTTTCACTGCAAATCTCCAGTTGATCCCTAGAGCAAACCCAGTTCAGACGAAATCGTCTGAACCGGGATGATTTGCTCTATATTCAAAAGTGTAGAGCCTGACTCAGCGTTTGCATCTGTTCCGTGAAACGCATCAGGCTCTGGGCAGGCCGTTCGGCCGCCCTATTCGCGGCCGTTCACGGCGAGGTCGAAGGTGAACACACCTTCGTCATTGGCGGGTCGCTGCAAGACCTCGGGGTGGCGCAGCGTGCGGACCGTGTCGTGGTATCCAGATCGCCAATGCTTTTCCATACTGGCGCGCGAGAACTCGTGGTCCTTCCAACCGCCCTCATAGGCCTCAGATCGATAGATGATCTGCACCAGGTTGTAGACCTTCTGTTCCGCCATCTTGATTAATTGTGAATATTCGGGCGCCTGCCGAAGTTCGTCCGGGAGACGCTGCAGCAAGGTCGAAAGGGTGTTGCGGAACCTCTGCATCTGCTTGAATCGATCCGAGTTGGCCCGCGTGCGGCTCGAAAACTGGATCTCCTTCTGGCGGGTCTGGACGTCGACCATGGTCCGCGGAAAGGAACCCCGCGCGCTCCAGAGATCCACCTGGAAGGCCAGGGTGTCCTGACGCGGTCCAAACTCCAGCACCCACTGCAGGGGGGTGTTGGAGACCAACCCTCCGTCCCAGTAGAACTCGCCATCGATCTCGATCGCCGGGAATCCCGGCGGAAGCGCGCCGCTGGCCATGACATGTTCCGGCGTGATCGTATGGGTCGTGTTGTCGAAATAGACGAAGTTCCCCGTCGCGACGTTCACGGCCCCGACGCTGAAGCGCATGTCCCCCGAATTGATCCTGTCGAAGTCGACCAGGCGCTCGAGCGTGGCCTTGGCGGCCGACGTGTCATAGTAGCTGGTCGCCTCGAGCGTACCGGCGGGTTCGAGCCAGGGACTGAGCTTGCGCGGGGAGAAGAAGCCGGGCGCCCCAAGAGCCGTGACGACGCCGGCGCTCATCTGGTTGGCGAGGCCCCGTGCGAGATCGCCGCGGGGCGCGAAGGCCTGAGCGCGTCCCAGGGACCAGGGATCTACGCTGAGAAGCCTCTTCCAGAGCTCGGCGCCGGAGTCGATCCATGTCGCCGGGCGGGCGCTGTCCGCAGCAGGTTCGCTGGACGGCGGCGCCGATGGCCTCTGGACGTCGCGGTCATCGCGCCGGGCGCCTAGGAGCGGGTGGGCCGTGACGAGTTCCCAGAACTGTCGGAGCCTCTCCAGCCGGAGCCCAGGCGGATTGCCCGCGATGAGGGCCGAGTTGATGGCGCCGATGGATATGCCGGCGACCCAGTCAGGATGGAGGTCGGCCTCGGCAAGGCCCTGATAGACGCCTGCCTGATAGGCTCCAAGCGAGCCGCCGCCCTGGAGCAGCAGGGCGATGCAGTCGAACTCCGGGCGCTGATCGCGCCGCAGGGTCTTGCGGCGAGGCCCGCCGGACGAATC
>DATHPX010000306.1:0-35145 GCA_035483335.1 Caulobacteraceae bacterium | reverse complement strand
CGGCTACCGCTGGTTTGATCGCACTGGCGCTGCGCCGCTCTATCCCTTTGGGCACGGCCTCAGCTACACGCGCTTCGCCTACTCCGGCCTCACGGTCAGCAGCGCGGACGACAAGGGGCTCGATGTCCATTTTACGCTCGCCAACACGGGCGAGCGCGACGGCGATGAGGTCGCGCAAACCTATCTTGGCGCGCCCAAGGATCCGCCGGCGGGCGTGAGCTTTCCCGTCAGGACGTTGGTCGCGTTCGCCCGGGTGCGACTGAAGGCCGGCGAAACACGATCGGTGACGCTGCATGTCGCGCCGCGTCAGCTACAATATTGGTCGGCCACGGAGCATGGCTGGAGGACAGCGCAGGGGCCCCGCGCGTTGTCCATAGGCGCTTCTTCCCGGGACCTTCGCCTAAGGGGCTGGGCGGGGAGCTGAGCGGTAAAGGCAAGCTCAGAGTGTAGAACTGACGCTTTGGGGCATGTCGCCCACACGCCACAGAGGCGTGAAGACGCTGATGAGAGGCGCGAGCAACAAACCCCCGATCGCCAGGAACAGGGCCTGCCTCACGCCGAAGGCCTGGCCCAGGACGCCGCCTGCCAGCGACCCGATCACGGCCGCCAGACCGCTTGCGGCGCGGAACACTGCGCGCACCCGCCCCAGCGCTTCGCCGGCGATGATCGACTGCAGCAGGCTCGTCCCCAGGATGATCGGGATGACTCCCAGGAAGTCTCCGGTGAGCTGCTGGCCGACCAGGAAGACCACCGCGCTGGCGCGATGTGCGGGGGCGAAGAGCAGCATCATCGTGCCGAGCGCCGAGCCCACGCTGCACAGCAAGATCGAGCGCCCGACTCCGAGTTGGCGCGCCAAAGCAGAAGCCGCGAAGGACCCGGCGAGCGCGCCAAGGCCGCCGCACGCGATACCGAGGCCAAGGACCACCGGCCCGAGCCCCAGCGTGCGCAGGACGAACAGGATATAGAGCGCGCTGAAGAAACCGCCGAAGAGGCCGCCCATCGAGGAGGTGAAGAGGAGCACGCGGGCGATTGAGTCACCAAGCGCCAGCCCCGCGCCGGTCGCCAGTCCCGAGATGAGTCCAGTCCGCTCGGGCTGCCTGTCCCCCACCGGTTCGGTCGCGCGGATTTTGGAGAGCGCGAAGGCGGAGGCGAGGTAGGTCGCGGCGTTGACAATGACCGCCACGGGCGCGGTCAACCACTGAAAGAGCACCCCGGCAAGAGCCGGCCCCGCCATCTCCGCCGCACCCTCCGTGCTGCCCAGCCGGGCATTGGCCTCCGTGACCCGCTCGCGCCCGACGAGGCTCGGAAGGTAGGCATGGTCGGCGATATCGAAGAGCGCGCTCGCCCCGGCGATTCCGGCGGCGACACAATAGACCTGCATGAGGCACAGGACGTGCAGCCACGCGGCAAGCGGCAAGGTGAGGAGCGCCCCCGCGCGGCCGAGGTCCGCCAAGACCAGGATAGGACGACGCGGCGAGCGGTCGACAAACCCGCCGGATCCGAGGCTCGCCAGCAGTCCGGCGCCCCCCGCGACGGCGGCGAGGACGCCGAGCGCGGAGGGGGAGGCGCTCAGGGTCAAGACCGCCATGATTGGCAAGCCCTCTCGCGTCACGCGCGCACCGAACCCTGAGATACTTTGAGCTGCCCAGAGGCGAAGGAAGTCTCGCTCGCGCAGGAGCGACGATGACTTGATCATTGGGATTCGCGGCGAAGAAGGCGGCGCGCAGCCGCAGGAGCGTCGGCCCGCCGGGCCGCCGCCATCGAACGTGGGCTAGGATGTCACCGCCGCGCCGCCCACAGCCAGACAATCTCAGACAGTTTCGCCATGATCAAGCTGCCAGCCACGAAGTCGACACTACTTGAGCTGGCTGTCCTTGCTTCCGCGCCGATTGATCGTGGAGTGGACCACCTGTTGATCCCGGGCGGACTGACAGGCGATGCAGGTGGTGACGCCAGGCAAGGCCTCGCGCCGGCGCAGTGGGATTTCGTCTCCGCACTCGACACACTCCAACGTGCCTTCGCCTTGCGGGAGGCGAGCGCGAGCGCCCCGAACGCCATCGGTGATGGTGTCCTGGATCTGATCGAGGACAGCGCCTTCGTGCGCCCAGCCCGTCGCCATATCGTTCGAAATTCCCTTTGCCTCAGGCAATCAGATAGGGCGGGCTCGGCCGCACCCAAGCATTGCTGCGAGTTGGCCTGGCGGGGGGTGTTCGACATCGCCAGGTCGGCAAGGCCGGCGTTCGTCCGCTGAGATACCGTCGTTCTCGAAGTTGCCGCCCTTGGCTCGAGATTGTCCGTCTGGCGATCAGTTCCAATATAAACTCACCGATGCCAGGCCAGCGCCGCTGCCAAGGGAGAATTGCTGATGACGAGCCAAGAACCTGCTTTGCTCCCCAAACAGATCTCACCATCTGACGCCTTACTTGAGTTCCTCGAGTGGGTCGCCAGGCAGCCGCGCTCATATACCGAGACAATGGATGCGTGGCGCACGAACTGCCCGCGATTGCCCGTGTGGGAGGATGCCGTGGACGGCGGGCTCGTGGAGCGGGTGAGCGCAGGAGGAAAAAAGCAAGTTCAGCTCACAGGCGCAGGTCGGGACCTTCTGTCGGTCAAACGGCCATGAAGATACGCCTGCCGACGCGCCCGCCTCGCCAGATCAGGCGGCCTGGCTGCTGGTGACCGCCTACCGGCGTGGGACCACCAGCTTGGGCCTCTGGCTCATGACGACCACGCCGTCCTGGTTGAGGACCTCGTGGAGGAAGCGGACGATGCCGCGGTCCGGCCGCGACCTGGAGGGGATGATCTCGAGCACCTGGCAACGCAAACTCAGCCGGTCGCCTGGACGCACCGGCGCCTTCCATTCAAGAGCTTCGACGCCAGCGCCGACCACGCCGCCGGCGACGGGGAGCGCTTCGACCAGAAGGCGCATCGCCAAGGCGGCCGTGTGCCACCCGCTGGCGGACAGTCCGCGGAAGAAGCCGCGCTCGGCCGCCTCCGGGTCGAGGTGAAACGGCTGCGGATCGAACTCCGAGGCGAAACGGACGATGTCCTCGGCCGTTATGGCGCGAGGCTTGCTCTCGAAGACCTGACCTGGTTCGAAATCCTCCAGGTACAGCGCCTGCATGGTGTTGCTCCTGGTTTGCGGCAGTCCCGCCGTCGCGTAGCGCTGGCGCGGCTAACAAGAACGCACCTCAAGAGTGCGCTCCTGCTCCTTGCACGTGGAAACGAGCAGGTCGACGAACACGCGGACCTCGGCGCTCAGGCGCCGGCGGCGGGGGTAGTACGCATTTATCTCGACGTTTAGGATCGCGCTGGGCCAGCGCCAGACCCCGCGATGGACAAGACATACGGACCTATCTGCAGGTCTCCGCCGGCCATTGTGCGACGCAATGTATAGAACCGTACGTTTGGCGCAACGAAATGGGGGGATGCCTGGTCAGCTGTTCTGCTTCAGCGCCGCAAGGTCGCGGCCCAGATCGTGAACTCGACAGAGATCTGCCGACCATCCTTGTGCAGGGCCCGCACGGCGAGAAAGGCGCCATCGCCGTAGCGGCTTGGGGCTCCGCCCATCACCCTGTCGAAGCCTTCCCAATGGCGAGCGCGCAGGCGCTCCGGGATGATCAGGTCAAGCCGTTCACCGACCGCTTCGCCCTCGGTAAAGCCGAAGATACGGCTGGCGGCGGGGGCGAGCCGCATCCGCGAACGCGCCAATGCGTTCGACTGCCGTGCGTGTCTTCAAATCTTGCCAAGGCGACATTGGCGTTGATCCCTTCGGTTGGAGCGATCGGGGGTGGAGCCAGGTCTCGAACGGGACGCGGCGATCGTCCGAGGGTCTCTCCCGGCGGGCGCGCGGCCCCATCTCCCGCAACCTTCGTGCGGCCGCCGTCGATACCAAGATATCGTCGAGACCTAGGTCCAATATCCGTGGACAGGGCCTTCGCGCATCTTTCGATACAAGCGTCGGCGGTTGGCGTCCTTCGACCTGTGCGTTCGTCTTTGCATTTGCGTTGGTCGGATTCCCGCGCTCACCCAGGTTTTCTGGCTGGGTTCGGCGGCGGTCTCAACCCTGAAGTCGCGTACGATGAGGAGAAGCAGTCATGAAGATCCTGATGGTCATCACCTCGCACGACAAACTTGGAAATACGGGGCGTAAGACTGGATTCTGGCTCGAGGAGTTCGCGGCGCCCTACTACAACTTCAAGGAAGCCGGCGCGGAGATCGTTCTGGCTTCTCCCAAGGGCGGTCAGCCGCCGCTGGATCCCAAGAGCAACGAGCCCGCATTCCAGACCGAGCTCACCCACCGGTTCGACGCCGACCCCGCGACGCAGGCGGCGTTGGCGAACACGGTCAAGTTGAACTCTGTCTCGCAGGAAGGGTTCGACACCGTGTTCTACCCGGGTGGGCACGGGCCGATGTGGGACCTGGCCGAAGACCCGGACTCCGTTCGATTGATCGAAAGCTTCCTGGCGGCGGGCAAGCCGATCGCGCTGGTCTGCCATGCGCCCGGCGTCCTGCATCGTGCCCGCGCGGCGGATGGCCGGCCCCTGGTCGCAGGCAAGAAGGTCACCGGCTTCACTAACGGCGAGGAGGAAGCGGTGGGCCTGACGAAGATCGTGCCGTTCCTTGTCGAGGACGAATTGAAGCGTCTCGGCGGCATCTATTCCAAGAAGGACGACTGGCAGCCCTACGTCGTGACCGACGGTCTTCTGGTCACCGGGCAGAATCCGGCGTCCTCCGGTCCGGGTGCGAAGGTCTTGCTCGAACAGCTCGCCGCCACCGCCAGGGCCTGATCGGGTCCCAGGCCCAAGGAAGCGCGTTCGGCGGGAGCGGCGATGGGCGCGCGCCGAACACGAGACGGGAGTCGCCGAGTGAGGGCGGTCTCGACCGGATCCAGGTGCGCGCGCGTTTGCAAGAGGATCGTACCGCGATGACCGATGGAAATGCTTCGAAGAACCAGGTGAAGATCGAGCGCGTGACGCCCGCTTTCTGGCGGGCGAGCCTCGATAATCCTCCCTTAAATCTCACGACGCCCGAAATGATCCGGGAGCTGGCGGCGCTCATCGACGCTATCGAGGCGGACAGGGCGTTGAAGGTGATCGTGTTCGACAGCGCGCTCCCCGACTGTTTCATGGCTCACTATGACGTGCTGGGGAGCATCGACGAATCCCTAGGGATGCCGCCCGGGCCCACGGGGATGCATCCATTCCCCGACTTCCTGATCCGCCTCAGCCGTGCGCCGGTGGCGTCGATCTGCTCGATCCGGGGGCGTGCGACCGGTTCGGGCAGCGAGCTCGCGCTCGCCTGCGACATGCGTTTCGCCAGTCGCGAGAAGGCGATCCTGTCGCATTGGGAAGTCGGCGTCGGCTTCGCCCCGGGCGGCGGTCCGATGGCGCGTCTGTCCAGGCTGATCGGGCGCGGACGCGCGCTGGAAGTGGTTCTGGGCGCGGACGACATCGATGGGCCGACAGCCGAGCTCTATGGCTATGTGAACCGATCCCTGCCCGACTCGGACCTGGATGGCTTCGTCGACACCTTGGCCAGGCGGATCGCCTCCTTCGACCGTCACGCGATCTCCCTGACCAAGAGCTTCGTGGACGGGCCGAGCCTGCCGTCGATCGCCGAGCTGAAGACGTCCTGGGAGGCGTTCACCAGCTCCGTGGCGCTTCCGGAGCCCCAACGCCGCCTCGCGACGCTCGTGCCACTCGGCCTGCAGCAGCCTGGCGATCTCGAAGCGCGCCTGGGCTATTATTTGGGTTCGAGCTTCACCTGAGCGACCGCCCCGAGCGGCTGCTGCGCCATAAAGGGGAGGGACTGGGATAGACCGCCCCTTCCCTCGCTCGTCCGATCGACAAAGTACGGGATAGCGCCGTTCCGCGCAGACGGGCATGCTTGTTATGCGTTGACCGGTCGGGGCGGTTTCCAGCGCCTGCATCAGAGGAGGCTGGAAATGCCTGCCCCCGACTTTATCGACGATGGCCGCCGGCGGTTCTTCGGAGTTGCGGCGACGACGATCGCTGCGGCGCAGCTTGCGATCCTTCCGACCCGCGCCAGCGCGCAGGCGGCGGCTCCGATCGGACCGGTCCGCCAAATCGACGCCGGGCTGTTGAGCGTCGGCTACGTGGAGGCCGGTCCGGCGGACGGCCCGCCAGTGCTGCTCCTGCACGGCTGGCCCTACGACATCCACGCCTTCGACGCCGTGACGCCGATGCTCGCCGCGCAAGGGTTTCGTGTGATCGTCCCCTTTCTGCGCGGCTACGGGTCCACGCGCATGCTCTCGGCCCAGACGTTCCGCAACGGCCAGCCGGCGGCGGTGGCGGTGGACACGACCGCGCTGATGGACGCGCTAGGCGTCAAGAGCGCGATCCTGGCCGGCTTCGATTGGGGCGCGCGGACGGCGGACATCATCGCCGCCCTGTGGCCCGAGCGCTGCAAGGGGCTCGTCTCGGTCAGCGGCTACCTGATCGGCAGCCAGGCGTCCGGCGCACAGCCGCTCCCCCCGGAGGTCGAATACCAGTGGTGGTACCAGTTCTACTTCGCCACCGACCGCGGAAAGGCCGGCTACGCCAAGAACCTCAACGACTTCAACAAGCTGATCTGGCGCCTCGCCTCGCCGAAGTGGAACTTCGTTGACGCGACCTTCGCGCGTACGGCGGCCTCGTTCGACAATCCCGACCATGTGGACGTCGTGATCCACAACTATCGCTGGCGACAGAACCTGGCCAAGGGCGAAGCCAGGTACGACGCCATCGAGACACAACTGGCCGCCGCGCCCGTGATCAAGGTCCCGACCATCACCATGGAAGGCGACGCCAACGGCGCCCCGCACCCGCCGCCCAGCGCCTACGCCAGCAAGTTCGTCGGCCGCTATGAGCACCGCAACATCAGCGGCGGCGTCGGTCACAACCTGCCGCAGGAGGCTCCGCAGGCCTTTGCGCGGGCGGTCGTCGACGTCGCCAAGGCGTGAAGGTCGGCCAGGGGCCTTCCGAGGCAGTCGTCGGCTCGCTCGGTAAGGCTCGGAGCGCCTCGGTCACTCATCGTCGTTTGACGGTGAGACAGGAAGGAGAAGAGACATGCCTGACAAGCCTACGCGATGGATGACGATCGGCGACTTCCTCCTTCGCCGACTCAAGGAAGCTGGCGTTGGACACCTGTTCGGTGTTCCCGGCGACTACAACCTCCCGCTGCTGCAGCAGCTGGGGGACTCCGGCGCGCTCGAATGGATCGGCACGACTGGCGAGCTCAATGGCTCCTACGCCGCCGACGGCTATGCGCGGCTCAACGGCCTGGGCGCCTTCCTGGTGACAAACGGCGTTGGAGCCCTCAGCGCGATCAACGGTGTCGGCGGTTCGTACAGCGAGCATGTCCCTGTCATCGCCATCTGCGGATCAATACCGCTCAGGTCCATCGACCGGGGCCTGGGAATGCATCACACCATGGCCGATGGAACCTGGGATCATTTCCTGGGCGCCTATGCTCACGTGACCGCCGCGCAGACCAGGCTCACACCTCGCAACGCGGCCACGGAGATCGACCGGCTGATCCTCACTGCCTGGCGCGAAAAGCTTCCGGTCTACATGGAGCTGCCGTCCGACATCGCCTGTCTCAAGATCGAGGTTCCCACGGATCCCCTCGTCCTCGCCGAGCCGCCCAGCGATCCGGAGCGGCTGGCCTCGTGCATTGCCGCGATCGCGGAACGACTGGCTGGCGCCAGGTCGCCGGCGGTGCTGGTGGATGCCGACGCGGACCGGTTCAGGGTCGCGCCCGTAATCATGGAGCTGTCGGGCAAGATCCAGGCTCCGGTGGCGGTGATCAACGCCGCCAAGGCCGTGATCGACGAGACCTTCCCGCATTACCTCGGCATCTACGCCGGCAGGGCGAGCGAACCGGGTGTGCGCGAGGTCATCGAGGCCAGCGACTGTCTGCTCGCGATTGGCTACAGGCCGATCGAGGTCACCACGGGTGACTTCAGCGCCGCGCTGCCCCCGGGCGCCATTCACCTGCGCGGACATTCGGCTGATGTCGGCGACGAGAACTACCAGGCGGTGACACTCGAGGAAGTCCTCCGCGGCGTCGTCTCTAAGGTCCCGCAATCCAAGGCGAGCGCTTCGCGCCGAGCTCCGTCGGCAATGACCGCCGCACCCACCGACGGCTCAGGCAGGCTGACCCAGGCCGCCTACTGGCGCGCCATTCAGGATTACCTCCGCCCCGGGGACGTCCTCTACATCGACAATGGCACGGCATACGCCATTCTCGGCCTGAAGCTCCCGACGGGCTGCAGTTTCATCGGCTCCATCAACTGGGGATCGATCGGCTACTCGGTCGGCGCCCTGCTCGGCGCGCTCACTGCAGCGCCACACCGTCGTCACCTGCTGTTCGTGGGCGACGGATCCTTCCAGGTCACGGCGCAGGAACTCTCGACGATTCTGCGGCACGACTACAAGCCGGTGATCTTCCTCATCAACAACGGCGGCTATACCATCGAACGCGGCTATATCGGCAAGAGCGAGCCATACAACGACATCGCCAACTGGGCCTATGCCGGACTGCCAAAGGTGTTGCGCCCCGATACCTCCGCGCGATCTTTCGTCGTCAAATCCCTGGGAGACCTGCGGGAGGTTCTTAGCGTGCAGAACGACACGATGATCTTCGTGGAGTCGATCATGGACCGCCACGATGCGCCAGCGCCGGTCATCATGAGCAGCAACAAAGGAGCTGAGCTCGACTATGGGCCCCGCGGCCCGCAGCACCGGGACAACCTCCAGCTCCGGCCGGTCGCAGGATAGCGCGGCTTCTCGCCTCACCTTCTTCAGAAGGAATATCCCAGGCCGAACAACAGCTGGGTCGTGAGCTCCTGCGCCCCCGCGCCCGGCTGGTTGTCGTAGGTGGCGTTGATGGTGATCGAGGAGAACATCTTCTTGGTCAGCTGCATGCGCACGCCCGCGTCGCCCTGAAGCAGGAACTCGCCCGAGAAACTCGGGGTGAGCATAAGGTCGTGGAAGATGCTGAGCCTGCCGCCATCCCAGCTCTTGTCGACGCGGTAGCCGACACGCACGCCGAACCTCTCCGTGGCTTCGGGCTCGGTGCTGTAGTCCTGGTAGATCCAGGCCACGCCGCCTTGCACGCTGAAGTGGAAATCGGGCTCGTTGACCCACTGGTAACCGAGGCCGCCTGATGGGGTGAGCCGCAGCCGAAGGAAGTTCACGTGATCGGCTTCGCTGCGTTCTGAGACGTAGGCGTAGATCTGATGCGTGATGAACCGGTCGTATTCGCCAGAGAGGAACCAGTTGTTGGCGTTCTCGGTGGTGAATCCGTGGGTCGTGGTCTCACCGTAGTTGTAGGCGCCCGCCAGGATGATCTTGTCGTCCGGCGTGGTGTGGGTCGCCGCGGCGGCGACGCCGAACGCCGCGGTGTTGGTGGCGGCGTGGGAGTAATTGCCGTTGAGAGCCACCGAGCCGCTCCAGGTATCGGGCGGCGGAGGATTGATGGCGGCGATATCGGCCAGCTGCACCGGGCCGGCCACGGCGGCCGGGACGACGACGCCGGCGCCGCCCTGGGCGACCGGCTGGTTGATCACCGAACCATCCTTCAATTGCAGCTTCACCGGGCCGGTGGTGGAGAAGGTGGCGACGTCGTCAAGGCTGATCGTCACCTTGTCGGCCTTGTCGAAGTCCGGCGTCACGACCAGCTTGCCGCCCGTCTCCGAGACGACCTTGCCGGTAATACGGTCGCCATTCTTCAGCACCACGACATCGGCGCTGGCGGCTGTGCCGGCGCAGGCGAATGCGAGGGCCAGGATAAGCGTACGCATGGAAGTGTCCCCGTTCGGGGTCACCCTGCGTTTGCGTCTCATGCGGAGGCTATCGGGGGAATTACCGTGACGGGCTCTCCTGTTCCCCCAATCTCAATTCCTCTCGACCCCAGCCCGAACGACTCTCTCCCACCCAGCTGGACGGTCGCGGCAAAGTGACTTGCATGATGAAAGTGACTGGACTAACGAGACTTCATGCAGCGCACGAGCTTTGCCGCCTGGGAGTGCCCGGCCGCCCGCGCTCTGGAGAGCGTCGGCGACTGGTGGAGCATCCTCATCCTGCGGGACGCTTTTCGCGGGGTGCGGCGGTTCGACGAGTTCCTCGAGAGCCTGGGCGTGGCGCCAAACATGCTGGCCCGGCGGCTCAAGCATCTGACGGAGCAGGGCCTGTTCGAGAGGCGGCTCTATGCCGAACGCCCGGCCCGCTACGAGTATGTGCTCACGCCAAAGGGGCGCGACTTCTTCCCCGTGCTGATGGCTCTCTTCGCCTGGGGAAACCGGCATCTGGCTGACGACGAGCGCGCCTTCCTGCTCGGCGATCCCGCCACCAATCTCGAACGCGATCCGGTCGTGATCGACGCCCGTACGGGGGAGCGGCTCACGCCCAGGAACACTGTCCACGTGCCGGGGCCGGCCGCTAGCGCCGAGACCCTACGTGCGATTGAATTCGCGCGGGCGCGTCGCGCCGAACGCTAAGCCGCTTAGGACATCCAGCATGACTCGCGTCGTGATCACCGGAATGGGCGTCGTCTCACCGCTCGGATGCGGCGTGGAGACGGTGTGGCGTCGTCTGCTCGTGGGGCGTTCGGGGATCCGAAGGCTGCCAGATGATATCGTGGACGGCGTCGCCGCGAAGATCGGCGGCGTGGTCCCCTCGGCCGCGGAGGATTCCGAGGGCGGATTTGACCCCGACCAGGCCGCCTCGCCGAAGGACCAGCGCAAGATGGACCGGTTCATCCTGCTGGCCCTGGCCGCCGCGCGGGAGGCCGTGACCATGGCGGGGTGGACCCCTTCGAACGACCGCGAGCGCCAGCGTACGGGGACCATGATCGCTTCTGGGATCGGCGGTTTCCCAGCGATCGCCCGGGCCGTCCGCACGACGGACCAGGAGGGACCGCGGCGGTTGTCGCCCTTCACCATCCCCTCCTTCCTGGTCAACCTGGCGGCGGGTCACGTCAGCATCGCCCATGGCTTCGAGGGGCCGCTCGGCGCCCCGGCGACGGCCTGCGCCGCGAGTGTCCAGGCGCTTGGAGACGCCGCGCGGGCGATCCGCGCCGGCGAGGCCGACGTCGTCGTCTGCGGCGGCGCCGAAGCCTGCATAGACCGCGTGAGCCTCGCCAGCTTCGCCGCGGCGCGCGCCCTGTCGACCGGTTTCAACGACACGCCGGAGAGGGCCTCGCGCCCCTTCGATGCGGCCCGCGACGGTTTCGTCATGGGCGAGGGCGCCGGCGTACTCGTGCTCGAGGCGCTCGATCACGCCCTGGCGAGAGGCGCCATCCCCCTCGCCGAGGTGGTGGGCTACGGGACGACCGCGGACGCCTGGCACATCACCTCGGGGCCGGAAGACGGCCGTGGCGCGGCGCAGGCGATGCGCCTGGCGCTCGCCCAGGCGGGCCTTAAGCCCCGCGACGTGCAGCATTTGAACGCCCACTCGACTTCGACGCCGGTCGGCGACCTTGGCGAGATCGCCGCCATCCGCAGCGTCTTTGGCGAAGGCGGACCGGCCGTCAGCGCCACCAAGTCGGCGACCGGTCACCTGCTGGGCGCCGCCGGCGGCCTGGAGGCGATCTTCACCGTCCTCGCCCTGCGCGACCAGATCGCCCCGCCGACGCTCAATCTCGATACGCCCGATCCCGCCGCCGAGGACCTCAACCTCGTCGGGCCCGCGGCGCGGCCAACACCGATGGAGCATGCGCTCTCCAACGGATTCGGCTTCGGCGGCGTCAACGCCAGCGTCCTTCTGCGTCGCTGGTCCTGAGAGTTTCTCAGAGGAGCTTCCCCAAATGGATATGGTCGCCGAGCTGGAGCCCGGGCTTTCGGGCCTGGAGCAGCTCCAGGCCCTGCTCGACGCCGGAGGCCGCCCACCGATCGGCCAGACGCTCGACATCGCTCTCGTGGAAGTCGGCGAGGGACGCGCCGTGTTCGAAGGCCACCCGTCGCTGAAGGTCTACAATCCGATCGGCATGGTGCACGGCGGCTATGCGGCGACCCTGCTGGACTCGGCCTGCGGCTGCGCCGTCCATTCGACCATGAAGGCCGGCGAGACCTACACCACGCTCGAACTGAAGGTCGCCTACCACCGGCCGATGACCAGCGAAACCGGTCCGGTCAGGGCCGAGGGCCGCGTCCTCTCCAGAGGCCGCCGGGCCGCGTTCGCCGAGGCCACCCTCAAGGACGCCGCCGGCCGCCTGCTCGCCTCCGCCACCTCGACCCTGATGATCATGACGCCCTGAGACTTCCGCGCCGTGCCGAATACGCCACGCAGAGGCCATTGAATTCCAATTGACCACGAACCTCACGAACAACACGAACGCCTGAGTTAATTCATCACGGCCACGTCTAAATAATCGCGCCGAAGGCGCATTCATAATTCTTCACTTGTTCGTGGAGTTCATGAGGTTCGTGGTCAAATTCCTTCGGAAGTCGCCGCAAACTGCCCGACCGCCCAATCGATGAAGAGACGCACCCGGGGCGAGAGCTGTCGGTTGCGGGGATACAGCACGGACACCGGCATCGACGGCACGCGATAGTCCGCCAGGACGCGCTCCAGCCGGCCCTCCGCGAGGTCGTCCGCGACGTGAAAGACCGGCATCTGCGCCAGCCCCAGTCCCAGCAGCACCCCGTCGCGAAAGCTTTCGGTGCCGGTGACCGAGTAGGGCGCCGGGATGTCATCCACTCGGATCACATCCCCGCCCGCCGACACGAACTCGAAAATCCGCAGCGCTCCGGTGGTGCGCGAGCGCAGGCCCACCTGCCGGTGCCGCGCCAGCTCGCCGGGCGTATCAGGCCGCCCGAACTGCGCAAGATAAGCCGGCGCCGCTACGGTGATCCGCTCCAGCAGGGTCACCTGGCGCGCCACCAGATCGCTGTCCGGCAGGACGCCGAAGCGCAGCACGCAGTCCACGCCCTCGCGCACCACGTCCACCCAGCGCTCGCTTTCGCTCATCGCGAGCTCGATCCCGGGATAGCGTGCGAAGAAACCCGGCAGCCCGGGCGTCAGGAAGTGCCGCGCCAGGGTGCCCTGCACCTCGATGCGCAGCACCCCCTTGGGCGCCGCGCCGCGAAACGCGCCCTCGGCGTCCTCCACGTCGTCCAGGATCGCCAGGCAGCGGCGATAGTAGGCTTCGCCGTCCAGCGTCGGCCGCACCGTCCGCGTCGTGCGCTGCAGGAGGCGCACGCCCAGCCGCTCCTCCAGCTGCCGGATCACCTGTGTCGCCGTCGATCGCGGCAGGTCGAGGTCGTGCGCCGCCTGGGTGAAGCTTCGCCGATCCACCACCCGGGTGAACAGCCGCATCCCCTCCAGCCGATCCATATTGTTCGCCCTGATTGAACAGTATTGCTGATCCTAGAGAGATTATCCCAGGGCATCCAAGAGTCATCCTCCCCTCATCGGTCGCACGCAAAGAGCGGCGACGAAGCGGAGGATCCAGGATGCAACAGGAAGCCAACACCAAGGTCGCGATCGTCACCGGCGCCTCGCGGGGCATTGGCGCGGCGATCGCAGAGCGGCTGGCGGCCGACGGCTTCACCGTCGTCGTCAACTACGCCGGTCGCGCCGCCGAGGCCGAGGCCGTGGCGGCGAAGATCGAGGCGGCCGGCGGCCGCGCCATCACCGCCCAGGCGGACGTCAGCGACCCCGCCGCTGTCGCCAGGATGTTCGACGCCGCCCAGACGGCCTTCGGCGGGGTGGACGTGCTGGTCAACAACGCCGGCGTCATGAAGCTCGCGACGATCGCCGATAGCGACGACGCGCTCTTCGACAGCCAGATCGCCGTCAACCTCAAGGGTGTCTTCAACACCCTGCGCGAGGCGGGTCGACGCCTGCGCGAGGGCGGGCGGATCATCAACCTCTCGTCCAGCGTCGTGGGTCTCCTTGCGCCCACCTATGGCGTCTACGCCGCGACCAAGGCCGCCGTGGAGGCGATGACCCACGTGATGTCCAAGGAGCTCCGCGGCCGCCGCATCACGGTCAACGCCGTGGCGCCCGGCCCGACGGCCACCGCCCTCTTCCTCGACGGCAAGCCGCAGGCGGTGATCGACAACCTGGCCAAGCTCGCCCCGCTGGAGCGCCTCGGCCAGCCCGAGGACATCGCCGCCGCCGTCGCCTTCCTCGCCGGCCCCGACGGCGCCTGGATCAACGGCCAGGTCCTGCGCGCCAACGGCGGGATCATCTGATCGATTCTCCTCCATGACGCGAAGCGGAATGGGGGAGGGGGACCGCGAAGCGGTGGAGGGGGCGGGGTTCTCGACCCAGTTCCGCTGCGATCGCTCCGCCAGCCCGCCGCAGACGCCCGAGCTGCGGCCGCCCCCTCCACCCCTTCGGGGTCCCCCTCCCCCGCTTCGCGGAGGAGGATCCAGCTAGCCCCCTGACCTCCACCTGCAAGGAATCCCCCCATGTCCCCGAAGATCATCCTCGTCACCGGCGCTTCCAGCGGCTTTGGCCGCCTCACCGCCGAGGCCCTCGCCCGCGCCGGCCACACCGTCTACGCCTCCATGCGCGACGTCGCCGGCCGCAACGCCGATAACGCCGCCCAGATGGGCGAGCTCTCGGCGCGCGAGGGGATCGCCCTGCGCGCCCTCGAGCTCGACGTCCAATCCGAAGCTTCCGCCAACGCCGCCGCAGCGGCGATCATCGCCGAAGCTGGCCGCATCGACGTGGTCGTCCACAACGCCGGCCACATGATGTTCGGCCCCGCCGAGAGCTTCACGCCCGAGCAGTTCGCCCAGCAGTACGACGTCAATGTGCTGGGGACCCAGCGCGTGAACCGCGCCGTCCTGCCCCACATGCGGGCGGCGAGGCAGGGCCTGCTGGTCTGGGTGTCGAGCTCGAGCTCGGCGGGCGGCACGCCGCCCTACCTCTCGCCCTACTTCGCGGCCAAGGCGGCGATGGACGCGCTCGCCGTCCAGTACGCGCGCGAGCTCGCCCGCTGGGGGATCGAGACCACCATCGTCGTGCCGGGCGCCTTCACCAAGGGCACCAACCACTTCGCGAACGCGGGCCGGCCGGCCGACGAGGCCCGCCTCGCAGAGTACGAGGCCGGCCCCTACGCCGGGTTCTCCGAACAGGTTCAGAAGGCGTTCGCGGCGATCGTGCCGGACGATGCGGACCCCGCCGGCGTCGCGCCCAGGATCGTGGAGGTGGTGAACGCCCCGTTCGGCACGCGACCGTTTCGGGTCCACTACGACCCCAGCCAGGACGGCGCCGACGTGGGCTTTGGCGTGCTGGACCGGCTGCGGGCCGAGATGCTCCACCGCGTCGGCCTGTCAGACCTGCTGCATCCTGCTCACAGGACCTGACCTGGTATCGCGCCGCCTGCAGAGCCCGCGTTCGCGCGGGCTTTTCTTGTTCCGCGTGCTACGCCATGGGATCGGGCACAACCTGATAGTAGACGCCGTTGGCGCCATACGCGGGCGCAAGCCAGTAGCTGTTCGGCGTCCCGCTGCAGAAGTAGTACGGGTACTGGCCTCGCTTGAAGAAGCTGCAACCTGGAGGCAGCGCCGCGTAGGTCCTGTTCACGACAGGGACGCTCGCCGCGCCCGCTGCGACGCCGGCGTTGTAGGCGGCGTCGTTCGACGCCGATGTCACCGCGGCGCCGACCGCCGCCCCAGCGACAACGCCAGCCGCCGCCGCGCCCCAGCCGTAGCCACCGCAGGCGTAGCAACCTCCTCCGTAGTAACCGACCACCGCGGGGTTCCCATAGTAACCGCCGGCGTAGCCACCGTAGCTGTCGCCGTGCACGACCTCGCCGCCGCTCTCCGCGGTTCCATGTACGTAGCCGCCGGCGTCACTGGCGTGGGCGACCCCATTCGGGCCGGCGACCGTGCCATGGGCGAAGCCGCCGGCGTCGCTGGCATGGGCGACCCCGCTCGAGTTGGCAGCCGTCCCATGGGCGAATCCGCCAGCGTCGCCCGCGTGGGCGACCCCGTTCGGGCCGACAGCTGTCCCATGCTCGAAGCCGCCGGTGTCGCTGACGTGCGAGACGCCGCCGTTCGCGTCCTTGTGCCAGCTGTCATTGCCATGGAAGCCGCTGAAACCGCCGCTATGCCCACCCCCGAAGCCGCCGCCATGAAAGCCACCGAAGCCACCGCCGCCGTGGAATCCGCCACCGTGGAATCCGCCGCCGCCAAAGCCCCTCGCCACGCCAATTTCAGGCGAGACAAGGACGCCGAGCGCAACGACCGCGCTCGCCAGTCGGAGTGCGCGCTTCATGGCGGTCCTCCTTGCTTCGAACCGGTGTCACTCGCTGCGACCGACGCGTCACGGCCGCCTACGGCGCTCGGGGGCTGGAACGCTATGCGCTTGGCTGCAGCGGCCTTGTCGGAAGTGAAGGTCGAGGCGTCTACCGGCGGGCCAAGGCGCCAGTTCGAGTAGTCGGTCTCGTAATTCGCGCGCGACGGCTCGTTCGGATAGTTCGTGCGGATCATGCGCGGCAGGTGGTCGTCGACGCCGATCCAAATCTCGCCTTGGGCGTGCTCGAGCGTTATCGCAATCACGTCGGTCAGCACGCCGCCCACCACCTTGGACTGGCCCACGTAGAAGGCCGACTTCAGCCCTTCGTCGTAGACGTCGCACGGATCGGAGACGATCACGTCCTCGAACGGGAAATGGATCTCGGCCCGGTCCCAGGCCGAGGCGAGCATCTCGTCGACGGTCGGCGGCGCATCAGCCACCGCCACCAGATCCTGCGACGGTACGTACGCCATCACGGTCTTGCCGTCGTAGTAGAACTCGTCGGGCACGCCATCGCCGGACTTGATCACCCGCAGCTTGTTCGGGCGCTGCAGCGTCACATCGCTCTTGACCGTGTAGTAGAGCGGCTGACCGTTGCGCGCGGCGCGCTGGTATGTGTCCACGGCCGTGAACGACAGGGTCTTTGCGCCGCTGAGCGCGGCGCAACTCGCCCTGAGGATCGCCACCGCCTTAGGGTCGATGGCCGGATGCGCGCTCGGGGACTGGACCGTAGCCTGGGAAAACGCGGCGTTGCCCGCCATGGCCAGCAGAGCTGTGAGAACGACGCCAACCGTAACTCTGAGGGGGTTGCGTGACATCGGGACCCTCCCTGAAGACCAAGAGCTTCTACGGATCGCCACGTTCGCAACAATCGGGTCTTCCCCGGAAAATGCGTCTGAGGAAATTTCCCAATCGGGGTTTCGAATCGGGCGGGACGCGTGCCGTCGCGGCGAGCCTAAAGCGCTTTCAGCTCCTTGCGCGCCGTGCCGAAGGCGCCCAGCTGGTAAGCCGACGCCCCCACCGGTGAGAAGGTGAGGCTGTCGAACGGCTTGGCCAACAGGGCGTCCCGGTTTCGATCACCGACTCGCGACAGTCGGGTCGACGCCCAGGACGATGACCTTCGCGTTCACCTGCTGCGTCGGCCATGCCGGCGAGGTCAGTCCTGTCGCCACCGCGATCTTCTGGGCGCCGCTGGCGATATAGGTGATGACCCCCCCGCCGATCGCGCCTCCGATCTTCTGGCCCCACAGTTTCTGGCCGCTGGAAGAGTCGAGCGCATAGAAGTTGCCGCCCATGTCGCCGAAGAACACGACGCCCCCGCCGGTCGGCGTCATGCCGCTGGTGATCGGATAGTTGGTCTTCACCCTCCACTTCCAGACGCCTGTATCGGCATCCACGGCATGGACCCAACCGGCCCAATGTCTATCGGCGCGGGAAAAACGACCGAAGACGTTGATGGGGTTGAGCATGTTGTTCCCCGTCCACACCGCGCCGTCTCTCACCGCCTCGATCTCCTTGTCGGGCTTGAGCTTGACCGTGTCGCACCATTCGGCGGCGCCAATGATGATGAGATTGGTCGTTGGATCGAAGGCGGGGCCGTTCCATTCCGACCCCCCGGCGCCGCCCGGGCAGAAATGGACCGGCTTTCCCACGACGAACGGCACTTCGGGGTTCTCGATCCGGGTCACCGGCACGCGAAAGACCAGTGCGCTGGTGGTTCGGTCGAAAGCGTAGAGATGGCCGTCCTTGGGAGCGACCGACATCAGCTTCCTGCCGCCGGCGGTCTGGATCAGGGTGGGGGGACTGGAGGCGTCCCAGTCGTGCCAGTCCCTGGGCACCAGCTTGAAGTGCGTCTTGTAGGCGCCGCTCTTGGCGTCGAGCACCACGATCGAACCAGTATAGAGGTTCTCTCCCTCGCGGGGGCCGATCGCGAAGTCCGGCGCCGGATTGCCGACGGGGACGAACAGCTCGCCCGTGGCCGGGTCGAGCGTGAAGGACGTCCAGGCGCCGCCGCCGCTGATCGGCATGCCGGGCCCATTCTTCCATGTCGAGGTGTCCAGCGGGCTGGCCCCTAGCGGTCCGCGAACCCGATCGCCCGGCTGCCTGGGCACCAGGAAGAACTCCCAGACTATCCTGCCGGTCGTGGCGTCGAGCGCATACATGCGCCCCTTCACGCCCTTGAAGTCGCCGCCGGCGACGCCGATGAAGACCAGGCCATTCCAGGCGATCGGGGCGGAGGGAAGCGACTCGCTCCGTTTCGGATCGGCGATGGACGTCGCCCAGAGTTGTTTGCCGGTCGTGAAGTCGTAGGCCAACACCCGACCGTCGTTGGCTCCCCGGAACAGTCGGCCGTCGATATAGGCGGCGCCTCGGGCTGCGGACAGCAGGCTGGGCGGAGAGCTCACGTGCGTGCGCCAATTCAAGTGGCAATTGGCGGGATCGAGCGAGAAGATATTGTATTGGGTAGTGCCGATCAGGGCCCCATTGACCATGATCAAGCCGGATGCAAAGCTGGTGTGTTCCTTGGTGTCGTAAGTGCACAGTATCTTCAGCCCACCCACGTTCTTGGTGTTTATTTGAGAGAGCGTGGAGAATCGCTCCGACGTGAGGGTCTTGTTGTAGCTCGGCCATTCGGCGTCGTTGGGGGCCGTCGATTGCGCGGTGGCGACGGGGGCGGCCGTCGATGGCGCAGCGGCGACGGGGCTTGCGGCAGTCCCCGCGGCAGCCCTGTAGTCCGGATTGACTTCGGTGGTCTCCGTTCCTGCAGGCGCATTCGCGGACTTGAGATAATTGAGCGCTGCCGCGGCGAGAAGTTCGGTCTGGAGATAGTGGGTGTAGACGATCACGCCACCGATGACCGCGACCGCCACGACGACCGCACCGGCGGTGAGCAGGAGCCTGTTGTTCATCTGGATCCCCTTCCGCAGCTGTGCGGAAGCTTGGCCTTGCTGAAACTCTCGTTCAGCCGAGCTAGATAACAACCGCGTGAAGGGTCACGACCTGATCCAGATTAGTGCCGGGTCGCGAGTGTTGATGGGGCGTAGCCATAAATCGTCCCTGCGCCTCCAGTCGGATGTCCACCTTCAGTATTTTCTTCCGACTCAGAAGGTTACATCGTCCTTCTCCCCTTGCGGTAGAAGGTGGCCTCGCGAAACGAGGTCGGATGAGGGGTCGACGCATCTATCGGGTTTGTCGCGGCGCCGCTTTGCGGAGAGTTGGGCGAGACCCCTCATCCGTCCGCCTGCGGCGGCCACCTTCTCCCGCAAGGGGAGAAGGGCATCGTTATTACGCGACAGCTTGAATCAACGTCGTCTTTATCTTGTCCTCAACGTACCCTTCGTTGAAATGAGCGTTTCGCCTAAAAGGCCTTCAACGCCTTGCGCGCTGTGCCGAAGGCGCCCAGCTGGTAAACCGACGCCCCCACCGGTGAGAAGGTGAAGCTGTCGAACGGCTTGGCCAACAGGGCGTCGAGAAATGACCTGGTTCCGACGCCGGTCGTGACGTGCGGGTTGAATTTCGGCCCTGAGGCGATCTGCACGAAGTTGGTCACATAGTCGATCAACTGCTGTTGAATATCTCGGCCGCCTTCGGTGCTCATGAACGCGGCCGTGGTTCCAGTTTTCGCCATGTACGGCGTTACCGCTCCGATCACCTCTTTCTGAATGCGGAGCAAGTCTGGAGTCGGTTTGACAACGATGCCGGCAAGCCCGATCGGACCGGAAGGAATGTAATAGTATTTGAACGCCGTCAGTTTCCAGGCCTTGTAATTTTCTTTCTGCAGAACCCGGCTGACGACCACATAGACCTTGGGCAGGTCGGCCGTCTTCACGAAGGTCTGCAACATGGTGACATGCGGGTGATGGGTCGCGTCCAGAGAAAAGCCTTTTGGGAAGTTCTCGAGCAGGACCGCGTTCGCGGCCCTGGCGTGGGTGAGCATGGTTGCGTCCGGTTCCAGCGCGATGTCGATGGCGGTCACCGGATTGAGCGTTGGCGCAGCGCGTACCGCGAGGGCGAGGCTCGCCGCCACGACGACGCCAAGGCTCACGAGGGCGCTCCAATATCTGCTCATGGGTCTCTCCTCTTGCCTGCGTCGAACGCGAAGACTGTCTTCCAGTCGTTCTTCATGCTGATCACGCGCCAACCCTTCGCCTGAGCTTCGTCATGGAGCGCCTGGGTGAAGGTTCCGACCTTGGTGTCGGGGAGGCCCTGGGCCGGGCCGTAGGCGTATTCGCGCTCGCCGTCGTCGTGCAGCAGCAGCATCGCCAGACGCTCGCCGGCGCCGGAGGCAACGTACTCCAGCATCTCCCGGTCGCCGACCGAGTTGCCGAAGGCGGCGTGCGGCAGGCGACCGATCATGAGATGAATGCCTTCGGGTTTGCCGGCATGGTCGTCGTTGAGCAGCAGCTTCGGCTCCTTCGTGAGGAACGGCTTGCCCGCCGCGTCATAGCCGAACTTCGTCCCGCCCAGGGTGCCAACAACCTGCTCGGGCGGAATGCCGTAGACCGTCTCGGCATAGACCCGGACGAAGTCCTGCCCGCCACCGGTAACGATGTAGGTCCGAAAGCCGTTGGCGCGGAAGTATTGCAGGACCTCCTGCATCGGTTGATAGGTCAGGTCTGTATGGGCACGCTTCCAGCGGTGGTCCCTGGCCTGCGCCAGCCACCCCCTCACCTCTGTGTCGAACTCGTCCACCGACATGCCGGTGAGGGTCGCGGCCAGGATTTTCTCCAGATCTGGCATGTCGAGCCTGGCGATCGCCGCCATGTCACCGCTGAGCACGGTCTTGAAAGGCTCGACCGCTGCAAGTTCCGGCCTGGCCCTCACGACCGCGGGGACGCGATCAAGGCAATAGAGCACCTGCGAATACATCGGCTTCTCCACCCAGAGCGTTCCGTCCTGGTCGAACGCCGCGATGCGCTCCTGCGGCGGCACGAAGTGCGGGCTCGCCGGGTCAGTGGTCCTGGCGACGAAGTCGACGATCGCCTGCTTGGACGGGCCGTCGTTCCAGGACGCCAATGGCGCCACGGTCTGGCCCGCGGCGCTATCGGGGGCGCCCATCGCCAGCGCAGGTAGCGCCGCAGCCGCACCGAGCACTGCACGCCGGCTGGGGTCTCCAGATGCGTGAGACGACATGTGACCCTCCCCTCTGGGCGGCGCGAGACCTGACGCTGGTAGCCGCCGCTGGCGAGCGCCGCCCCCGGCCAACGAGGCCCGCCTCGCTGAGTACGATACCAGTCCCTATGCCGGGTGGGGCGAATCCCTCGAGACGATCTTCGGGGCTGGCCAGTCCGGCGGAAGCGGCGCTCAACTCTTAGGAGGTTTGAACCATCGGCAGGGAGGTCTCCATCTTGGTCGAGGCTGTCTTGGGACCCATCCCGGGTTACGACGCGCCGTTGGTGGAGGCGTGGGTCGGCGCCAACACGCCGCTGACGCCCCCGTTCGCGTGGACACGGCTCACGGGGGGCCACTCCAACCTCACCTGGCGCATCGACGACGCCCGGGGACGCAGAGCGGTGATCCGGCGCCCGCCTCTGGGCGAGCTCCTGCCAAAGGCGCACGACATGGCAAGGGAGTGGGCGGTCCTCCGCGCGATCGCCCCATCGCCCGTCCCGGCGCCGGAGGCGATCGGCTTTTGCGCCGACGTTTCGGTGACCGGAGCCCAGTTCTACGTCATGGGATGGGTGGAAGGCCGGCCCCTGCACAACGCCGCCGACACGCAAGCCTTTGTCCCAGAAGAGGACCGGCGCAGCCTCGGCTTTTCGTTCGTGGACGTCCTGGCCGATCTGCACGCGATCGATCCGGACGCCGTGGGGCTGGGCTCGCTGGGCAAGCGCGACAGCTATGTGGGGCGCCAGCTGTCCACCTGGCACAAGTCATGGACGGCGTCGGCCGGACCGGCCGAGCTGGATGATCCGCGGGTCCATCGGCTGCAACAGCGCCTTGCGCAACACCTGCCAATCCAGGAGCCGGCGCGCGTCGTCCATGGCGACTACGGTCTCCACAACTGCCTGGCGCGCGATAGCGCGGTGGCGGCGGTCCTGGACTGGGAGATTTCGACCTTGGGCGATCCGCTGGCGGATCTCGCCTACGCGCTGAACCGATTTCCCGATCCGGCGGATGGGGCCGTCCCCGATCCCGCGTCCGCCACCGCGCCGCCGGGCTTCCCGACGCGCGCTGAGCTCGCCGAGCGCTATGCCGAGCGCTCGGGCCGCGACCTCGCCAACCTCGCCTACTATCGCGCCTTCAATCACTGGAAGTCGGCCTGCATCCTGCAGGGCGTCTACGCGCGCTATCGCGAGGGCAAGAAGAGCGCCGAGGGCGTCGACCTCGCCCATATGGCGGGCCAGATCTCGACGCTGCTTGGCGCCGCGGAAGCCGCCGCCTCACACGCTGGCGTGTGAGGCGCGCGAAAACCGCCGCCGTCTTCGACGATCTTGATCTGTTCCAGGAGCTTGCGGCGCAGCATGCCGATGCCGACGACGTCGCCGATCCTCATGAGAGGGGTGCCGCCCTTGCCACGCGCGGTGCGTCCCGCCAACTCGTGGGATCACCCGATCCACTCTCGACCGACCGTTCCTAGAATGGGCCTTGAGAGAGTCAGGACCAGCCCATGCCTTTGCACCATGCTGACCGCCACACAGCGGAGCTTCACGACGACATCTACGCCGTCGCGTCCGACCGGAGCCTCCCGAAGTACTGCCTTCCGAAGGAGCCCTCCGATCCCGCGTCCGTCTACAACCTGATCCGTGACGAGTTGCTGCTGGACGGAAATTCGCGCCAGAACCTGGCGACTTTCTGCACGACCTGGGCCGAGCCCCAGGTGCGCGACCTGCTTGCCGACGCGTTCGACAAGAACATCATCGACAAGGACGAGTACCCGCAGAGCGCCGAGATCGAGAACCGCTGCGTGCATATGATCGCCGACCTCTGGCACGCGCCACGATCCCGGACGACCGTCGGATGCTCGACGACCGGCTCCAGCGAAGCGGCCATGCTGGGCGGCCTTGCCTTGAAATGGCGGTGGCGAAAGGCGCGGCAGGCCAAGGGTCTGCCCGCCGACCGCCCCAACCTGGTCTGCGGGCCGGTGCAGGTTTGCTGGGAGAAGTTCGCCAGATACTTCGACGTTGAACTCCGTCAGGTTCCGCTCGAAGGCGACGCCACGGCGCTGCGGCCGCAGGACCTGAAACACTTCTGCGACGAGAACACGATCGGCGTGGTGGCCACCCTCGGGGTGACCTTCACAGGCGCCTATGAACCGGTCGCGGCCCTGGCGCTGGCCCTGGACCAGATCGAGCGCGACACGGGTCTCGACATCCCGATCCACGTGGACGGCGCCAGCGGCGGCTTCGTGGCGCCGTTCATCCAGCGTGAGTTGGACTGGGATTTCCAGATTGAACGTGTGAAGTCGATCAACGCCTCGGGCCACAAGTTCGGCCTGGCCCCGCTGGGCGTCGGCTGGATCGTCTGGCGCTCGCGCGAGGACCTGCCGGATGAGTTGATCTTCAGTGTCGACTACCTTGGCGGCGACATGCCGACATTCGCCCTGAACTTCAGCCGACCGGGCGGCGAGATCATCGCCCAGTATTATAACTTCCTGCGGCTGGGACGTCACGGCTACGCGCGGATTCATCAGGCCTGCGCCGAGACCGCCCGGTGGATGGCTGACGAATTGGCGAAACTGGGGCCCCTTGAGATCATCTACAACGGAGACGGCGGTCTGCCGTGCGTTTGCTATCGGTTAACCGAGGGCGTCGAGCACGGCTTCACGCTCTATGACCTCTCCGACCGGGTGCGCATCCGGGGCTGGCAGATCGCTTCATACCCCTTGCCGGCAAACCGGCAGCACACCGTGGTTCAGCGCATCCTGGTGCGCCACGGCGTCAGCCGTGATCTCGCGTCCCTGTTGCTCGAGGAGATCAAGCGTTCTCTCGACCACCTTCGAGACAATCCCATCCCGAATCCGACGTCGGGTCCGAGCTTCAGCCACAACTAGAACGCGCATGGCTTTCGAGGGCGAACGGTTTTCTCACCCTGGTCCTTAAGCCGCCGCCGACTCCTCGAAGAAGTTGCCGGAATCGATCCTCACCATCTCCCGGCCGGGCTCGTAAGCCACCCCGATCGGATCGCCCCCATCCTCGACGATCTTGATCTGTTCGAGGAGCTTGCGGCGCAGCATGCCGATGCCGATGTCGCTGCGGACCAGATGCTCCTCGGAGTGGTAGCTGATCTCGCCCTGGCCGCACTGGGCCTCGAAGTCGCCCGGATAGTCCTGGTGCTCTTCCTCGGTGAGGTCCAGCCAGGCCCGACCGTCGGGGGTGAGCGGGATGCCGAAGCCGCGTCGCGGGGCGGCGTCCTTGCGGCGGACGGTCACGATGAAGTGGATGAAGTTGGTGTCGTCGACAGGCAGGTGCCACATCACGTTGGGCGAGCGGCCGGGCGCCAATTCGATCGACGGCACGGCCGCCAGATGCGGCAGCATGGCGACGCTGGTGCGCACCATCGAGCGCCCGTCGGGCAAGTCGCGCCAGGCGTGGTAGACCGTTCCCAGCGGATGGTCCTCGAACTTCACCTTGGGAATCACCTTGAATCCCTCGGCGAACTGCGCGCCGCTGAAGGTGGAGTGGAGGACATAGACATGGAACGGGTCCATGATGTTCTCGAACACCTGCAGCCAATTGTAGGGAACATAGTCGACCCGGCCCTTCATCCGGCCGTCGCCGTAGCCAAAGGCAGGCCCGCCCGAGCTGGACAGCTCCTCGTCGGGTCCGAGCTCCTCCAGGATATCAAAGCGGGGCAGCAGCGGCGCCTTCTCGGGCGGCCCCATGTAGGCGAAGACGAGGCCGTAGCGCTCCTCGACCGGATACCAGGGCTGGCGATGATTGGCGCGCGCGATGCCGCCTTCCGGCTCGCAGGGCTGCTCGAGGCAATTGCCCTGAACGTCGAAGAGCCAGCCGTGATAGCAGCAGCGGATTCCGCGCTCTTCGACGTGACCGTAGTAGAGCGTCGTGCCGCGGTGCATGCAGCGGGGGTAGAGCAGCCCCGGTTTGCCCCGGCCGTCTCTGAATAGGATCAGGTCTTCGCCCAGCAGCCGCACCTTGCGCGGCCGCGTCGTAGCTTCCCGCGACGTCGCGACGGGCTGCCAGAACCGCCGCATGTATTCGCCGCACGGCGTCCCGGGCCCGACCCTGACCAGGCGATCGTTGATCGACTGCGGACCTCGCCCGTAGGCGGTTCCTTCGAGTTGCGCAGGCCGATGGTCGATAACCGTCTGGCGACCCATGGCGCTTCTCCCAGGTCTTCTTTGGCGCGAGGCTAGTCCCGCCAGGGCTTACCGTCCATGCCAGCGCTGAGGTGGTCCCGTGGCGGCGCTTGCCGGGCGGCCTTCCGGAGAGCGGACTTTCGGAAGGGCCGCAGAGGCTGGCGAGCTGCCATCGAGCTTCACCTCAACCGACATCGGATGTGCGCCACAAGCGGACGGGAGGACCGCGCCTGAAAGCCGACATGTGCGAACGACCGCTTTCCGGAAAGGGGCCGAGGCGGCGGGCGACGTCGCGGACATTAGGCGTCAGTAGCTGTGGCCGCTACTCCCCGGCGCTTTTCGGCGATTGCGCCGCGATCGGATAGGTCACGCGGCTGTCGCCGTAGCTCCCGTGCAGACGCCCGTCCCGGGCGAAGTCGCGCATCATGGCGAAGTAGCCGTCGGAGTTGCGGGTGTTGATCCGTTCGCCATCGGTCTTGGTCTCGTACTCGTAAATGCCGTGTTGGGCGCGCGGGAACAGGGCCAGAGTGATCGGGCGGCCGCCGGCGCCCAGAGCCTTCAGCCGACGGCTGGTCTCGGCGCTGGGGGCCGCCAGGTCGTCGGTCCCGAGCTGCCAGAGCTGGGGCGTATGAAGCTGGCGGAGCACCGGCATGGGGTCGTAGCGCATCGGCGTCCCGACCAGGAGCTCCTTGGCCCTGGCCCGCAGCTCCGCGCCATCATAGGGCAGGAGGTCGACCGTGAAATTGCCGCGCAGGTCTTTGTACCACGGCTCGTTCCGATACTTGGCCTTCAGGGCGCCGAAGCGCTCTATGCCCCGGGTGAACCGGCTGGTGACGACTTCCGCGGCCGCGTCGGCGATCTCGAGCGCCTTGGCCGTCTCCGCCTCTGTGTGGCCCTTCAGCGCCATCTCGAGCCGGATCTCCTCGCGGTCCTCCTCGATCGGGGACACGGCGAGGCCGAAGCCGACGATCACGAAATCGACCGGGGTGCGGGTAGCCGCCAGCGGGGCGACGTAGCCGCCCTGGCTGCCGCCCTCGAAGCCGACGCGGCCCGCCCGTCTCCCGGCCAGGCGGCGGGCCTCGGCCACCGCCGCGACAGCGTCGTCGGCCAATACGCTGAAATCCTGCGTATATTCACCCTCGGACGCGCCCGTGCCGCGCTTGTCGTAGACGAAAACGCCCACGCCCTCGGCCGGCAGCATTCTCTGCAAGGTGTAGAGGTCCCGACCGGAGTATCGCTCCGAGCCGTGGATCAGCACGACGATCGGAACGGGCCCGTCGCCCTTCGGCAGCACCAGCCGCCCGGCCAGCTTCGGCCCGCCGCTGGTGAAGGTGGTGTCGGTCTCCTCGAAGGCGATGCGACGGCCGGGAACCTTGTCGAAGGTGATCTCGCCCGCTGCGCAGTCGGAGAAGGTCGCGGTCTTGCCGTCGTCCCGGTCGCTCCACCCCAGGGTGCTGGTGAACGCGCCGTCGGGATGCGGATGAAGGGCGCCGGTCGTGCCGTCGAGCCGGCGCCAGCGCAGCGTCTCGTCGGACGTCGCATTGATGGAGACGAGGCTGCCGTCCCGGAGACGATAGGCGCCCACGCGGCAGTCGCCGATCGTGCCAGCGGCGTTTGCGAGGGCGGGGGCGGCGGCCATGGCGAGCGCCAGGGAGAAGACTATCTTTCGCATGCCCGCCGTATGGCCAAGCCGTTGCGCCAAGCCCAGTTACAAGGGCGCAATCCAGACTCCTCGGCCAGCCACGCCAGCATCGGTCATCCCAAGCGGACGCTTAGAGGGCGCTATCGGGCTTGGCGGACCATTGTTCTCCGCTTCCTCGCGTAGTTGAAACTTCGCTGGTTCGCCGACGAGCCGGAGCGAGGATGGGCGTCAGGAATTACTTGATCGAAGGCGTTTCCGGCGCTGGCAAAACGGCGGTCGCCGTGGAATTGCAGCGCCGCGGCTACCAGGCCGTCCATGGGGACCGGGAACTGGCGTATCGCGGCGATCCGGAAACGGGTCTCCCGATGGCTCCCGAAACGGCTACGCCGACGGCAATCTGGATGTCCGAGCACCAGATTTGGGATGTGGAGAAAGTACGAGCCTTCGTTGCGAACCGGGAGGTCGCGGTCACCTTTTTCTGCGGTGGCTCAAGGAATTTCGCCAAATTCATCGACCTGTTCGACGGCGTGTTTGTCCTGGAGATCGACCGGGACACCATGAACCGGCGTATCGATGAGCGCGTCGCGCTTGACCCAACCGACTTCGGTGGAACACCAGAGGATCGGGAACTGATCGAGCGATTATACGCAACGAAAGAGGATGTTCCGAAGAATGCGATGAGCATTGACGCCAGCGCGCCGATCGCCCGCGTTGTCGACGCCATTCTCTCGAAATGTAGGGAGGGAGGTGCAGGAACCAACTAGGAAGCTGCGCACCGACGCTAGCCACCGCAGTCGAGCGGAATACGGCCCCTCGGCCGTGAGCCGCCTGGATCCGGGGATGATGCGCGCGCCCGTGGATTACCGACCAGTTCAGCAACCTGCTAGGAAGCGCGTAAGGAGCGCCCAATGAATCTCACGAACCACCCGCGTCTCCTCGCGCGCATGGCCGGGTTGTTCTATCTGGCGATCATCGTGTCGGCCCTGTGGGGCTACCTGCAGGTTCGCGGCCAGCTGATCATCCCACACGACATGGCGCTGACAGCTGCCAACATCATCGCGCACCAGCAACTCTATCGCATGGGCTTTTCGGCGATCGTCATAACGGTGTTATGCAATCCGCCGATGGGGGTCCTTCTCTACGAGCTGCTCAAGCCGGTGAATTCACTGGTGGCCCTGCTCGCCCTCGTCTTCATCATAATCTCGACGACGATCGAAGCGGTCAACATATTCAACTACATGTCGCCCTTGTTTACCCTCACGCTTCCTGAATATCGCACCGCCTTCCAACCGGCTGAGCTGCAAGGGATTGTGCGCGGCGCCAATCGGCTCTGGAGCTACGGGTTCAGCGTGAGCCTGGCGTTCTTCTCAGTGTTCTGTGTGCTGACCGGCTACCTCATCATCCGCTCGAGGTTTTTTCCGACCGTTCTCGGCTGGCTCATTATCGCCGCCGGGGCCTACCACCTCAGCGACAGCTTCATCACCTTCCTGGGTCTTCCGGACATCCCTTACATCGGTCTCTTGCGGCTACCGCTCGTCGCCGAAGGCGCCTTCGCGCTGTGGCTCACGGTCATCGGCGTCGACGATAGGAAATGGCGCGAGCAGGCCGAGGCGCTGCGGGCCTCCCGCGCTGTAGGTTGGTCGGCCCGCACGGGCTCGACGCCGCCATAGGGCCCGTGGCGCACGCATCGGAAGCAGACCTTCCAAACCGACCGCTTAGGGTGGCAATCGGACGCTAGAGCCCCGTGCTTCTAGCGTCGGAAAACTTAGCGCGCCAATGTCGGTTTCCGACGGGGTCGTTCGTCGTCCTGACAGCCTGGCGATGATGAGTGAGGTGAGGGTTTCTCGGCATGAACGTGCAAGAGCAAATCGATAGATATATCGCCGATCAATCTCAGCCAAAACGTGGTGAACTTGAGGATTTGCATCGACGCATCATCAAGATGTCGCCTGATTGTAAGCTTTGGTTCTTGGACGGCAAAAATGAAGAAGGAAGAATAGTCTCAAATCCTAATATTGGATACGGCACAACGACGCGCAGGTATGCCAGCGGGGAGCAGAGGGAATTCTATCAAGTCGGCTTGAGCGCAAATACAGCTGGAATTTCGATCTATATAATCGGATTGGACGACAAGCGATATCTGTCGGACACCTACGGAAAAAGACTGGGAAGAGCGAAGATTACCGGGTATTGTATCAAGTTCAAATCCACCAACGACGTAGCTATCGACACCCTCGAAGAGATCATCGCCAACTCCATGGACGGGCGGCCGTCCGGAGGGTGAGCGGTGGGTCCGCCCGTGACGGTCGCGGGTGGTGAGAGAGCGTAGCGTCCACGCCAACCAACGCGCGAACCGCCCCCGGGGGACCAGCGCTCCAGCGCCGGCGCCACAGATCCCAATAGTCGTGGCCCTGGCGACCCCGCCCTTCTGCCACGAGCGGACGCTCCCAACCGCCGGACAGGGTCGCAAGAGGCCTTGATCTAGCTCCCAGGAACGCGACGTTCCCGGCCGCCAGCGCCACCGACCCGGAAGCAGACGCTCCAAAGGGCCGCTAAGGGTGGGAAGCGGTCGTCAGCGCTCAAGCGAAAACGCCGCCGCGATTGGCGCTCGGTTCAGGCGGCGACGGTCGCTATCCGTCGCCTCGAGCGCATCAATACGCCCAGGCCGGCGAAACCCAGCAGCATCAGCGCCCACGACTTGGGCTCCGGAACCCCGCCTGGGAGGCTGTTTCCGACTCCGGGGCTCAGCAGGATGCTGTAGTCGCTGGCGTCCGTGAAGCTGGGGTCGACATAGATGTGCGGATCTGCGCTGACCGTAGCGCCATCGAAGTCCGAGGCAGGGCCCAAGGCGCCACCGGCTTCGACCTCGAGGTGCACAGCGTTGGTGTAGACCGTTCCGGACACGGCGTTGACGTGGAGAATTCCGTTGAAGCTGGTGACTCCCGTCCCGACGCCGCAAGTCGAGGAGCAGATCGTCTCTGTCACCGACCCGTCGGCGGCGACCCCGAGCTCGGAGAAGGCGTAGCCGATCGATATCGGCAGGGCCTTGAGGATCACGGCGATGTCGAGGGGGACGACGTCGCCCGGTTTGCCGCCGACCACCTCTAGACTGTAGTTGAGATAACCGAAGAAGTTGGCGGCGTCCGTCAGGCCTTCGCCAAAGGCGTAGCCCTGCACCTGGGCGACGGGGCCGTAGCTGAGCGAGCCGTTGTCGTTTGCGGTGCTGCAGCTCTTGGGGTTGGTGACGAAGCCCGAAAGCGACAGGCAGGTGACGCCGCCGTTGGCCGCCGGCAGAACCGTCGCGGCGGCCGGCGCCTTTGATAATCC
This sequence comes from Caulobacteraceae bacterium, assembly GCA_035483335.1. Lineage (GTDB taxonomy): Bacteria > Pseudomonadota > Alphaproteobacteria > Caulobacterales > Caulobacteraceae > Acaudatibacter. Next base: position 4,658 of record DATHPX010000306.1, on the reverse strand, counting down.
GACCCCTACCACCAGGATGGCCAGGGCTACGGTCAACTCTTTTCGGTGCTTCATGGAAACCCCCGATCAAGCGTCCGGCGACCATAGCCTGACATCGAGCCTTGTACCACCTCGTACAATAACGGCGTTCATTGAGGCGGGGTGCGAACGTCCGCGCGTTGCAGCGTCGGGCTGCGGTCGTCGACCTTGGGCATGGGCACAGGGCCACTGTGGGGAGTGTGGGCGGTGTCTGCTTTGGGTCGAGGCTGTGTAAAAACTCGGCTGGACGAAAATCCTGCGCAAGATTCTACCGCCAATCGACCCTTCTTGAGCCAAGGCTTGCATGCGATAGGCTCATAGCCCGGATGCCGGGCAAATCGTTGCGCCGAAAATTGCGCGGTCCGAGTTTTTACACAGCCTCAGTCGCGAGCGGTCATTAGGTCCCTTCCGGTAAGCGGTCATTGAAGCGCTGAACGGACCACCGCGCCTACGAGCGGACGTTCCGAAGGGCCGCAGAGGGCGGTGAGCGGGCCTTGAGAGAACGCCGAAAAGCTGACGTGATCTTAGGGCAAGCGCTGCCGGGGCCTCGTGGATGAACTTGATCGATTGCAACCTCGCTCTGAGGGGCGGAGTCACCTCCGGCCTCGGGCGCCGGCGCAGCGCCGAACTTCCGTCGGGGCGGCAGGTGGGCGGACAGGAGTAACGCGGTGACGATCGGACGAACCCTCGCGGGCTTCCTCGTCGCGGCCCTGCTGGCTTCGCCGGTCACAGCTGAGTCACCTTCGTCGCTGTTCAAGCCATGGATCAACGGCGTCTCGGCCGACGAGCCGCAGATGCAGGTGCAACGCTATGACGACGACACCTACGTCATCCGCCAGTCGATCCGCACCAACTTCGAGGGGCCATTCCTCTACCTGCTATTCGGCCGTGACCGCGCCTTCCTGCTCGACAGCGGCGCCGGGGGGCTCAAGGTCCGCCCGACCGTCGATGCGGTAATCGCCGGCTGGCTGGCCAAGCATCATCGCGCCTCGATCCCCCTGGTCGTCGCCCACTCGCACAGCCACGGCGACCACATCCAGGGCGACGCCGAATTCCGCGATCGGCCCGACACCACGGTCGTCGGCGTTTATCCCAAACAGGTGGCTGACTTCTTCAAGATCGTCGACTGGCCGCACGATATCGAGCCTTACGACCTCGGCGGCCGTGTGCTCGACATCATCCCCGCGCCCGGCCACCAGGCGGCGCATATCATGGTCTTCGACCGCAAGACGCGCCTCTTGTTCTCTGGCGACTCGCTCGGCCCCTACCGCCTGTACTTCTGGCAGAACACCGTCCAGGACTATCGCGACAGCATCGACCGCGTCGCCGCCTTCGTGAAGGACAAGCACGTGTCCTGGATCATGGGCGCCCACATAGAGATGACCTCCAAGCCCGGCGAGTTGATCCCGGAGGCGGCGCCCAGTCACCCCGACGAGCACACCCTCGAGCTCCCCTATTCCGCCTTGCCCGAACTGCAGGCGGCGCTCCACGCCATGGGCGACAAGCCGGTGCGGCAGGCCCACGCCGATTTCGTGATCTTCCCTGAGCCGGCCCGCCAGCAGATGCCGTTCTCACCGCCGGCGGGCGCCCCGCCGCCTTAGAGCCTGATGGGACTAGATCGAACCGGTCCAAACCCAGCAGGCTGTTCGCCTAACGCCTTCATGCAAATACTTGGCGCCCTCGGCAGGCGGACGCTCCCATTGGCTCAGATGGGTCGGAATTGACCTTGATCACGGTCGCAGAAAGCTGACGTCACCGGCCGCCCGCGCAACGCACCCGGAAACAGACGTTCCGAAGGGCCGAGAAGGGTGGATAGCCGACCTTCGTGAAGGGCCAAGGCGTCGACGAAATTCATGGGTCCCAGGAAGTCCATTTTGCCGACGTTCACGCCTTTGTGGCGGAGCCCTAACCGGAAGGAGCAGCCGGATCCGCCGCAGGAAGCTTCGCGCGAAGGCCAGGGATGGTGGGAAGCGGGCTAGCCGCTGCGTCGAGGAGTGACGGCGCCAGCGTCCCGAGGCGGACCGTCCTCCTCTCAACCGACCGAAGACGGCTTCCTCGCTATGGTGTAGCCGTTAGCGATGATTTCGGGGAAGTGGCCGGAGCTGTCGTAGGCCAAAAGTGAGGCGGTCAGGTCAGCCTCGAACGCGTCGTGGCGCTCACCCAGCGCGGCGCGAGATGCAAAGGACGTGGAGCGCAGGTAGCCGAGCAGGCTCTCCAGATTCCAGACGTACGACTTCTCGAACGACCGGCTTTCAACGGGATTGAATCCTGCGTGGCGCAGCACCTGCTCTTCATGGGCGCGGCCCTCTGCCGGCGTGGGGTTCGGCGCCCCCTGCAGGCGTTGTGCGGGTTCGCCAACGTAGGCCCAGACAAAGTCGGTGATCCCTTGACGCCAGTTGGCGGGGTCCCCTCCCGCGGGTACCTCGCCCACCGTGACAAACGCACCGCCGGGCTTCAGCCAGCGATAGGCCATCGCCGCGACGTGCGGCTGGTCGAAGCGGTGGAAGGCCGAGGCGGCGGTGACGAGATCGAAGGCGCCCGCAGGCGCTTTTAGGTCTTCGGCGCGGCCGACGACCCAGCGAATATGGCGCACGCCGCGCGCCTCCGCCGCCCGGCGAGCCGCCGCGATCATCTCCGGCTCTAGGTCGATCGCCACTCCGTCGGCGAAGCGCTCAGCGATGGCAAACGTAAGCCTCCCCGGGCCACAGGCGAGGTCAATCAGTCGCGCACCTTTGGTGGGGAGCGCGGCGCGGTCCAACATGTCAAGCAGCATAAGCGTGTCGTACGGCGGCCTATGGAGGATGTAATCCTCGACGGTCCCGGCGAAAGCGTCCGGTCGGAAGTTCACGGGCAGGTCGGCGGACATGCGGGGGATGATAGTCCTAGCCCGCGACACCTCCCAAGCCATTGCGCTTCGTTCACGTGAGGTCCGCCATGGGTCGGTCGAGAGCGGCCGCCAGGGCGTCTCCGAGAAACGGACATGTTAGCATTGCGCCATCCGTCGCCCGCTCGCGCCTGGATGGGCGCGGACAACCGCGGTCTTCGACTGCAGAGCTGGCGGCTCTGCACGGCGTCGAACATTAGGCGCCGCTTGTCTCTTACGGTGAGGCGACGATGCCTACGTTGTTTCTCTCCGCCTTTCTCGGCCTTGGGCTTGCCGCCGCAGCCGGGCTGCGGACATTCCTGCCGTTGCTGATCCTCGCCGTCGCGGCTCGACTCCATCTGTTTGGAGTGACGCTCAACCCGCAGGCCGGTTGGCTGGCGTCGACGCCAATGCTGGTCGGGCTGTGCGTCGCGGCCGCGGCTGAGTTGGTCGCCGACAAGATACCGTTGATCGATCATGCGCTTGCCGCGGTCGGCACGGTGACGCGTCCGCTCGCTGGCGCTCTCGCGGCTGGTGCGGTGTTCCATCAGTTGGATCCGGCTACGGCCGCCTTGGCCGGACTGGCCATCGGCGCACCCACCGCGTTGGCGTTCCACGGGGTGCAAAGCACGACCCGGCTCGTAAGCACGGCGACGTCGGCCGGTCTCGCCAATCCGATCATATCTCTGGTTGAGGACGTCGCGTCTGGGCTGCTGGCGTTGGCGGCGATCGCTGTCCCGGTGATCGCCGCCCTCGCCGTCGTGGCGCTGCTGTTGGCGGGCCTTCGGATTCGGCGCGGGCTCGGGCGACAAACAAGCTGAACAGCCGTGCGGCGCCCAGCTTCTCCGAACTGAGGGCGGCCGCAACAGATCCGCTTTGGGTCGGAAGCGATCTTGATCGCGGCCGCGGCGGTGGAAGCCGAGCCTCTGTCCAGCGATAGTGGATTTCGGCGTGGCTGAACCTGAACGCCCGCGATCTCCCGCTCGCTCGCGCGAGGTCACTGTCACCGCGTCCCATGATGGAGGTCCAAGACGTCGGAACCCCGGAACAGAACCCAGGTCGCCATCATCGGCGCAGGCCCCGCCGGCCTTTTTCTGGCGCACCTGATGCGCCAGGCGGGCGTCGATTGCCTGGTGCTCGAACGCGCCGACCGCGACTATGTCGAGGGCCGCGTGCGCGCCGGGATCCTCGAGCAGATCACGGTCGACCTGATGGCGAGGCTGGGCCTGGACGCCCGACTGCGCCGCGAGGGCCTGACGCACACTGGGACCAATATCGCCTACGGCGATGAGCTGTTCCGCATCGACATGGCGGGCCTCACCGAAGGACGGACGGTGACCGTCTATGGCCAGCAGGAGGTGATGAAGGATCTCTTCGACTCGGCCGAGCAGTCTGAATTGCCGATCGTCTTTGCGGCCAGGGACGTACGCCTTCATGGCCTCGACACCGCGCATCCATGCGTCACCTGGCGCAAAGACGGCGTCGACCACGCCGTGGACTGCGATTTCATCGCCGGCTGCGACGGGTTCCATGGCGTGAGCCGCGGCTCAATTCCCCCCGAGGCTCTCACCCCCTTCGAGCGCGTCTACCCGTTCGGCTGGCTGGGGGTCATCGCCGATGTGCCGCCCTGCGCGGAGGAGCTGATCTATTGCAATCACGAGCGCGGCTTTGCGCTGGCCAGCATGCGATCGCGCAACCGCAGTCGCTACTACATCCAGTGCGCCGCCGATGAGCCGCTCGAGGCGTGGCCCGACGAACGCTTCTGGGACGAGCTCTG
>DATHPX010000305.1:0-2369 GCA_035483335.1 Caulobacteraceae bacterium | reverse complement strand
GACCCATCGATTGTCTGTGCGAGCGTTCGCGGTGGCTGCGCGCGAGCGCGGCCATGACGGGCGGAACGACTGGGCGGTTCAGCGGCGCGTGACCGGGCGTGGCCGCGCCGCCCGGCGCGGCCATGGCGGAGCGCTCGCCAAGTCGATCGATGGGTGGCCGGCACAAGGCCGGCCATGACGGAATTTGGGGGGAGAGCGCGGTTAATTCACAGCCTCAGGACGCCGATCCTACGAGCTGGGGATGATCCGAGCCGCGCGCAGCTGGGCGAACAGATCGAAGAACGCCTCGTCCGTGGCCTGATAGTCGAGGAAGCCGAGCCGTCGGCTCTTGCTCATGTCGGTGACCACCTCGATGGGGCGCCCCAGATCCGCATCCGTGTGCCAGGCCGAGACCAGCCGGTCGAGATCGGGCTCGATAAGCCCGTGTCGCTGGGCGATCTCCGTCCAGGCTGGACCGGCGCCGGCGAGTTGCTGTTCCAGCGGCGCGCCCTCGCCCGGGAAGGGCGCGGGCTGCAGCCCGAAGTTCTCGGCGAGGCGGCCCCACATCCAGCTCCAGCGGAAAACGTCGCCGTTGACCACGTTGAAGGCCTCGTTCCGCGCCGCCTCGGTCGTGGAGGCCCATTCCAGATGCCGGGCCAGCAGGCGGGCGTCGGTCATGTCCGTCAGCCCGTTCCATTGCGTGGCCGAGCCAGGGAACAGGAAGGGACGGCCGGTCTCGCGGCACAGGGTGGCGTACGCCGCCAGGGTGACGCCCATGTTCATCGCATTGCCGATGGCGTAGCCGATGATGGTGTGCGGTCGATGCACGCTCCAGCTGAAGCCGTCGCGCGCCGCGGCGGCGAACACCTCGTCCTCCTGGGCGTAGTAGAAGTTCTGCACATCCAGACGTGGCTGCTCTTCGCGGAATGGCGTCGCCGGCAGGGCGCCCTTCCCGTAGGCCTCGAAGGGGCCGAGGTAGTGCTTGAGACCGGTCACCAGCGCGACATGGCTGACGCCGCCGGCGGGGCGCAGCGCATCGAGCAGGTTCCGCACCATCGCGCCATTGACCTGGATGTTCTCCGACTCGGTCGGCTGGCGCAGCCAGGTGGTGATGAACACATGGGTCGGACGCAGGTCCCGCAGCGCGGCCTGCAGTCCCGCCGGGTCGAGCAGGTCGGCCGCGACGGGGCGCAGGCGCTCGATGTCGCCCGGCGGCCGCCGGGCGAGGCCGCTGACCTGCCATCCCTCGCCGAGCAGGCGCCGGGCCAGGGTGGCGCCGACAATGCCGCTGACGCCAGCCACCAATGCCGATCGAACCATGCGCCGCCTCGCTATCGTTGCACGGCGTCAGTTAGGCGCTCGGAGCCGGTCCGCCAGAGCGGTTCCCCAACAGGACGATCGGCCGGAGCGTGGACGGTGCGACGTGAAGGATCGCCGTTTAGAAGATCAGGCGGGGTTTGCTATGGTGCCGTCAAAGCCCTGGCGCGCATGAACGAAAGGCCTGACGGATGAGCGATCGGCGATATGCCAGCGTCTCCGCGATCGTGGCGATCCTCGCGGTCGCGGCCCTTGTGGTCGAGCCGGTTACCGCCAGCGCGCAGGCTACGGGGGAAGGTTATAATCAGACTCCCGCGCCGCCGCCGGGGTCCGACCAATATCCCCAGGGCGCGCAACCACAGGACCCGGGCCCGCCGCCTCAGGGCGCCAATGCGGCCCCGGCGCAGGGATATCCGCCCTACGCGCAACCGCCAGGCGGGGGGGCGCAGGCCTATAACTATCAGCTCTACCGGCAGGCTTACCGCGACTGGCAGATCCGCTACGCCCAGTGGTTCAGGCACAATTGCGTGAACCAGCATGCCCGAAACACCGCCGTCGGCGCCCTGATCGGGGGCGGCTTCGGAGCGGCGTTGGCGGCCGCGGTCGCCGGCCCCTGGGCGGCAGGGGGATGGGCGCTGTTCGGTGGCCTGGCGGGCGCGTCCACGGGCGCTGCGATCGCCTCGAGCGTGAGACCGGCGGCTTGTCCAGTCCCCTACGCCTCCGGCCCCGGCCCCATGTATGGGCCGCCACGGGGCTGGTCCGGAGGCCCCCCGCCCTATGGCTACGGCCCGCCGCCCTACCGCGCGCCTGGCGCCCCCGCGGGGCCGCCCCCCAACGACTGACGCCTGGCAGGCTAGCGAGGACCTAGGACTTAGGACTTAGGACCTAGGACGCAGGAGGATGTGGCCAGCGCGTCGGCTCATGGCCTAACTTTTGTCAGGCTAGATCTTCGAGACCGGGCTTCTCTGCTGTTGGGGGCCTGGGCGGATGACGGGCGCAAAACGGAGGAGTCGAAGATGAAGGAGCTGGCGGGCAAGACCGCTTTTGTCACCGGCGCGGCCTCCGGAATCGGG
>DATHPX010000304.1:0-10751 GCA_035483335.1 Caulobacteraceae bacterium | reverse complement strand
GCGCAGCGCCGGATCTACAGCCTCGATCCGCGCGGCCTGGATGAGGCCAGCGGGTGGATCGACGAATGCCGCCGGGTCTGGACACGTCGCCTCGACGACCTTGGCCGACACCTCGACGCCGTGGCCGCCACCGACAAGGAGCAAAGTCCATGAGCCCGACCGGCATATCGGCGCGCCAGACTCGCTCGACGCCCTACCGCGAGGCGAATGACCTCCGACTGGGCGGCTTCATCGACCATCGGACATTTCGGTTCGTGCGCGAGTATCCGCATCCTCCCAAGAGGGTCTGGTCGGCGCTGACCGAGCCCAGCCAACTGGGCGTCTGGCTCTGGCCTTGCGAGAAGTTCGAAGCGCGGCTGGGCGGTGTCGGCGTCTTCAACCCTGGCAAGCGGGTCACTCTTCAAGTCACCGAGTTCGATCCGCCAAGGCGGCTGAGCCTGAGCGAGCTCATCGCCTTCACCGTGGAGGCCACGCCCGGCGGTTCGCGCCTCACCGTGGACCTGTCGCGTCCGCCGGACGGCTGGAGCCCCATGGGCCTCGCCGGTTACCACGGCTGGCTCGGCAGGTTGTCTCGCCTGTTGGCGGGTCGTCCCCAGGACGAGACGGAAACTTGGGCGTCCGGGATCTGGAACGCGGTCCTCGCCCATTGCGAATGGGAAGTGAGCCGGTTCGTCGCCGGTGGCGAACGGGCCCTCTGGCGGATCCATTTTCAGGAGAACGAGTCCGCAGTCACGACCGAAGCCGCAGGTGGGCTCGATCAACTTGCTGCGCTGTTATGTGAGCGGAACCTCAGCGCCACGATCGACGGCTTCGGCGACGATCCCTGCGACATGCAGGAGAGCCTGGCGCTCTGTGACGACCGCATCAAAGCCGTGATTGCACACCTGCAGGCGCGCGGACTGTCACGCGACCGGATCAACGTCGGCTTCGTTCTCGGGAACTATCACTACCTGGCGGAGCGCGAGAGCGCGGCCGGCCGCGCCTTCAACCGCCGCATCGAAGTGCGGCCGGTCTACTGACCGATTCTAGCGTCCGCGGTCGCGCAGGCGGGCCATCTCGGCCTGCACTGCGCGCTCGTGGGCGTCCGTCATGGAGCCAAGCACCGCCCAGGCGTGTGCGGCGAGACCTATGCCCCAGCCGAAGACCGACCAGATGAACCAGAGGTAGTGCGGGGAGGTGGCGAGGTTCAGCGCCACCAACCCCAGATTGACCGCAAGATACACGACGGCGTGGACCATCAGGCCATGGCGCGCGCGAACGCGCCGCTCGGCCAGTCGCCTGATGTCCTCGTCCGGCGTCGGACTGGCAAGGTTCACGCAGGTCTCCAGTTTCCGTGGAAGCCGAACGGCACCCGCCGGGGGATGCGGGCGCTGGCGATCGGCCCCGCGGCGACGTCCTGTGCGTCGAGGACGACGAAGTCACTCTGGTCATCGCTCCCGCGATAGACCAGGGCCACAAGCCACCCGTCGCCTTCTGCCGCGCCAGCCTTGCGCGGCACGAACACGGGTTCGCCGGTGAAATCGCCGGATGGAAGCTCCCACGCCTTCCGCGTCCCGCTGGCGAGATCGATGTGGGCGAGCGAATCGAAGCCCATCGACCCCGGATTGCGCGTGGCGGCGAACCAGCCGTGTCGATAGGCAAGGCCGGCATGACGCTCGTCGAAACGGGGGAACTCCCCGGCCAGGTCGTCGATGGGCTCGCGCCGGAAGCTGTCCGACGAATCCGACAGATCGAAGGTCCAGCGCGTCAGGCGAGCGTGCGGGCGCTCCGTCGGGCTGCGGCCGTCCGCGAGGGGGAACAGCGGCGCCACCGGATATTCCATCACGTCGGCCACGATCCTGGAGCCTTCCTCCCAGGCGTTCATCGGATGGAAGACGTAGCACGGATCGGTCTGGAACCAGCGGATCGAGTCCACCGACGCGTCCCGCTTCATCACGCCCACGAACGAGCCCTTTTCGGGCTCCCAGGCGAACGCCGGGCCTCCGCGCATGGCCCGCTCCAGGCTGCCTGTCAGGGGCAGTATGGGAAACAGCACGTGGCTGCGCGTGACCAGGAAGTCGTGGACCATGCTCGAATAGGGCGCCTGGAAGTCGTCGCGGCGCGTGACCGTCCCGTCTGCGGCCGTGACGCCGTAGGACATGCCGGTGGAGAAGGGCATGCTCCCGACCGAGTAGCCAAACCAGACCATCTCGCCGGTCTCGGGATCCATCTTCGGGTGCGCCGTCGTGCGGCCGCGATAGGCGTCGACATAGCCCCGCGTCTCGAGGGTCAGGGGATCCAGCTCAAGGGGCGCATGCCCCTCCTCCAGCGCCAGCAGCTTTCCGCCGTGCCAGACGATGTTCGTATTGGCGACGCCGCCGTCGAGCCCAGCCGCCTCTGGATCTGTCTCGCGCGGATCGATGCTGAAGAGGGCGCGCCCGGCGCGATGCTCCGCGACCCACTTCGGGGTGCGGGCATAACGATTGCGATAGTGCGCCTTGCCGTCCTCGACGAAGACGGCGTGGACCATCCCGTCGCCGAAGAACCAGTGGTGCTGGCCTCTGGGCGGAAACTGCGGATTGGGCCCGTTCCGATAGAAGGCGCCGGCAAGGCCCGCCGGGATTTCCCCCTGGACCTTCAGCTCGAACTCCGACTCGTCGGCGACTGGAGCGAAGTTGCCCGACAGATAGGGATTCTGAGTCTGGGTTCCGTCCATGGCGTCCTCCCGTGGCGCAATCACTTACGTTGTAAATTTATGCCGTAAGTTATAACTCATGGCAAGAGACGTTTTTCACCATTCGCCGCGAGTCGCGTTTTGCCCAGAACCCTGTCCCAGACCGACATCGAGGACTTCCGCGAGCGACTCTGCGACGCCGCCGAGCACCTTTTCGCCGAGCGCGGAGCCGAGGGCGTGACGATCCGCGAACTCGCCGCGGCTGTGGGCGTGAGCGCGATGACCCCCTACCGCTATTTCAAGGACAAGGACGCGATCCTCGCCGCCGTACGGGCGCGGGCGTTCGACCGACATGCCGAGGCGCTGGAAGCGGCCTACGCCGCCGCCGGCTCCGACCCCGCCGCTCGCCCCGGCGCCCTAGCGGACGCCTATGTCAGGTTCGCAGAGGAGAACCCCGAGGCGTACAAGCTGATGTTCGATGTCCGCCAGCCGAGCGCCGGCGACTATCCCGAGCTCGTGCGCGCCGGCTCCCGCTCCTACCGCACCATGACCCTGCAGCTCTCCGAAAAGGCGGCCGAGGGCGCCCTGCCCGGCGATCCGGAGAAGATCGGCCAGATGTACTGGGCCGCGCTGCATGGTCCGTTGATGCTGCAGATGTCCGGCCTGCTCGACCGCGAGACCGCCCGGACGCTGATCCACGACCTGCTGGCGACACTCGACAAGGGCCTGTGGGGAGAGGCGCGGCCGGGGCTGTAGGGGCGTTTTTCCTTTGCGATCGGCGGCTTCGCGAGGGCAAGGAAAGGGTTAAGCGGGGCCCGCCCGCCGAGGGGTGGAAGCAGCCGATGACGAGTGTGGTGGCCGAGTCGGCCCGGACTACCCTGGCGGGCGCGCGGCTGAAGGCGATCATCGGCGGATCGCTGGGGAACTTCGTCGAGTGGTACGACTGGTTCGCCTACGCCAGCTTCTCGCTCTACTTCGGCAAGACCTTCTTCCCAAACGGTGGGGAGCTCGACCGTCGCCTGGAGACGGCGGCGGTGTTCGCAGTCGGCTTCTTCGCGCGGCCCATCGGCGCCTGGCTGATGGGCGTCTACGCCGACCATCGGGGTCGCAAGGCGGCGCTCGTGTTGTCGGTGAGCCTGATGTGCGCCGGCTCGCTGATCATCGCCCTTGCTCCGGGCTACGCGCAGGTCGGCCCGCTCGCGCCCGTCATCCTGATCGCCGCCCGCCTGGTGCAAGGCCTGAGTCTGGGCGGCGAGTACGGAGCGAGCGCGGTCTATGTCGCCGAGATGGCCGGCCGCGCGAGGCGAGGCTTCCACTCGTCGTTCCTGTTCGTGACCCTGATGGTAGGGCAGCTCGCAGCGCTGGGCGTGCTCATCGTCCTTCAGGCGCTGCTCACCCCGGCGCAGATCTCGGCCTTCGGCTGGCGGATCGCCTTCTTCATCGGCGCGGCGCTCGCCCTCGTGGTCTGGTTCATCCAGGCGGGTCTGGAGGAGACCAGCCTGTTCCGCGCGGAGGACGCGACCGCCCGGCGCGCTTCGACGGTCGGCGCTCTGCTGAGGCGCCAGCCGAAGGAGGCGGCGATGGTGTTCGTTCTCTCGGGCGCCGGCGCGCTAACCTTCTACAGCTTCACCACCTACATGCCGAAATTCCTCACCGGCACGGCGCACTTCTCGCGCCCCGCGGCGACCGAGATCTCCGCCGCTTCCCTCATGGTCCTGATGGTCGTGCAGCCGTTTTTCGGGTGGCTCGGAGACACCATCGGCCGCAAGCGCCTGCTGATCTTCGCCTTCGCCGCCGGCGCGCTGACGACCTGGCCGATCCTGACGACCCTGGCCGCCACGCGCGATCCGCTGGCCGCCCTGGCCCTCATCAGCGCCGCGCTCATCTGCCTCGCCGCCTACACGGCGGTGAACGGCCTGGTGAAGTCCGAGCTCTTCCCCACTGAACTGCGCGGCCTTGGCGTCGCCCTGCCCTACGCCCTTGCCAACGCCATCTTCGGCGGCACCGCCGAACTGGTCGCCGAAGCCTTCAAGAAGGTCGGAACCGAGCGGGGCTTCTTCGTCTACGTCAGCGTGATCGCCGCGGCCGCCTGCCTGGTGGCGGTCAGGATGCGGGACACGCAGAAGACGAGCTTGATCGCAGACTGAGTTTCCCCGCTCCTCCTCCATCATCGCGGTCGGGTGGATGGATCCTCCTCCATGAAGCGCAGCGGAATGGGGGAGGGGGACCGCGAAGCGGTGGAGGGGGCGGGGCTCTCGACCAACTTCCGCTGCGATCGTTCCGCTAGCGCGCCTCAGACATCCGAGCCGCGGCGGCCCCCTCCGCCACTTCGTGGTCCCCCTCCCCCGCTTCGCGGAGGAGGATCCGCAGAACTACCCCAATCCCAACTCCCGCCGCTGCGCGCGCGTGAGCTTTGCCGCCACCAAGGCGTGGGCCTGGGCCAGCCAGTCAGTGGTCTCCGCAGCGTCCATCTCGTCCAGGTCGTCGAAGCGGACCCATTTCGCCCGCGCGAGGTAGGGGGCCGGGCGGGCGCGGCCGGACTCGGTCAGGGCTTCGAAGGCGATGTCGCTGACCTTGAAGGAAACCCCACTGCTGCTGGCGACCGCAAATATGCGGCCGCCCACCTTGTAGACATTGTCCGCGCCCCACTGGACGACGGTCGTGACCGCCGGCAGGGCGCGGCAGGCGGCGTCAAAGGCCTCCGGGCTCAGGCCTCGACTCCAAGGCCGATGGGGCAGACGACACCCGTTCCGCCGACGCCGCAGTAACCATCCGGATTCTTCGCCAGGTACTGCTGGTGATAGTCCTCGGCGAAATAGAACTCGCCGGCAGGACGGATCTCGGTGGTGATCGACCCCATGCGCGCCGCGTCGAGCGCCTTCTGGTAGGCGATCTTCGAGCGTTCGGCCGCCTCGGCCTGGGCGGGACTGTGGGTGTAGATGGCCGACCTGTACTGCGTGCCCACGTCGTTGCCCTGGCGCATGCCCTGGGTCGGGTCATGCCCCTCCCAGAACAGCTTCAACAGGTCCTGGTAGGTCACCTGGCGGGGATCGAAGACGACGCGCACCGCTTCGGCGTGGCCGGTCATGCCGGTGCACACCTCCTGATAGGTCGGATTGGGCGTGTGGCCGCCCATATAGCCCACCGCCGTCACCCAGACGCCTGGGACCTGCCAGAACTTCCGTTCCTCGCCCCAGAAGCAGCCCATCGCGAAATCGGCGATCTCCAATCCCTCCGGATAGGGTCCCTTCAGCGGACGCTGATTGACGAAGGAGATATCGGAGGTCGGGATCGGCGCGCCCCGCCCCGGGAGGGCGCGGTCGGCCGAAACGATCTCTGCGGACTTCCGGAACAGCGGCATGGCGGCCCTCCTGAGCTATCGCTTGCCCCTACTTAAGCGCCCACGCTCTTCTCGGTAAGGCGACTCGCGATCCGGGCCCGCTCGCCGAATGAATCATGGCTCGTTGAGGGCGCTCCGGCAAAATTGTGTACGTTTGGTTAAGCTTTGTCACTGTGAGCGGAAAAACGGCACGCCCGGCGTCCGAATAGGTTAACGACAGTCCAGCTTGAAATCCGGGAGACTGGACCGTGAGCCGGTACACCCTTGCGTTTCTGGACGACCACGGCGAGGCGTTGCGCTCGGAACTGCTCGACTGCGCGACCGAGGCCGAGGCCATCAACGCCCTGCACGACCGCGCCGGTCTGCATCGCGTCCAGCTGTGGCTCGAAGATCAGACGATCCTCGAGCTGCCCGGAAATCCGCGGCCCCGCCAGCGCCATGCTCGCCGAACGTCCTTTCCGTCCACGCACGCCGGCGGCGCGACGACCCAGATCTGAAAGCCCTGCACCCTTCATGGGCGCCGCGAGGGGGCGTAGAGGCCGAACTTCCGCGTCTAATCCGAAATTTGTGTCACAGGGCTGCCTTTGAGGAGACCAGCTTGGCCCCTATCTGGGGTCCGGCGACGCCCCGGCCGGGCGCCTGCCGCGGCAGTCCGGGCGCATGACCAACATCCTTGCCATCGAAGACGACGAGGCGACCGCACGCGAGATCGTGTCGGAGCTGACCTCGCACGGCTTTCATGTCGAGTGGGTGGCCGATGGGCGAGAAGGCCTGATCCGCGCTACCAGCGAGCGGTTCGACGCGATCACCCTCGATCGCATGCTGCCGGGAATCGACGGCCTGACCATCGTGACCATCCTTCGGAACGCCAACATCCACACGCCGGTGCTGATGATCAGCGCCCTGACCGAGGTCGACGAGCGGGTGCGCGGCCTGCGCGCAGGGGGCGACGACTACCTTACCAAGCCCTTCGCCTCGGAAGAGATGGCCGCGCGGCTGGAAGTGCTGCTCCGTCGGCAAGGCGGACCCGCGCGCGAGACGGTGTTGCGTGTTGGCGGCCTGGAACTGGATCTCGTGTCGCGCGAGGCGCGGTTCGGCGGCAGCGAGGCCCGGCTGCTCCCCACCGAATTCAAGCTGCTCGAATTCCTGATGCGCAACGCAGGCCAGCTCCTGACGCGAACCATGATCTTCGAGTCGGTGTGGGGCTATTATTTCGATCCGGGAACGAACCTGGTGGACGTCCATCTCGGGCGCTTGCGCAAGAAGCTCGAGACCCTTGGGACCCCGCCCCTGATCCAGACTGTACGCGGCGCAGGGTATACGTTGCGTGCGCCCGCCTGATCTCTGGCGGACGACGACCTTCCGCCTCACGGTCCTTCTGGGAGGCGTGTTCGCGGCCGGAATCGTCGCCCTGCTCGGCCTCATCTACTGGAGCACCGCGAGCTATCTGGTCGTGGTGATGGACGAGATCGTGATCGGCCAGGCTCGGGGCCTGGAAGGGGTCTCGCCCGAGAACCTGCCCGCCATCATCAAGGCGGAAGAGGCCCAGGACGTCCGAAACGTCTACTACTACGGCCTGTTCGGGATCGACGGCGCCTGGGTCGCCGGCAATGTCCGGCGCCTGCCCCCAAGCATGATCGTAGACGGACGGCCCCGCGAGCTGAGGGAGAAGGGGTTTCAGCCCGGCGCCCGGGCTCTGGCCGAGCGGCTGCCCTGGGGCGAGACCCTGTTCGTCGGCTTCGACGCCAAGACCCTGACCGAAGTGCGCCGGATCCTAGAGAAATCGTTGATCGTGAGCGGCGCCTTGATCTTCGTCCTGGGACTGGCGGTCAGCGCGGCCGTCAGCCTCGATCCGCTGCGGCGCGTGCGTGAGATTCAGAAGTCGAGCGAACCGATCCTCGCGGGGGACGTCAGCGCCCGTTTGCCGATCTCCTCGCGGCAAGACGAGCTGGACATGCTGGCGAGCATCTCCAACCGCATGATGGACGAGGTCGAAAGGCTCCTCTGGCAGGTCAAAAGCGTGGGAGATCATGTCGCCCATGACCTTCGGACTCCGCTCAACCGTCTGCGCGCCCTGCTCTACCGGATGCGTCAGGAGCGCCCCGAACTCGATCCGGAAGCAGGCCCGCTGGATCAGGCCCTGCAGGAGACGGACACCCTTCTCGCCCGGTTCAGGGCCATCCAGCGGATCGGAGAGATCGACCGGCGCGAGCGCCGGGCCGGCTTCGGCGCCGTGCGCCTGGACGAACTGATCGATGAACTGGGCTCGTTCTACGAGCCGATCGCCGAAGATCGCGGCGTCGAGCTTCGACTGCAGGTCGAGGAAACCCGCGAGATCCTCGCGGACCGCGAACTGCTGTTCGAAGCCGTCGCCAACCTCGTCGGCAACGCCATCAAGTTCACTCCGTCGGGAGGATCGATCCAGCTCGCCTTGACGTGCGCAGGCCACGGCCCGGCGATCGAGGTGATCGATAACGGACCCGGCGTGCCGGAAGATGAGCGCCAAGCCGTGTTCGAGCGGTTCTATCGCGGCCGGGGAGCGCTGGGGACTCCAGGTTCCGGCCTGGGCCTCAGTATCGTCTGCGCCATCGCGCGCCTGCACGATTTCCGGCTGCGCCTGGCCGACGCCAGGCCTGGACTTCGGGCGACCCTCGAGTGCTGGCCGGCAAACAGCTAGGCCATGCGCATCCTCTATGTCAGCGAAGCGCGGCCGGACGCCTATCTCGTGGCCGCGCTGCGCGAGGCCGGGCACCTGGTGGAGGCCGCCGCCGATCCTGCCGACGGTCCGGTCATGGCCGGAGAGTTCCGCTTCGACGCGGCGATCCTGGACTGGTCGCGACCGTCAGAGACGTGGGCGCGAAACTTCGTCGGCCTGGCCTCGATCGTCGTGGTGATCTGCGCGCGGGGGGTGGCGCGTGAGCGGATTGACGCGCTGCGCGCCGGCGCCGATGTCTGCTTCGTGCGCCCGTTCGCCTTCGCCGAACTCGAGGCCAGGCTGCAGGCGCTTCGCCGCCGCACCCCTCGCGGGGTCAAGAAATCCCTCGACTTCCAGCTCGCGGCCGCCCACCGGACCATCGCCCGTGAGGGGGCGGAGATCGTGCTTTCGGCCGTGGAGTTCCGGATGCTCCAGCACCTGGCCGACCACGCCGGCGAGGTCGTCGCGATCGCGACCCTCAGAAGCGTGGCCTGGGGGGACGGCGTCGAGCCCGCCGCCGAACCGGTGCATCGCTGCGCCGCGAGGCTCCGCCGCAAGCTCGTCTCGCTGGGGGTTCGCGCTTCGATCGAGGCCTCACCCGGCCACGGCTACGCCCTGCGCGCCTCGTCAGCGATCCCTCCGGTCTGAACACCTTGTCCCTCCCCTTTCGGGGAGGGTGGTCGAGCGAAGCGAGACCGGGTGGGGAGGTCTGGATCATCCCGCACGCCCGGTGTCCTTCCCCAGGGTTCCCCACCCACTCTTCTGGGACCGCCGGCGTCCCGCCGGCTCTTTCCCTGCAGCTTTGTGTACGTCGTCCGAAACGAGCACGGGACGCAAAGCAAGAAGAGCAGGCGAGACGCCGGCGGTCCGAAGAACAGGTTTTGTGGACACGATACCAAACCCCACCGAGCCGTCGTAAGGCATGGCTATTCCCAATTCCGAGTCCGCAGTCTGCGGACCTTTCGGCGCTGCGCTCAAGTCAACTGAAGTGGCAACCTCTCGCACGGAACAGGCGGGCCCCGCCCCTTTTGGAAAAATGCGCATGACGCCGGAAACACACTCTCCCCTCAGTGACGCTCACGTCGTGCTGGTCGGGGGAAGCTCGGGCATCGGCCTCGCGGCGGCCGCGGCCGTCAAGGCCAGGGGCGCCGAGGTCACGCTCATCGGGCGCACCCGCACGAAACTCGAGGCTGCGGCCCAATCGATCGGCGGAGCGCATACGGCGGTCGCCGACGTCCTCGACCGGCGATCGGTTGAGGCGGCGTTCCGCACGATGACCCGGGTCGACCATCTGGTGTTCACAGCCGGCAGCTTCGTCACCGGCAAGCTGGCCGAGGCGGACCCCGAGCAACTGCTCGTCACGGTGCGTGAGCGCATCGCCGGGCCGCTCTACGCCATCAAGGCCGCCTTGCCGGTGATGCCGCCGACCGCATCGATCGTCCTGACCAGCGGGTCGCTCGCCGATCGCCCGACCGGGGAAGGCACGTCGGTTATCGCCGCCGCTGTGTGCGGCGTCGAAGCGCTCGCCCGGGATCTCGCGCTCGAACTCAAACCGATCCGCGTCAACGTCATATCGCCGGGACTCGTGGACACGCCGCTGCTCGACGTGCTCGGTCCGGAGATGCGCGCGGCCTTCCTCGCACAGATGGCAGACAACCTGCCTGGCGGCCGGATCGGACGCCCCGAGGAGATCGGCGAGGCGATCGCCTTTTTGTTGGGTAACGGCTTCGCGAACGCTGAAGTCCTGCATCTCGACGGCGCAGGACGCTTCGTCTGACGCGAAGCGCGCGCGCCATCGAGGCGTATGGCAGGTCAGCGACGCTCAGGTCCGCCTCACCAGCACATCGGAACGCTTGACCATGCGCGATCTCAACGACCTGACCCTCTTCGCGGCGGTTGTGTCGAACGGCGGCATCTCCGCCGCCTCGAGAGCGCTGCACACGCCCAAATCGCGTGTCAGCCGGCGAGTCGCCGCCCTGGAGGCGCAACTCGGCGTCCGACTGGTCGAGCGCTCGACACGTCACTTCAAGGTGACGGAGGTCGGACAGGACGTCTATCGCCAC
>DATHPX010000303.1:0-2505 GCA_035483335.1 Caulobacteraceae bacterium | reverse complement strand
CATCACGACCGTACCGGGGCGCGGTTATTGCTTCGTTCTGGACGTAGAGGCGACGTCGGCAAAGCTCTCGCCCGAGGCGACGGACAGGAGGCCGCTCGAACCCCGACGGCTCCCCCCTCAGATCGTCCGTGTCGTGGGGCGCGAGGCAGTCGTCGACGCCCTGGTCCAGGAGCTGGCGGCCCGTCGCTTGCTGTCATTGGTTGGCGTGGGTGGGATTGGCAAGACGACCGTAGCCCTCGCCATTGCGGCTCGCCTGCGCAATGCGTTCGAGGCCATCGCCTTCGTCGATTTGGCGCCAATCGAGAACGGTAGCCAGGCGCCGGCCAGCGTGGCCGCAGCGCTAGGAATCAATCTCCGCCCACAGCAGGATCCAATCGAAGAGATTGGCGCCGCCGTCGAGGGACGGCGGGTCTTGCTCATCTTCGACAACTGCGAACATCTGGTGGATTCAGCCGCGGCGTTCGCCGAGGACCTGCTTGGGCGGGCCCAAGGCGTGACCATCCTCGCGACGAGCCGCGAGGCGCTCCGCGTGTCCGGAGAGTGGGTCCATCAGCTCTCCCCGCTGGAGGCGCCCCCGAT
Organism: Caulobacteraceae bacterium; assembly: GCA_035483335.1. GTDB lineage: Bacteria > Pseudomonadota > Alphaproteobacteria > Caulobacterales > Caulobacteraceae > Acaudatibacter. Next base: position 1,926 of record DATHPX010000303.1, on the reverse strand, counting down.
CTCATCCACCCTCTCCGCCCGGCAAGCGCGCAGCTATTCGGCCGTGGAGATGTTCGAAGATCGCGCCGCCTGCGCCCTTGGGGGCTACCAGCTTGACGATGCAGACGCCCCTTACGTCGCCGACATCTGCCGACGGCTGGACGGGATCGCCCTGGCCATCGAGCTCGCAGCCGGCCGCGTGGCCTCTCTGGGCGTACAGGGGCTCGCCAACTCCCTCGAGGACCGTTTCCGGGTTCTCACGCATGGGCGTCGCACGGCGCTGCCTCGGCATCAGACTCTCCGCGCGACCTTCGACTGGAGTTATCAACTCCTGTCCCCTGGGGATCAGGCGGCGCTGGGACGGCTCTCGGTGTTCAGCGGATACTTCACCCCTGATGACGCCGCCGCCGTTATTGGACGTGACCATCGCCTCACGGATGTGGGCGCGCGGCTGGCGAGCCTTCACGACAAGTCCTTGGTGGCCGTGAGTCCTTCGGGAGGGATGCTCCGATACAGCTTGCTCGAAACAGCCCGGGCTTACGCACAGGAGAAGCTGATCGAGGCCGGCGAGGCGGACTTTTGCCGCCGACGTCACGCCGAACATACTCGGGCCGCCTTCGACAGGGCTCAGGCGGAATGGGGCAGGAGGCCGGTGAGGGACTGGCTGCAGGCCTATTCCAGTCAACTCGGCAATCTACGAGCGGCGCTGGACTGGGCCTTCTCCTCAGGAGGTGACGGCGCAATCGGCGCAGCGCTGACCGCCGCCGCGGCGCCCCTCTGGTTCCATCTGTCGCTTTTCGACGAGGGCATGGCGCGGGTGGAGCGGGCGATCTCTTGGACCAAGGATCAGCCCAGCCCGGATCGCCGACTGATGCTGCAACTCCATGCGGTCTCGAATTGGCCGCGGGTGCAAGCAATCGGCGGGACGCCGAGTGCGGCCGCGGCCCGGCAGGAGACTCTGGCGCTGGCGGTCGAGCTTGAGGACGTCGACTACCAACTTCAGGCGGTTTGGGCCCTCCTCATCGCGTGCGCCAACAGAGGGGCCGCGGCGGAAGCCCTTGCTATGGCTGACCGCTTCGCCGCTCTCGCACAACAGGCAAGCGACCCGCAGGATCAGGTGATCGCCCGACGCCTACGTGGCAAATCGCTCCACTTCCTGGGGGATTTCGCCGGCTCGCGCCGCGAGGCCGAACAGATGCTGGAACTTTACGAGCCGCGGCGATCGCATCTGGTCCGCTTCCAATATGACCAACGGCTCACCGCCCAGATCACCCTCGCCCGCGATCTTTGGCTGCAAGGCTACGCTGATCGGGCTTTGGCCCTGGTCGAGCAGATGATCGCTGAAGCCCAGGCGCTCGACCACACTCTGACGCTTGGCGCCGTTGTTTGCGATGCCGCCTGCTTCATCGCCCTCTGGGTCGGCGACATGGCTCTCGCCGCTCGCTACACGGACATGCTTCGGGCTCACACGGCGCCCGCGTACCGCGGGTGGCACAGCCTTAGTGACGCCTTCGAAGGCGAGATTCTCATCCGGAAGGGGCATGCGGCGGAAGGGATCGCGCGACTAGAGGAAGCGCTCCGATCGCTCAGGGCGGGACCATTCTGTATCTACAACACGGCGATCGAGGGCGTCCTGGCGGAGGGACTGCTGGCGCGCGGCCAAGTCAGCGACGCGCAGGCAACGGTGGAGGGCGCGATCGGCCGATGTCGTGCGTCTGGAGAAGCCTGGTGTCTCCCCGAGCTCATGCGCATCCGCGCTCTGAGCCTTGCCGCCGCCGATCGATTGACGGAAGCGGTAGGCGTCTTGGCGGAGGGCCTCAAAATCGCGCGCGCCCAGGGCGCACTCGCCTGGGAACTCAGGCTGGCGTCAGCTCACGTGGAGATCGAGAACAGCGCCGGCGCCCGAGATACTCTTCGTAAGGTCTTGAGCCGCGTCAAAGAGGGATT
>DATHPX010000302.1:0-3775 GCA_035483335.1 Caulobacteraceae bacterium | reverse complement strand
CGCGTTTGAGGGACTTTCGATGTCGTGGCCATCGAAAGTCTGCCAGTCATCGAGCCGCCCATCGGCAGCGAACAGCAGGCGCCCGACGCGCTCGGTTCCCTCCACGTAGACTCCGCCATCGAATGCCTCCCCGCCGGCGCGGCGGAGCTTGGTCAGCACACCTCCGATGTTATTGAACGTTTCCCGGTCCTCTCCTCCATCTGCGCGCGCGTCGGCGCCCAGCTCGAGGGTCGCGTTTGACCACACACGGCGCGCCGCTGCGCTACCTCCCAGGCCCAGGGCAGGCGTGGCGAACTGGTTGTCGGACAGCGTCGCGGTCTGCTGGTTGGTCGAGACCGAAGCGGAGGTATTCGACAGGCCGGACGCCAGGGCCCAGAGCTGCCCTCGCCAACCCCACAAATCAGGCGAAGGATCCGCCTCCGCGGTCAGGCTGATCTGTGCGCCGCGGTCTCGCGACCCCGCATAGAGGGTGCCGGCGCTGCGGTCCTCCTGGTACGCCGACACCCTCAAGGCGCCGACGGCGCGTCCGAAGTCGCGCTGGAAACGGGCGCTTCCGGTCCAGTCGCGAAGGGTGAGGCTTGTATCGGCCGGGCCCCGCCCGTCGCGGATGGGATCCCATCCATTCGAGCTCTCGGCGGCGGCTGCGAAGGTCGCCAGGGTGTCCCCGATAGCGACCGTGCCGACGCCAGACGCCCTCTCCCATTCGAGGGCGCCCACCTGGCCGTTCACAAGCCAGTCTCCGGCTCGCGGCGCGGGAGTCTCGAGCGACACCACGCCCGTGAGCGCCCCCGCGCCATAGGGACCCGATCCCGCGCCGAGCACGACATCGACGGAGCCGATCGTCTCCGGCGGCAGACCCGTGAAGATCACCCATCCCCCGAAGGGATCGTTCTGGGGCACGCCATCGAGCGTCAGCAGGGCCCTGCTGGCCGCCGAGCCGGCGATGCTGCGCAAGGAGACCCCCTGGGTGGTCGGGTTCGCCCCCAGGCTCGAGACACGCCGGTAGAGCGAGAAGCCCGGGATCAATTCCAGCGCATCGTCCAATCGTGGAATCGTCTTCAGCGCCTCGGACGGCAGCTGAATGATCGAGAATGCGGCGTCGGCCGGACTGGGCGGCAGGCGAGGCGCGCGCACGACCACCGTTTCCACAACCGGCGGATTGTCCAGGATCGGCGCCACGAGGACTCTCTAGGCCGGCACGATCGTCTTACCCACCGGCGCGAGGGCGATGACGGCAAGCTTGAAGTGCTGAAGCCCGAATGGAATTCCGATCAGCGTCACGCACTGCGCCGCGCCAACGACCAGGTGAGCCAGGGCGATATACCAGCCCGCGACCACCAGCCACACGACGTTGAGCAGAAGGCCGATGGCCCCGCCGCCGGGCTCGCCCCTCCCCGTGGTCCAGGCGCGATCGACGACCTGGCGGCCGAACGGCGCAAATGAGAACGCCGCGATTCGGAAGACCGCCGGAACCCAGGGCAGGCCGATGATCGTGATCGCAAGGACGAGGCCGCCGACGATCCACGCCAGCCCCGCTGCGAAGCCGCCGAACACGAACCACAGGACGTTGAGCACCAGTGTCATTCGAGGCCTCCCGCCCCCCAACCCCGCTCGCCGAACCGGGTTTGCTTGATCTTATGTAACCGGCAGCCGCGTGAGGACGAATCCTCAGCGCGCCCATCGGCGTCGGCGACGGTCGCCATCACATCAAGGACAAAGGTTCATGTCCATGCGCCCCAATGCTTCGAAATTGCCGCTCCTGGCGACGACTGCGGCGTTTGGCCTGACAATCGCGGCCTTGGCGATCGGCGCCGCCGCCCAGGACTCCGAACGGCCCGTGCTCACGCCCGTCGCGGCCTACGCCCCGGCGTCGCCGGCCAAAGAGGAGGTCGCTGTCCTCTCCGGCGGCTGTTTCTGGGGGCTCCAAGGCGTCTTCGATCATGTCCGCGGCGTGAAACAGGTCCTGGCCGGCTATGCCGGGGGCAAGAAATCGACGGCGGACTACGAGACCGTGAGCACCGGGACCACCGGTCATGCGGAGTCGGTGAAGATCGTCTTCGATCCCCAGCAGATCAGCTACGCGGAGCTGCTGCGGATCTATTTTTCTGTCGCCACCGATCCGACCCAGCTGAACCGCCAGTTTCCCGACGACGGCCCTCAGTACCGAGGTGAGGTTTTTTACATGACGCCAGTGCAAAAGGAGATCGCCACCCGGTATATCGTCCAACTTCAGGCGGCTCACGTGTATGGACGGCCGATCGTGACGAGGGTGGATCCGTTCACAGGGTTCTATCGGGCCGAGGACTACCATCAGGACTACCTGCTCAAGCATCCGGACGCGCCCTATATCGCGACCTATGACCTGCCGAAGGTCTATTCGCTTAAGGCCATGTTCCCTCAGCGTTACCGGGCCGAACCCGTCAGGAGTTGAACCGCGCCTCCGGCCTCCCGACCTTCGGTCGGGGGCGGGCGAGATCGTGTGTGAGCCTGGAACGAGCGGGGCCTCCGCGCCTTTGGCTCACGCATGATCTCGTTCCGGAGTTCCACGCTGCGCAGCGACCCTTCAGCTTCGGCTGTCCTACAAAAGCGCCTGGTGGCGATCCTGAACACGGCGAGTGGCAGCTTCACGCCGCAGGCTCCCGCGGAGGTGCGTACGATCTTTGACGGCGCCGGGCTCGCGCACGGGGAGGTGATCTGCGCGTCGCCGTCGGACCTCGACAAGGCGCTCGACGAGGCCGTGGGGAGGGCCGACGTGCTCGTCGTCCTGGGCGGCGACGGCACGATACGCACCGCGGCGGAGAAATCAGGCCAAAGCGACAATGTGCTGATCCCCTTGCCCGGCGGCACCATGAACATGCTCCCCCGGGCGCTCTATGGCTCGCGGAGCTGGCGAGAAGCCCTCGCCGATACGCTCGGCAATCCTGAACTCCGCTGCGTCAGCGGCGGCCGCGCCGGGCCCCTCGCCTTCTACGTCGCAGCCGTGGCGGGGGCTCCGACCCTGTGGGCCGACGCCCGCGAGGCGGTGCGCGAAGGGCGTTTCATCGAAGCGGCGAGGCGAGCGGCGAGGGCCTTGCGGCGGCGCGTCTCCGACCCGCTGGACTACGTCTTCGATGGCTGCATCACCGGGTCGGCCGGAGCCATCGCGGTCATGTGCCCGCTGATCTCCAAGGTGATGCGAGAAGACGAGGAGATGCTGGAAGCCGCGGCGATCGACACTCGCTCGGCGGGCGAGTTGCTGCGACTGGGCGTCAACACCCTTTTCAACGATTGGCGGGAGGACCCGGCCGTGGTGCGGGCAAAGGTGCGCAAGGTCGTCGTCACGGGCCATCGCCGCATCCCTCTGACGGTCGACGGCGAGCTGGTGCGTCTTGGGCGGCGGGTGGAGATCGAGTTCACCCCCCTCGCCTTCCGGTCCCTTATCCCGGCGGATTCGGACGAGCCCCGGGAGGTCTGAGCGCCGCCCGGCCGAACAAGGCGCTGTAGAACTCGATCGTCCGCGCCAGGGCGCGCGCTCACGTGCAAGCGCATCCGCTTCATGGTTCACTTCCCCAACTTACCGTACTCAATATTGCGAAAATTCTGGAAGAATTAGCCATGAGCCTGAGTGCGCGACCGGCGAAACTGGAAGACGCGGTCTGCATCACCGAGATCTACAATCAGGGTATCGAGGATCGGATCGCCACGTTCGAGACCGATCCGCGCGATGTGGCGGACGTCCTCCCGTGGTTCGACCACGCGCACGCCTTCGTTTCGGTGACAGATGCGACTGGCGAAG
>DATHPX010000301.1:0-2756 GCA_035483335.1 Caulobacteraceae bacterium | reverse complement strand
CAACATCCGGTCCAACTTCATCTGATCGATCGGCTACGGCGATGAGCCCGGCCTCTTCGGCCGCCTCCCGCGCCTGGAGTTCGACGAGGCGTGCGAAGTCGTTTGAGGGGTAGGGGGGAAGTACCGCTGAATTCCCATTTTCACCCGTCATCCCGGGCCGTAGCGAACTTGGCCGTAGGCCGGGTGAAGCGAGGACCCGGGACCCAGGGGACTGTAGCGGGCGCCTCGACTCGCGAAGTCGCAGCACCCGTGATGTGGCCCTGGGTCCCGGGTCCTCGCTTCGCTCCGCTCGCTACGGCCCGGGATGACGGGAAGTAAAAGGGTGCGAGAACTGTCCCACACCGAAATGCTTGTCCTGGCGGTGGATACTTGCTTGGGCGCGTGTTCTGCCGCGCTCGTCCGAGGCGGTCTCACGCTCGCCGCGCTCAGCGAGCCGATGACGCGCGGACACCAGGAGCGCCTCGCGCCGATGGTGCGAGAGCTCATGGCCGGCGCGCAGGCGCCGTTTTCGGCGCTGGACAGAATCGGCGTGACCGTGGGGCCGGGCTCCTTCACCGGCCTTCGCGTGGGCCTCGCCTTCGCCAAGGGCCTGGGGCTGGCGCTGGGCAAGCCGGTGGTCGGGGTGGGCGTGCTCCATGCCCTGGCCGCGGCCGCTGCGCCGGCGGGGCCCGCGGCGGCGGTGATCGATGCGGGGCGCGGCCGCGTCTACCTGCAGCTCTTCGAGGGCGCCGAGCCGCTGGGCGCGCCCGACGTGCTGGCCTCGGACGAGGCCCTCGCGCGGCTGGTCCAGGCGTTCCCGGACGGAGACTTCACCCTCTGCGGTCCCGGCGCGGCCCTGCTGGCGCCGACCTGGCCCGCCGCGCGCCTCGCCGCCTCGGACGTTCCCGATCCCGTGGTCGTCGCCCGCCTGGCGGCCGCCGGCCCGCCTGGCCCGGCCACGCCCCTCTATCTTCGCCCGCCGGACGCCATCCCCAAGGCTCAGAGGCCGGCTTGACCCAGCTCATGCGCGCCTTCGCCTCGGCCGCGCCGGTCCTGGAGGCGCTGCACGCGGCCGCCTTCGACACGCCCTGGAGCGCCAAGGTCCTGGCCGAGCTGATCGAAACGCCCGGCGCCTTCGCGTGGATCGGCGCCCGGGACCTGCTGGATCCGCCCGACGGCTTCGTCCTCGGCCGCGTCGCCGCCGACGAGGCCGAGATCCTCACCCTGGCCGTCCGCCCCGACGCCCGGCGTTCGGGAGTAGGGCGCGCCCTGATGGCCGCGGCCATGGAGTCGGCCATCGTCGCCGGCGCCGACCGCATGTTCCTCGAAGTCGCCGAAGACAACGCCGCCGCCCGCGCCCTCTATGCGGAACTGGGCTTCGAGGAGATCGGCCTCCGCCCCCGCTACTACGAACGCCCCAACGGCCCCGCCACCGACGCCCGCATCCTCAGCCGTGCGCTGTGAGAAATTCCCCGCGCTTGCCCCCTAAAATCCGTCATGGCCGGCCGTCAGTGCCGGCCACCCATCGCAGGGTCATCCAACGTTCGGACGATTGGCCGCGCACGAGCGCGGCCACCCGATCTGTTCGTACAGCCGAACCATGGGTGGCCGGCACTGACGGCCGGCCATGACGGACCTAAAATGAGGCAAGCACAGTCCAGGCGATGGGCGGTTCTTAACACCGCGGCCGCGTGGCCTTATGTTTCACCCGGGCCCCCGAAGGATACCTGCCGTTTGGAACGACTGGAGAAGCTCTGCATCGAAAAGGGGATGCGGATGACTGAGCAGCGCCGCGTCGTCGCGCGGGTGCTCTCGACCTGTCACGACCATCCGGACGTGGAGGAGCTGCACCGCCGCTGTGTCACGGAGGACCCGCACATCTCGATCGCGACGGTCTACCGCACGGTGCGCCTCTTCGAGGAATCCGGCATCCTGACCCGTCACGACTTCCGCGACGGCCGCTCGCGCTACGAGGAGGCGAGCGACATCCACCACGACCACCTCATCGACATGAAGACGGGCCGCGTGATCGAGTTCGTCGACGAGGAGATCGAGGCCCTGCAGCGGGCGGTGGCCAAGCGGCTCGGATACAATCTGGTTGACCATCGGCTGGAGCTCTACGCAGTCCCCGCCGATGACTGACGTCCCGGCCAAGCGCCTCTTCATCAAGACCTACGGCTGCCAGATGAACGTGCTCGATAGCGAGCGCATGGCCGACGTGCTGCGCCCGCTGGGCTATGCGCAGACCGACAGCGCCGACGGCGCGGACCTGGTGGTCCTCAACACCTGCCACATCCGCGAGAAGGCGACCGAGAAGGTCTATTCCGAGCTTGGTCGCATGCGCTCCCTGAAGCGCCAAAAGGCCGAGGACGGGGGCAAGATGCTCGTGGCCGTCGCCGGCTGCGTCGCCCAGGCCGAGGGCGAGGAGATGCTCCGCCGCGCCCCGGTGGTCGACCTCGTCGTCGGCCCCCAGAGCTATCACCGCCTGCCCGAGCTGATCGCCCGCGCCCACCGCGCCGGGGGCGAGCGGCTGGCCGCGGACTTCGAGGCGCAGGAGAAGTTCGACGCCCTGCCGGCTGGGCGCGATCCAGGCGGGGTGACCGCCTTCCTCACCGTGCAGGAGGGCTGCGACCGGTTCTGCACCTTCTGCGTGGTGCCCTACACCCGCGGCGCCGAATATTCGCGCCCGGCCTCGGCGATCGAGGCGGAGGCCCGCGCCCTGGTCGCGCGCGGCGTGCGCGAGATCACCTTGCTGGGCCAGAATGTGAATGCGTGGG
>DATHPX010000300.1:0-4681 GCA_035483335.1 Caulobacteraceae bacterium | reverse complement strand
AGGCGCTCGGCCTCTCGGCGATCGGCGTGGCCGACCGCAACACCCTGGCCGGCGTCGTACGCGCCTGGGCCAAGGGCCGCGAGATCGGCCAGAGGGTGATCGTCGGCGCCCGGCTCGACTTCGCCGACGGGACGCCCAGCGTCCTCTGCTATCCCGCCGACCGCGCCGCCTGGGGCCGCCTCACGCGCCTGCTCACCGTGGGCCAGCGGCGTTCGCCCAAGGGCGAGTGCCACCTCCAACGGTCCGACCTGTTCGACCATAGCGAGGGCCAGCTGCTGATCGTCTTGCCGCCGCCCCGGCTGGACGCCGCGTTCGAGGCGGATCTGCAGGATCTCGCGCGCGCCTTCGCCGGACGCGCCTGGCTGGCCGGCTCGCGCAGCTTCGCAGCCCAGGACCTCAGGCGACTGCGTCAGCTAGACGCCCTTGGCCGCGCGGCGGGCGCGCCGCTCGTGGCTGTCGGCGATGTGCTCTATCACGGACCCGAGCGGCGGATGCTGCAGGACGTGGTCACCTGCATCCGCGAAGGCGCAACCATCGAGACCGCGGGCCTCGCCCTCGAGGCCAATGCCGAGCGCCATCTCAAGCCCCCCGAGGAGATGGCGCGGCTGTTCGCCCCCTGGCCCGAGGCGCTCGCCCGCACGCAGGAGATCGCAGGGCGGATCGAATTCGATCTCTCCCAGCTCCGCTACGAATATCCCGACGAACCGGTCCCGCCGGGCAAGACCGCCATCGGCCATCTCACGGACCTCGCCTGGGCCGGGGCGACCTGGCGCTATGGCGAGACGATCCCCGACAAGGTACGCGCCTCGCTCGAGGCGGAGCTCACCCTGATCGAGGAGCTGAACTATCCCAACTACTTCCTCACCGTGCACGACATCGTCCACTGGGCGCGGGACCAGGGGATCCTGTGCCAGGGGCGCGGGTCGGCAGCCAATTCGGTGGTCTGCTTCTGCCTGGGCGTCACCGCCGTGGACCCGATGAAGCCCGACCACGACCTCCTCTTCGCCCGCTTCATCTCGCGCGAGCGCGACGAGCCGCCGGACATCGACGTCGACTTCGAACACGAGCGGCGCGAACTGGTGATGCAGTACGTCTACGACCGCTACAGCCGGGACCGGGCGGCGATCTGCGCCACGGTGATCCACTACCGCTCCCGCAGCGCCATCCGCGAAGTGGGCAAGGCCCTGGGCCTCTCCGAGGACATCACCGCGGCCCTGGCCAACACCGTCTGGTCCAGCTGGGGCGAAGGCCTGCCGGAGGACCACATCCGCCAGGCCGGGCTCGATCCCGACAGTCCCGAAATCCGCCGCGCGACGACCCTGGCGGGTGAGTTGATGGGCTTTCCCCGCCACCTGTCGCAGCACGTGGGCGGTTTCGTCCTCACCAAGCGGCGGCTCGACGAGACCGTGCCCATCGGCAATGGGGCGATGAAGGACCGCACCTTCATCGAGTGGGACAAGGACGACATCGACGCTCTGGGTCTGATGAAGGTCGACGTCCTGGCGCTGGGCATGCTCAGCGCGATCAGGAAGTCGATGGACCTGCTGGGGATCGCCGACATGGCCGACATCCCTGAGGACGATCCCGACGTCTACGAGATGCTCTCGCACGCCGACTCCGTGGGGGTGTTCCAGGTCGAGAGCCGCGCGCAGATGTCCATGCTGCCGCGCCTGCGGCCCCGGCGATTCTACGACCTCGTCATCGAGGTGGCGATCGTGCGGCCCGGCCCGATTCAGGGGGACATGGTCCATCCCTATCTGCGCCGTCGCGAGGGACGCGAGCCGGTGGATTTCCCGGCTCCCGCCCCCGAGCACGGGCCGCCGGACGAGCTGAGGGCCGTACTCGGCAAGACCCTGGGCGTGCCCCTGTTCCAGGAGCAGGCCATGCGTCTGGCGATCGAGGCGGCGAAGTTCACGCCGGAGGAGGCCAACGGCCTTCGCCGGGCGATGGCGACCTTCAAGCACACCGGAGACGTTGGCGTGTATGGGGAGAAGTTCGTCGCCGGCATGGTCGCGCGTGGCTACGACCCCGACTTCGCCCAGAGATGCTTCCGCCAGATCGAGGGCTTCGGCTCCTACGGCTTTCCCGAAAGCCACGCCATAAGCTTCGCCAAGCTGGTCTGGGTCTCGGCGTGGATCAAGCATCACCACCCGGACGTCTTCTGCGCCGCCATCCTCAACAGCCAGCCGATGGGCTTTTACCAGCCCGCCCAGCTCGTCCGCGACGCGCGCGAGCACGGCGTCGAGGTCCGCCCGATCGACATCCTCGCCAGCGACTGGGACTGCACGCTGGAACCGCTTGAATCCTCCTCCACGCGTAGCGTGGGGGAGGGGGACCGCGAAGCGGTGGAGGGGGCGGCCGCAACTCGGGCTTTGGGGGCTGTTTCTTCAACGCCGTTCGCAGTTGAAAGCGATCACGAACCTCGCCCCCTCCACCCCCTTCGGGGGTCCCCCTCCCCCGTTCCGCTACGCTCCACGGAGGAGGATCCACTCTCCGCCGTCCGGCTGGGGCTACGAGAGGTGAAAGGGTTCAAGAAGGAAGATGCCGAACGGCTCATGGAGGTGCGCAAAGCCGGCGCGCGCACGGCCCATGAGCTGGCCCAGGCGGCGCGCTTGTCCGCCCGCGCTCTGGAACTCCTCGCCGAGGCCGACGCCCTGCGGTCGCTCAAGATGGACCGCCGCGAAGGCCTATGGGCGATGAAGGGGGCGGCGACCGAGATCCGCGCCGTCCAGGAAGCGCCGCTGCTGGCCCTGATGGGCGCGCCGCCCGAGCCCGCCGTTCCCCTGCCGGCCATGACCCTCGGGGCGCATGTGGCCGAGGACTACCGCACCACCAGCCTCTCGCTCAAAGCCCACCCCTGCGCCTTCTTCCGCCATCTCCTGGACGGGATGGGCGCGGTCCCGGCTGCGGCCCTGAAGTCGATGAAGGATGGACGACGCGTGAGCGTCGGGGGGTTGGTGCTGATCCGCCAGCGTCCGGGCACGGCCAAGGGCGTGGTCTTCGTCACCCTGGAGGACGAGACCGGGCCGGCCAATGCGGTAGTCTGGGGCGACGTCTTCGCCGCCAACCGCCGCACGGTGATGAGCGCCAGCTTCCTGGTCGTCCACGGCCGCCTGCAGAAAGCCGGCGAGGTCATCCACGTCGTTGCCGAACGCTTCACCGATCTCACAGGACGGCTGACCGAGCTGAAGCATCAGGGCGTCAGCAAGGACGGGGGTTCGTCCCGCCAACGCCTAGTCCGCAGCCGCGATTTCCATTGACCCGACGCAGACCGTGGCGCCGCCGCCACATGCCAACGGCGTCCGGTCAGAACCGACAAGTTATGTCGAAAACCAGACATAGACCTGCCGCGACTGAACGGGTCAGATCGTCGCACATCTAAGGCTGGGGTTGGCGCCGTCTGACGGGGAAGAACCGTGATGAGCGTTCGTGGAATTGGCTTTTCAATCGCCGCCGTTCTCGGGGCGACAGCAGGATTCGCTCACGCCGATGAGACGGTCATCGTCCGCGGTCAGGTCACGGCGCAGTCGGGCATCGATTTGCTATTCTCAACACCAAATGAAAGACTCATCGGAAAACCATTCTACATAAAATACCAGGTATTCGACAGTAATCCGGAATCCCAACCGTTCAATCAAACATTCAATCCACCCTACGGATCCAGCGTTTCCGGGGGATACGACAACGGAACCTCGCCGGTGATGGCAAGCATCACGATCGGCGGAGCGACCTATGACGACGGCGGGCTCTGGACCAACGGCGAAGCCCTGCGACAGGCGCCCGCCTCCGGTCAATCAGAGGCCTACTATCAAGCGGAGGACGCCAACTGGGGCCCGGGTGATCTCGATGTCTGGAGCAAGATTTCCAGCGCGACCGATCCGTTCGTGACCAACCCGGATTACCGCACGGACCTGGCCCACGTAGTGACTTTGGGCGACGTCGCGACCGGCGGCCTCACTGAGAGCTACAGCGACCCGACCAACCCGATGGTGCTGGACACGGTCAGCCTCACCCTCACGCCAACCTCGATCGTCGTGTTCGACAACGCCGTCGGGACGGGCGGCGGCGACCCGCCTGGCGTTCCAGAGCCTGCAACGTGGAGCCTGCTGCTCCTGGGCGTGGGCGCCACAGGCGCCGTCACGCGCCGACGCAGGCGTCTTGCACACCAGGAGTAAGGCCGGACGCGCGTGATTTGACCGCAGGACCGGGTGTTACCGGTCCTGCGGTCAGTCGGACGGGGCTCAGCCGCCGAAGCCCTTGCCCTCGGCGACGAGGCGCTCGAGCAGGGCGGCGGGCTTGTACGTGTCGCCCATCCGGCCCTCCCACTCCTTCATCCGCTCGAGGACCTTGGGCAGGCCGGCGACGTGCTCGCCCCACCACATCGGGCCGCCGCGGTAGACGGGCCATCCGTAGCCGTTCTGCCAGACCACATCGATGTCGGAGGCGCGGATCGCCTTGCCTTCCTCGAGGATCTTCGCCCCCTCGTTGACCATCGGATAGAGGCACCGCTCGAGGATCTCCTCGTCGGTGATCTCGCGCGCGTTCACGCCCGACTTGGCCACGAAGTCCTTGATCACCTTCTCGGTGACAGGGGAGGGCCGCGCCACGCGGTTTTCGTCATAGTCGTAGTAGCCGGCGTTGGTCTTCTGGCCGCGGCGGTCCATCTCGCAGAGCACGTCGC
>DATHPX010000299.1:0-16988 GCA_035483335.1 Caulobacteraceae bacterium | reverse complement strand
TCGATCATGAAATTAACTGGTCGACTCAAGCAGGAAAATGCGTTGGAGCGGTGGCGATCAAATACCTACATTCTCCATACCAAGATGATCTTGGAAAACAGAAGCAACGGAGAATAGAAAATGGCAAAGGATAAGAAAGCCTTCGGTCTCAAGGCGATCGCCGTGGCGATCGTGGCCTCGAGCGCCCTGGCCGGCGCCGCCGCGCACGCTCAATCTTTCAACTTTACCCACGTCGAGTTCATGCCGTCCGATCAGCGCGTGCCCGCCGCCAAGGCGTTCGTGGCTGATGAACTGCCCCCCGGAACTCCGATCGCCTCGGCGCTCCACATCCTCCGGAAGGCAGACGCCTACTGCCGGACGCCCGGTCAACAAGGCGCGACGATCACTTGCACCCACGCGTCGTTTGAGCGTCATCCCGATGGCGCCGACCTCGTTGACGTGAACTGGACGGTAAAGGTCACGCCGTCGTCCAACGGGACGGTCGCCAAAGCAATCGTGAGCCGTTCCACCGACGGTTACTGAAGAGCTCGGACCGAACCCATGGAAAGAGCCGGCGCGAAAGCTGCAGTATGCACAGCCCTCCCGGTCCGTTCGACTGGAAGCGTTGTCCAAGCGGTCGAGCCGGCTGGTGTGGTCCACGTCTACGGAACGGGAGGTCTTACGCCGACCATGTAAGCGCCGGCGCAGGCCTCTCGTCCGGAGCGCGGGACCCTCAACGAGACTAACGGTAGCTCGGCGCAGGCCTGGGCGCATGATCCGCTCGCCCGCTGTCGACAGTCGTCCTGACGACTCTGCCCATAATTTACCGCCGGATCGGCGGAAATCCGCAACAATCTCACTGCTGCGCGGTCCCCATCCGCGGCACAATGATCTTGCAAGTCCGTCGTGACGAAGTCGCGGCGGGCGAACGCTATTGCGGCGATCGATCAATTCAGCAGTTCGGCTCGCGACGAAACAACCGTTGGAGGAATTCGATCTCGCGCCGCCCGTTGATCTCACGAAGATAATCGTGAGTGGCGAAGGTAAGGGAGACATCGAAATGTCCACCGAAGGAAAGACTCGTGACGTGAAGGCGATCGCCGCCACGATCGTCACGGCCGCTTCCCTGGCCGCCGCCGCGCAGGTCAGCGCCAGGCCCTTCAGCTTCGCTGGCGTCGAGTACCTGACCCACGATCAGCGTGTTCCCGCGGCGCAGGCGTTCGTGGCCGAGAAGTTGCCCCCCGGAACGCCCATCGCCTCGGCCCTCGAGACGCTCCGCAGGGCAAGCGCCTTCTGTCGCACGCCACGGGCTCCAGGCGAGCCGATCACTTGCACCCATGCGTCGTTCGATCGGGATCCCCTTTACGCCCAACTCGCCGACGTGACCTGGACGGTGAAGGTTACTCCGTCAGCCGACGGGACGGTCGCCGCAGCGACCGTGCGCCGGTCTACCAACGGCTTCTGACGTGGGCAGACGAGATCGCCGGGTTCGCCAAGACCAGCGCGAAACGGGCGTGGCCCTGACGTGCATTGGCGAAGATAATCGCCAGAAAGGGACGTGGGCCTTCGAATGACTCTCGAACAACTTCGCATCTTTGTCGCGGTGGCCGAGCGCCAGCATGTCACCCAGGCTGCTGCGGAACTGCACCTGACCCAGTCGGCGGTCAGCTCCGCCATCGCCGCCCTGGAGTCGCGACACGATGTTCGCCTGTTCGACCGCGTGGGCCGCAACATCGTCCTCAACCAGAACGGCCAGGTCTTCCTTGAAGAGGCCAAGGCCGTGCTCGCTCGCGCCGCTGCGGCGGAGACCGCCCTGGCCGATCTCGGCGGCCTGAAGCGCGGCAGGCTCTCGGTGCACGCCAGCCTGACCATCGCTTCCTACTGGCTGCCCGAGCGGATCGTGGCCTATCGCCAGGCCCATCCGGGCATCGACATCGACATCCAGATCGGAAACACCGCCGACGTCGCCAAGGCCGTCGCCGAATCCTATGCCGAGCTCGGCTTGGTGGAGGGCGAGGTCGACGACCCGGTCCTGTCGAGGCAGCCGATCGGTCAGGACCAGTTGATGGTCGTGGTGGGGCTGGACCACCCCTGGGCCGGCCGGTCCGAGATCGAGCCGGCCGACCTTCCCGCCAGCAACTGGGTCTTGCGCGAACGGGGATCGGGAACGCGATCGGCCTTCGAGGCTGCGGTCAGGAGCTGCGGCGTCGACCCCAAGACGTTGCCGGTCGCCCTGACCCTTCCGGCGAACGAGGCGATCCTGGCCGCCGTGCAGGGAGGCCTGGGCGCCACGGCCATCTCGGCCAGCGTCGCGCGCCCCGCTCTCGAAGCCGGCCTGGTGCGGCAAGTTCCTTTCCAGCTTCCGGCCAGGCCCTACTACGTCCTGCGCCACAAGGAGCGCTTCCGCAGCAAGGCCGGCGACGCCTTCCTTGCCCTCGCACGCGCGATGGACGGGGGCTGAAGCGGGTCCTTCTGACGGACCCTTGGCTGATGTGTGTGCGAGAGCGCTCATAAGAGCCCGGAGGGACAAGCACCAGTCCGACCGATCAATATGAACAGTGAGTTTCGTTGGAAGCTCGCGACTGGGAGGCGCAGCCTCAAACCTCAGCGAGGGCGTCGGTCCTGGCAATGAAACACGAGGTTTTTCCATGACTGAAATCGCTCAGCCGCTGCATGGGGCCGTCAGCCGCCCCAAGGCGGCGGTTTCAGACACGCGCGGAGACTGGTGGAACGCTGGAGTCGCGCTGCTGTCGGTCCGCTTCATCCAGGGCTTCATCTACTGGGGCGGCGGTTCGCGCCGATTCATCTATGCGCCGTCCAAGCTCGACCCGAGCGGCGGGCACAGCTGGATGGCGAACAAGTTCCAGACCGCCATGCCAGGCGCGCTGCTCGGCATGGATCATGTGATCAGCTACATGCTGAACCACTTCTACCTGCTCTATGCGGGCGTCATCCTGTTCAGCGCGGCCGAACTCATCGTCGGCGCCCTGTTGATGGTCGGACTGTTCACCCGCGTCGCCGCGCTGGTCTCCATGGGCTTTTCCGTAGTGCTCATGCTGATGTTCGGATGGCAGGGCGCGACCTGCATCGACGAATGGACCATGGCCGCGTGCAACCTCGCCATGGGCGCGACGCTGCTTCTGGGTGGGGCAGGGGCCTATTCCATCGACAGCCGTCTCGCGGAACGTCGCCCGGGCCTCGCCGGGAAAACGTGGTTCCGGTGGATGGCCGGCGGCGTTCCCCTTGGCCTGCCGACCCGCGATTTCCGCCGCCTGGGCCTCGTGGTGTTCGCCCTGGTCGCGATCTTCAACGTCGCGACCTACAGCTACTATCGCGGCTCGGTCATAGGACCCTTCCATGGCGGGCCGGTCAGCCCGACCAAGCATCACCTGAGCCTGTCGCAAGTCGCCGTGCAGCCTGACGGGAGCGTCCGCTTCCACGTCTATCTCGACGCCGGAACGCCGGAATCGCAGGCCCACGTGGTCCAGGCGAGCCTTCTGGACGCCAACAAGGCGCCGATCGCCAAGTGGGACACCACGACCTTGTCGAAGACGCCGAAGTCGGCCTTTGCCAACGACTACGCCTACAACAAGTTCGCCCCCGGCCCGTTCGGCCTGCGGGCTCAGATGGGCGCGAAGGCCACGATTACCCTGCCGGCGCCGATGACCGGTTCGGAGACCAGCGCCGCCTACCTTCAGCTGACGGACGTGGACGGCCAGAAGTTCACGGCTCCCATCAAGCCGTAGCCAACTTCTGATCCTCGATAGGTCCTGCGATCGCGGCCCCCCAGGCCGCGGTCGTATCTTCTTGCGCACGCTACCCTCGATAGGGTGGAGCTACGAGTTCGAGTCCCCATTCATCGAGGCGGTGGAACATCACGTCCAGATCAATGCGTTAGAATGGCAGGGCCGTCCGTGAATAATACGAGAAGGAGACAAGAGACGGGATTTAGCCATGACCACCACAGACCTGCCAATTCGGAGCCTCTCGCGAGTTCGAGATGCTCGTTTCTCGAGTCGAGCCGCGGCGCCGAGCTGGATCCATCGCGTCGTCGCGATGATCAGGAAAGATCCGCTGGTCATTCTTGTCGGCGTCTGGGATGCGATCTTCTACGGGGGGATGATCGCGCTGCTGGCCTATCTGTAAATAGCGCTCCGCCAGTCTAAGGCGCGCGGAAGGTGTCCCTGAGCGTCTTGATCCGCGCATTGAGGTCGACGATTGCGTCGACCGTCATTCCCGATTTTCCGTAGAGGGCGTCGGCCAGGTTCCTGGTCTCCGCCCGGACGGCGCGGCCCTGGTCGGTGAGCGAAACCTTCACCTGGCGCTCGTCCGAGGGGTTGCGCTTTCGCACGACGTGGCCTGCCTGCTCGAGACGCTTCACCAGTGGGGTGATCGTGCTGGGCTCAAGATCCAGGCGCGAAGCAATGGCGCCGATGGTCTGCTCGTCGCCTTCCCAGAGCACACTTAGGACGAGGTACTGCGGGTAGGTCAGGCCCAGCTGGTCCAGCCAGGGCTTGTAGGTCCGGCCGACCGCCATGAAGGCCCCGTAGAGCGAGAAACCGAGTTGCTCGTCCAGAGGCAGGGGGAACATGCGGTCCATGATCGCCGACTCCTTGGCTTGCGAAGGCGATAATTCTTATCGCGATAAAAAACTGATTGACAGCCTTTTTCTTGCATCCTAGCCTTTGATTATCGCGATAACAATTATCGCATCTGACAAAAAGGGGAGAACAAACATGTCCAAGATCGCTGCGTCCCTCGCCTCCGCTGCTGCGCTGATTGCTGGAGCCGGTGTCGCCCATGCGACGCCCGCCGGCGCAATCAAAAACGTCGTCCTGGTCCACGGCGGGTTCGTCGACGGCTCGGGCTGGGAGGGCGTCTACGACCTCCTCACCAAGGACGGCTATAAGGTCACCGTCGTCCAGAACCCGACCGCCACTCTCGCAGATGACGTTGCGGTCACTCGCCGTGCGATCGCGGCCCAGGACGGCCCCGCCATCCTCGTAGGCCACTCCTACGGCGGCGTCGTGATCAGCGAGTCCGGCAATGATCCCAAGGTAAAAGGTCTCGTCTACATCGCCGCCTTCGCGCCCGACACCGGCGAGTCGGTTTCGTCCCTGATCGCCAATCCGCCGCCCGGCGCGCCGACCCCGCCGATCCTGCCGCCGCAGGACGGCTACCTGTTCCTCGACCGGGAAAAGTTCGCGGCCTCCTTCGCCGCCGACGTGAAGCCGGAACAGGCTGCGTTCATGGCCGCCTCGCAGGTCCCCTGGGGCGTCGCCGCCCTGCAAGGTCAGGTCACCGCGCCGGCGTGGAAGTCCCGGCCGAGCTGGTACCTCGTCACCGCCGACGACCACATGATCCCGGCCCCGGCGCAGCGCCAGATGGCGGCCCGCGCCCACGCCACAGTGGTCGAGACGGCCGGCAGCCACGCGATCTACGTGTCGAACCCGCAGGTGGTGGCGGACATCATCGAGAAGGCCGCTCAGGACGCCGGGCGCTAACCGCACTTAGTCCAGACCTATCGTCGTGAAATCGGGGCCCCGAGCCGTAGCTCGGGGCCCTTCTTCTTGCGCCATGGCTCGGGCTCGGCCGCGGGGGTAAGGGAGGGCATGAGCGAAGAAAGACCCTATGGCGCCTGGCGCTCGCCGGTGAGCGCCGCGAGCCTGGCGCAGGGCGCCATCGGCCTGGCCGACCTGCGCGTGGCGGACGGCCGCCTCTATTGGATCGAGACCCGCCCGGCCGAGGGCGGTCGCCAGGTGGTGATGACCTCGGCGGATAGCGTGCGCCAGCTCACGCCCGAGGGCTTCAATGCCCGCACGCGGGTGCACGAGTACGGCGGCGCCCCGTACGTCGTCGCGGCGGACGGCCTCTGGTTCAGCCATTTCCGCGACCAGAAGCTCTATCGACAGACGGGGGAGGGTGCGCCCGAGCCGATGACCCCCGAGGGCTATCGCTACGCCGATGCGGTCGCGGCGCCCGGCGGCGGCCTGATCGCCGTGCGCGAGGACCACACCGACCCGGCGAAGGTGCGCAATGCCGTCGTGCGCCTTTCCGGCGAGGCTGGGGACGCGGGCGAGGTGCTGTTCGGGGCGAGCGACTTCGTCGCCTATCCGCGAGTCAGCCCGGATGGTGTGCGCCTCGCCTGGGTCGCCTGGGACTTCCCGGCCATGCCGTGGGACGCGACCCGCATTTACGTGGCGGACCTGCGCCCATCCGGGCTCGAGAATCCCCACCAGGTCGCCGGCGGTCCGGGGATCTCGGTGATCGAGCCGAAGTGGGCGAAGGACGGGAGGCTTGTCTGGCTCTCGGACGAAAGCGGTTTCTGGAATCTCTACGACGATCGCAGCGGCGCGCCCCGGGCGATCCTCCCGCGCGCGGCCGAATTCGGCGGACCCCTGTGGTCACTCGGGGCGTCCCATTATGCGCTCCTTGGCGAGCGGATCGTCGCCGCCGCTCGTGCGGGCGGGCGTGAGAGCCTGCTGGTGATCGACCCCGTCGCTGGGACCGCCGAGCCGCTCGCCACGCCCTTCGCCTCGCTGGGCGGGATCTGCGCCCTGGACGAGACCCGCATCGCCGCCATCGGCTACAGCGCCGCCGAGACCGCGGCCCTGGCGGTGATCGATGTCGTCACCGGCGCCTGCGAAGTCGTGCGCCGGCCCTCGCCGGTCAGCCTGCCGCCGGGCGATATCGCCTTGGCCGAGCCGATCAGCTTCCCCAGCGCAGGCGGACGCACCGCCCACGCCCTGTTCTACCCGCCCGCCAACGCGGCCTTCCACGCCCCGGCTGGCGAGAAGCCGCCCCTGATCGTCCAGGCCCATGGCGGGCCGACGGCCTCGGCCTCGGGCGCGTTCAGCCTCGGCATCCAGTACTGGACGAGCCGCGGCTTCGCCGTGGTCGATGTCGATTACGGCGGCTCCTCGGGCTACGGCCGCGCCTATCGCGACCTTCTGGGTGGCCAGTGGGGAGTGGTCGACGTCGAGGACGTGATCGCCGCCGCGCGCCATCTGGCGGACGCCAGCCGGGTCGATCCCGCGCGGATTGCCATCCACGGCGGCAGCGCCGGCGGCTTCACCGTCCTCGCCGCCCTGGCGCAGAGCGACGTCTTCTCCGCAGGCGGCGACTTCTACGGCGTGGCCGATCTCGAAGCCCTGGCCAGGGACACCCACAAGTTCGAGAGCCGCTATCTCGACGGCCTGATCGGGCCCTGGCCCGAGGCGAAGGCCGTCTACGACGCCCGCTCGCCGATCAATCACCTGGACCG
Organism: Caulobacteraceae bacterium; assembly: GCA_035483335.1. Classification (GTDB taxonomy): domain Bacteria; phylum Pseudomonadota; class Alphaproteobacteria; order Caulobacterales; family Caulobacteraceae; genus Acaudatibacter. The sequence continues at coordinate 9,745 of DATHPX010000299.1, read as the reverse complement.
GTTCGCCACGCCCCTGTTGATCCTGCAGGGGGCGGAGGATCCGATCGTCCCGCCCAACCAGGCGCACATGATCCGCGACGCCCTTCAGTCGCGCGGCGTGCCGGTCGCCTGCATCGAGTTCGCGGGCGAGGGCCACGGCTTCCGCCGTGCCGAGACCATCATCCGCGCTAAGGAGGCCGAACTCGACTTCTACGGCCAGGTGTTCGGCTTCGAGCCCGCAGATGAGATCGAGCCCGTGGCGATCTCCAATCTCGCCTCGCGCGCAGCCTAAGGAAGTAGAGAGTTCATCCGCGAACTGTTCGTAGCGAAGAAGTGAGAATTTACCACTAAGCGCACCAAGGACACCAAGCATATCCCTAGGCGTACTTGGGTGGAGCTGTGCGACAATGATGTTTGCGCCTTCGGCGCTTTATCCGCCGAGAGATCGCAGGTCATTGTTCGAGCTCTTGCCGCTGCGCCGCGCCGAAGGCGCAATCAAATTCAAGCGCCGCCCCGTACCACTGCGAGAGCTCGTTTCTTTTCGCCGCTGTCCTTGGTGTCCTTGGTGTCTTTGGTGCGCTTGGTGGTGGAAGAGAGCCTATCGGCTGCCGACACCTCGGCGGACGACCCGACCTGCAGCCTTCACTCTTCGTTCCGAAGTCGCTGTTGGATATCGCGGTAGGCCGCCGCGATGAGCGCGCTTAGCGCCGCGGCGTTTGCCTCCTCGCCCCAGCGCACTTTCACATGCCGCATGCGCTTGCCAGCGCCTTCCAGGAGGTGGGCCGGGTCGTCGAGCTCTGCGCCGAAGAAGAAGCCCACGTTTGCGTGCGCGCTGAACGCGTCGACATAGCCAAACGCAGCATCGCCCACGCAGGCGACCGGATGGCGATCGTGCAGGAGCTCACGGACGTCCGCCCCGCAGGCTCGCATCCGCTCGAACCACGGCCGGGCGATGCGGCGCAGCTCATGGTTCGGCTCGTCGAACCAGGCCTCGACCCCGGGGTCTCGCGCTACGGCGCTCGGGAAGTGGAAGACATCGCTCACCGCATCAGACTAACCGATCAGGCCGCAAGCGGCTTGATCATGATCAGGCAGGGGTTCTCCGGGCCCCAGATCTCGGTGAGTTCTTCCAGCGGCTCGAAACCGACGCCAAGATAGAATGCTCGGGTCCGGTCATAAGGTTCGTAGTTCGCCGACGGCCCCTGGGTCTTCACCGTCAGGTAGGGCTTGCCCAGCTCCCGCGCGACGGCGCAGGCCTGCGAGATCAGCGCCCGGCCCACGCCCTTTCGGTGGGCATGGGGACGGACGGCCAGGAGATGGACGTCCAGCGCAGAGAAGCCGAGGTCGGTGAGGACCATCAGCCCGAGCAACTCGCCCGAGTCCTCGGCCACCCAGGCCTGCTCCCGCTCGGCCGCCTCGGCGTAAGACGCATTGGACGCCGGTATTCCGAACCATTCGGGCAGTTCGGCGAGGATCGACACGCATTCAACGCCGGCTGGTCGGCGCGTGATCTTCAGGGTCATGGGCGTGTCCCGACGCTCGGCAGTAGCACAAATGGCCGTATGCCCATGAGGCGCGGCGCGCCAGCGGGGAGGTCTACGGCAATTCCTTGATGCGGGTCGGAAACTGCATGCCCTTGTCACCCTGACCGCGGGAGAAGGTGATCGCGGCGAGGGGCCCGACGCTCTTGTAGTTGGGCACGCGGAGCAGCACCCCGAATGCCTTGCCTGGCTGGAACTCGCGATCGATCACCGCCACGCCCTGGGGCGCCCCAGGGGCCGCGCTGATCGGATAGCCCTGATGAGGGCGGTCATTGGTTGCCTCCGGGTCGAGGGCTAGCCGCCCTGCGATGCGATCGGCTGATGCTTGAACCAGCCTGTCAGTCGGACGCGCGAGAGCCAGAAGACCAAGAACGCCAACGGCGCCATCGCCGGCGCGAACAGAAGTGGCGATCCGCGCATGAATGCTGGCAAGGCCCTCTGTTGGCCGAGAAAGAAAAAAGCCGCGGCGAAGAACAGAGCGAAGCACATCCGCCACAGATGCCGCGCGATGCGCGGCGTGCCGGAAATGCCTCGGCGAAGGATCACTTTGAGGTCCAGGACGGCGCCGAACGCGGCGAAGGAGGCGAAGATGAAGTAGCGCGCTGGAAAGCCCTGAAGCCGTTCCTTCGGGATGCTCGCCGAACGCAGCCCGAAGATCAGCAGAGCGGCGGCTACGGCCATGGCGCCGACGAGCGCGCCATATTCGAACCGGCCGATCCCTGCTTCCTTGCGCCTGACCGTCATCCAGGCCGTGGCCGCGAGATAGAAGGTGAGAATCCCGACCGAAGCCGACGCACTCGGCGGCGCGCCTCCGACGCCGGTCGGCGGCACGAACAGGGCCAGATACACGGCGAGCGCGGATGTGGTCAGAATGGACAGGACAAACACGATTCCGACCCCGCGATGCAGGCGCCCACCTTTGCGTACCGACACCGCCGCGTAGCCTGAGAGTATTCCGAGGCAGCCGGCGCTGATGTGAACGATCAGCAGTGGCGACATTTCCTCTCTCCGGGCTCGAGGCTTGGCGAGGACGCAATGCGGTGACGCAAGCACTGTTCACCAGTTTTCTGTGTACAGCACCGGGGCGTCGGAAATGCCGCCAATGCGGATTTCAGATCCGCCGCGGTGAGTGGTGTTTGGACGGCGCCCCCTTCGGTCAGACAGTAAAATTCAGGGACAGTGGGCTTGAGCTGAAGCCCTGGTCTGCTGCGCAGCAGCCGAGGGCATTTCGGCCTCGTCGGGAAGCGCCTCAGGCGACCTCCTGGCGCTCGGCAGCTTCGCCCGTTGGGCGGCGCCGAGCGATCGCTTCGATGGCCGCCGAATGCGCGGTCCCCCACTCAGACAGCGGCAGAAGCGCCTTTGCCAGAGACCTTCCGAGCGGGGTGACGGAGTATTCGACCTTCGGCGGGATCTCCTTGAAGTCGACGCGCTCGATGATCCCGTCCGCCTGCATTTCGCGCAGCTGCTGGATCAGCATCTTTTCGCTGACGCCCGACACCAACCGGCGCAGTTCGCCGAACCGGCGCTTGCCAGGGCCAAGGTGGAAGAGGATCAGCGGCTTCCACTTCCCGCCCACGACCACCAGAGCCGCTTCCAGGCCGCAGGTGAAAGTCGAAGCGGCCATCGGGGAATCTCCATGATTTTGGTACTTACAAAAAGGTATGTACTGGCGGTCTGAAAAGCAATTGCCTACCTCCGTCTGGGCCAATCGGAAGGAACGGACATGGGCAGACTTGAAGGCAAGATCGCCGTCGTCACGGGCGCCAACAGCGGCATCGGCCTGGCGAGCGCGAAGCGCTTTGCCGCCGAGGGCGCGCAGGTCGTCATCACCGGCCGGCGGCAGTCGGAGTTGGACAAGGCCGTCGACATCATCGGTGGCGACGTGCTGGCCGTGCAGGGCGACATCTCGAACCTGGGCGACCTCGATAGGCTGTTCGACACGGTTCGCTCGGCGAAGGGCCGCATCGATGTGCTGTTCGCCAACGCCGGACTGGGCTCGCTCGAGCCCTTGGGCAAGATCTCGGAGGAGAGCTTCGACAAGGTCTTCGACGTCAATGTGAAGGGCACGCTCTTCACCGTGCAGAAGGCCCTTCCGCTGATGAAAGCCGGCGGGTCGATCATCCTCACCGGCTCGACGACCGGGGTGAAGGGGACGCAGGCGTTCAGCGTCTACAGCGCGTCCAAGGCGGCGATCCGCAATTTCGCGCGCAGCTGGGCGCTGGACCTGAAGGGCTCCGGCATTCGCGTGAACGTGCTTTCGCCTGGGCCGACGGAGACGCCGGGGCTGATGAACGCGCTCGGACTGACCGGGATGGGCGACGCCATGGTGGCCGGACTCATCGCGCAGACCGCGCTGGGGCGCATGGGCGAGGCGGACGAAGTGGCCGCGGTCGCCCTGTTCCTGGCGTCCGACGACAGCAGCCTCATGACCGGCAGCGAGGTCTTCGTCGACGGCGGCCTGGCGCAGATCTGACCGAGCTACCCGAATTCGTCCCCAGACTGCCGCCACGTGTGCCGGAAACACCGCAACAACGGGTTCTCCGGCTTCGAACTCTACGGCAGTTCTCTGATGCGGGTCGGGAATTGCATGCCCTTGTCGCCCTGGCCGCGGGAGAAGGTGATCGCGGCGAGGGGCCCGACGCTCTTGTAGTTGGGCACGCGGAGCAGCACCCCAAGTGTCTTGCCTGGCTGGAGCTCGCGATCGATCACCGCCACGCCCTGGGGCGCCCCGGGGGCCGCGCTGATCGGATAGCCCTGATCGTCCCCCTGGACGAACAGGCAGCAGGTGCGGATCGCCCCGCCGGCGGCGTCGGAGCCGTGAGAGAGATTCTGAGCGTTGGTGAGCGTCAGGGGGGCGGTCGGGCGGATGGTGAAGCCGCAGATCGCCGCGTCGCTGTGCCTGGCGAAGCACCCCTCGAAGCGGATGGCGTAGCCGTCCGCCTTCTGGAACCTGCTCGTCGCCGTGATCGGTCCGAAGTCGCGGTAGGTGAGAAGGAAGGTGTGCTTTTCGGCGTTGGCGCCGCCGGCGACGGCCATGGCGGCGCCCGCGGACAGCAGGAGCGCAAGTCGAGATCGCATGCTCGTCAATCAAACCCCCGCATCATGTCTCCAGTCGCGACGAGATCTTGTAGTCGAAGCGGTCGGGATCGAGCCAGTCGAGGTCCGCGCTCGGTGTCATTCCGTAAGGATACATGAGGAAATTCGCCTGCATCGGGCGGGATGCGCCGGGGAGCGCCAGGTCCGTGGCGCTGTTGTAGGCGACCCAGTTCATCTCCCAGGCGCCGAACAGCCGCTCGCGCTCGGCCTTCACCGCGGGGCTGTCGACGGGCAGCTTGGCCTCCAGCACGACCTTGCGGACGTCGGCGGGATCCACCGGGAACCAGCCGACGCCGTCCAGCCAGACTTCCGAACGGCAGTGCTGGGCGTGACTGATGTCGGGGCCGGCCACGCCCAGGGTCTTCTGGATGTTGGAGGGGGCGAAACGGATCCCGTAGACATCCCGCGCAGGAATGCCGCTGGCGCGGCACAGTCCGGTCATCAGGCTGTTCAGGTCGGCGCACTTCCCGCCGAAGAACCCGGTGTCCAGAATACTCTTGATGTTGCCAATGCCGCACCCGCGGACCTTCGGATCGCGGAAAGTGTTGTCCACGATCCAGTCGTAGATGGCGCGGGCCTTCTCCTTCGAGTCGGTCCGCGCGCCGACGATCGACATGGCGCGGGCGTACACGATCCCGTCGGTCGGCACGCTGGCTGTCGGCTGCAGCCACAGGCGACGCTCCGCCTCGGTCAGCGAGGTCCGCACCACCCCGCGGTCGCGGGTCTCGACGGTCTGGGTCACCGTCAGAGTCTTCGCCCCGGCCTTGGTCCAACGCGCCCGGATCATCTTCGCGCCGTAGTGCGGATCGCGGACGATCTGGGCCTCGCCGGAGCAGACGATGCGAGGCGTCGACGCCCGCTGGGAGAGATAGACGTTCTCCATGAGCGGCGCCCAGACCTCGACCGGCCCGTCATGGCTCGAGACGTCGATCGTGGTGGTGATCGAGGCTTGCCGCTTGGCGCCGGCTTCCGCGGCGAGCCCGAGGCTGGGAGCGCCGACGACCCCGCAGGCGACTCCGGCGCCGAGCGCGCCGACCAACCGGCGGCGATCCATCAAGCCGTTCATTGGGAACGCACAGCCCATCTTGAGAACATGGCGCGGTCTCTAGGAGCCCCGCGAGGCCGGGGCAATGCCCGGCGCTACATGTGCACGCGTAGCGTCACACCAAAGGTGCGCGGATCGCCAAGGTAACCCAGGAAGGAGCCGTAGGTCTCCTGGATATTAGTCAGGTAGTTGGTGTTGGTTAGGTTCTGCACCCACATCGACACGTCGTACCTGCCGGAGACCTTCACGCCCACCCGGATGTCGCCGATCCCGTAGCCGTCGATGTGGCCGTACCGGCTGTCGTCGGTGAGCAGGTTCTGACTGGAGCGGAAGGAGTAGTCGGCTGAGACATAGCCGATCACCTTCGGACTGATCTCGTGTTGGTAGTCGGCCGCCAGATTCAGGATGTAGCGCGGGGTGTTGGCCACCTCGCGACCCGTCAGGGAGCACGAGGTCAGGCCCGCCGCCGTCTGCTCCGGCGCGCAGGGCGCGTTGGGATAGTTGGTGTACTGCGCATCGGTGTAGGAGCCAGAGGCGCGGAGCTGCAGGTTCGGCGTGACGGCGTAGCTGGCGTCCATTTCGAAGCCCCGCGTACGGATGCCGCCCGCATTTGCCAGGGCCTGGGTGGGCGCCCCGTTGATCAGGAACACGGCGTTGGTCTGGTAGTTGGAGATGCTTTCCCAGAAGGCGTCGAGATTCAGCGTCAGGCGGCGGTCCAGCAGCTGGCTCTTGATCCCCAGTTCGTAGTTGTCGGCGCCTTCGGGCGCTATGGCATAGGTCACGCCGTGGGCGAGCACCGTGCTGCTCAACAGACCGACGTTCAGCCCCGCGCTCTGCTCGCTGTGGGAATAGGTGGCGTACAGCATGGCGTCGGGCCGCATCTGATAGCTGAGTGACACCAAGCCGGACGGCATGAGGTTGTTGACGTTGAAATTGGCGGTTCCAGTGGGATAGGCGCCGGCCACCTTCTGCGCCGTGGTCCGGGACAGGGTGTAGCCGTCGAATACGCAGGATGCGCCCGTGCTGGCGCAGGTCAGAAGCTGGGTGTTTCCCTGGCCCGCCGAGAAGATCGATTGGGTCTTGTTTTCGTAGGTCTCGCGGAAACCCAGGGTGAGCGCCCATTTGCGCGTGATGTGCCAGACAGCCTGACCGTAGGCGGCGTAGCTCTGGGTCGTCGGGGTTTCGGTGGTCAGATAGCTGAAGCCGTTCAGCACCGAGGATAGGGCCGCAGACCGGGCCGGCGTCCCGTTCGCCAGCGGCGCCAGGGCGCTGTTGAAGGCCCAGGCGTCGGCCTGGTTGGTGGTGTCGGCCAGGCCGCGTACGGTCTGGTTGAAGTAGTAGAGACCGGCCACCCACTCGATCCGGTCGCCCGTGGGCGAGGCCACACGCAGCTCCTGCGAGAACTGGGTGACGTGGTCGACGTAGTTGGTGTTGATGGCGATCGGCAGCGCGGTGAAGTCCGCGTCGTTGGTCGGAATGAACGCCCAGGTCTGGAAGGCGGTGATCGAGGTCAGCTTGTAGCCGCGTCCGAACGTCCAGTCGCCCTGCCCGGAAATCAGGAACTGGTGCGTGTCGCTGTATTCGCGCGAATCGTTGTCGACGATGCGATTGAAGGGGTCGGTCGGCGGCGAATATCCCGGCGCGACCAGCGCCGCGCTTCGCGTGTAGTTGAAACCTGTCGCTGAAGTCGGCTGGTCGCCCAGGAACGAGTACGCACCCTGCGGCGCAGCTTCTCTGTTGTAGGAGGCGATCAGGCGGTAGCTGAAGTTGGCGGTGGGCGTGAACAACAGCTGCAGCCGCCCGCCATAGCCGTCGCGGGCGTTCTCATAGACGTTGCGGGTGGTGTTGTACTCGAAGCCCTGTTGCCAGGTGTCGTAGCCGGTGAGGCGGAACGCCAGCACGTCGTTGATCAGCGGTCCGGTCACGGCCCCGTCGAATTGGCGCGTGGCGTAATTGCCGAAAGAAGCTTCCGCCCATGCGTCAGGGGTGAAGGACGGGGCGGCCGTGGAGATATTGATCGAGCCGCCCGTGGTGTTGCGGCCGTAGAGCGTGCCTTGCGGCCCGCGCAGCACTTCGACCTGGTCCACGTCGAACAGGTTGTAGGCGAGTTCGCCGGGGCGGCCCAGATAGACCCCGTCCTGATAGACCCCGACGGCGGAATCCAACCCGTCGCTGTTCTGGGTCGTGCTCCCGATCCCCCGGATGCTGGGAATGGTCTGGCGAGGATTGGCCTGGGTAAGATTGAGGTTGGCGCTGACCTGTTGGAGCGCGCGAGGCGTGTAGATCCGCTGCACCTCAAGGGTCTCCCCCGAGACGACGCTCATCGACACGGGCACCTTCTGCACATCTTCTTTGCGCAGGCGCGCGGTGACCACGACCTCACTGACGTCGTTTTGCGCGGGCTGGCTTTGGGCGCCGCTCGTCTGGCTTGAACTCGGGGTGGCTTGGGCGTGAACGCCGGCGGCAAGGAACACGGGAATCGTGAGAGCCGCCGAGGTCACGAGGACGAGGCTGCGGCGAACGCGAATACACGGAACCGAGGTCATGAGGCCCTGCAACGAATAGGCGCCGCCCAGACGGTCGCCCCCACAAGCGATTGAAGTCGGTTATCGCCTTCACCCTGGGCTCACCGTTGAGCGGATGAGCCCGCAGATGACCGTCCGGATACGGGCGCCAGCCGGAACTCGTCACCTTCGGGCCGACAACCGATATGAAGACAGGGTGCATGACCCGCCGTGCTCGCACGCCTGTCCAAAATGGGGCATGAATTACGCCGCAAGATTGTGCGAATTAGTCCTGTAGGCGTGGGCCCACTACGACTTTCGTTAGTGAAGCTTCCATCCCGACCACGTTCCGTATTCCACGACCCGTGGCGCGACTCTGCGGTATCTACGGGCAGATTCGTCAGGCGGGCAGGCATGTCGTTCCTAGAGGCGGGCGCGAGGGGCGGGACGATCACGCTCGCCTTGCTGCTGACGCTGCTCCTGCTGCGCGACGCCCGCCGGTTCGCCGCCGCGCGCTATGGCGCCCTCTTCACGGTGAGCCTCGCCGCCCAGCAGGCGGCCCTGGCGAAGGGGGTCGCCATCGACCCTGCATTGTGGCTGGCGCCGCTCAGGCTGCTCACCTTCGCCAATCCGGCCCTCTTCCTGGTGGTGGCCTCGGCTTTGTTCGACGACGAATTCGCCCTCGGCTGGCCCCACGTCGCCGCGGCCGCGGCGCTGGTCGGGCTCGGCTTTTGGGGCGTGTATGGCGCAGACCACGCCGGATACGACTATTTCAACATCGCCTCGGCGCTCTGCCTTGTACTCACGCTGTGGCATGTGGCGTCAGGATTGCGCGGAGACCTGGTCGAGGCGCGGCGACGGCTTCGCCTCGTCTTAGTGGTCGCTGTCGCCCTGTTCGGCGCCTTCGTCTCGGTCCTGGCCATTCTCACGCGCGGCGGCGAAACCGGTCCGGCGTTCGGTTACGTCGTCGGCCTTGGCGCCTTGACCATGACCTTCGCGTTCGCCACGACCCTCCTGTCGCTGACGCCGGAGGGCCTCTTCCATCGCGTGGGATTGCAGCGCCTCCCTGAGGAGCGGCCGGCTGCTTCGGAGCCGCCCGACCCGCGGGAGGCGGCGCTGCTCGGGGCGCTGCGGCGCGAGTTGGAGCAGAACAGGATCTATCGCGAGGAAGGTCTCGGAATTGGCGGGCTGGCGCATCGCCTGGGCGTGCCGGAGTATCGCCTTCGCCGGCTGATCAACCAACGCCTTGGTCACCGCAATTTTGCAGCCTTCCTGAATGGTTGCCGCCTGGACGAGACGATGGCGGCTCTGGACGACCCGACCCAGGCCGAGGTGCCGATTCTGACCATCGCCCTGGACGCCGGCTTCCAGTCGGTCGCGACCTTCAACCGGGCGTTCAAGGCGCGCACGGGCCTTACGCCGTCGGAATATCGGGTTCGGGGTCAGGGCGTGGATCCCTGAACCGAGGGCCCGCAAACACCCTCCGACTGCTCACTTTTCGAATTCGAGCAGCGTGATTTCGAATCCGCCGCGCCGCAGGGCGCCTCTTCCTCCACGCCTGGATCCAGCCCGGCTCGCGG
>DATHPX010000298.1:0-38456 GCA_035483335.1 Caulobacteraceae bacterium | reverse complement strand
TGCGCGTCGCGCTGGAGGACGGCAGCTGGCTGCTGGTGCGCGCCTCGTCCAACAAGCCGGAGATGGTGGTGGTGGTGGAGAGCACCCGCTCCGCCGACGACATGCGCGACCTCTTCCATAAGGAGGTCAAACCGCGCTTGGCCCGCCACCCGGAAGTGGGGGCGTACAACCAGGAGATCTGAGGGGGGACGGCTTCGCTCTCTCCTCCCCCTTCATGGGGGAGGTGGATCGGCCCGCGCAGCGGGTCGAGACGGAGGGGGAAGGCCGCCGCGACAACAGTGGAACAGGGTCAACCCGCGGGCGCCGGAGGTGTGGCTTTCCCCCTCCGACCGGCCTTCGGCCGGCCACCTCCCCCATGAAGGCGGAGGAGAGCAGGAAAAATGCGCGCAACCGAGTAGCCGGCGGGACTCTGACCCGCCGTTCTCACATCTTCGTGTAGTTCGTCAGTGAACCAGAGGATGTGACGCGAAAACGGCGCCGATCCAGAAGGCGCAGGCGAGAACAGCGGCGAACAGAAAGCAAGCCAACCCGCCCGAACCCCTGGCCATCTCAACCGGTTTACCGGATTTGTTAGACGGCTGGGTACCTTGCACGAACTTCCCTTGTCGACGGATCCTCAAGGCGCTGCCTCAGCGCCTCTTGAAACTTGATGAAATCAGAGTTCATTGACGGTGTCGAGAATGAAACGGGCGCGGCCGTCCGACACAGGGGCCCCCGCCACCCTGCGGGCGCCTCAGGCGGCTGCCGCCGCGGTTTTCACCGCGCCGGCGATCTCGCGCACAAGCTGGGCGATCAGCTTCTCGTCATCGCCCTCGGCCATGATCCGAATGAGCGGTTCGGTGCCTGAGGCGCGCACAAGGACGCGGCCCGACCCGTTCAGCCTGGCCTGGGCGTTGGCGATGGCGGACTTGACCGTCTCGGTCTCCAGTGGCCGGCCGCCGCTGAAGCGAACGTTCTCGAGCTTCTGGGGCACCGGCTCGAACTGGCGGGCGAGCGCGCTCATCGGCGCGTCGGAACGCACGAGCTCCGCAAGGACCTGCAGGGCCGCGATCAGGCCATCTCCGGTGGTGGAATAGTCAGAGAGGATGATGTGACCGGAAGGCTCGCCGCCGAGGTTGAAACGCCCCTCGCGCATGCGCACCATCACCGAGCGGTCACCCACGGGGGTGCGCTCGAGGCTGAGACCCCGGTCGGCCAGGAAGCGCTCCAGGCCGAGGTTCGACATCACCGTGGCGACCACACCGCCGCCAGCGAGTTTGCCCTGCGCCGCCCAGGATTTCGCGATCAGGGCCATGATCTGGTCGCCGTCGACCAGCTGGCCCTTCTCGTCGCAGATCACCAGGCGGTCGGCGTCGCCGTCGAGCGCAAGGCCGATGTCCGCGCGGTACTCGCGGACGGCCTTCACCAGGGCGCCTGGACTGGTCGAGCCGCACTCCTCGTTGATGTTGAAGCCGTTGGGGCTGACCCCGACCTCGATCACCTCGGCGCCCAGCTCATAAAGCGCGGTAGGCGCAACCTTGTAAGAGGCGCCGTTGGCGCAATCGACCACCACGCGCAGACCCGCCAGGCTGAGCGTCCGCGGCAGGGTCGCCTTGACGATCTCCACATAGCGCGCCTGGGCCTCGTCCATGCGCGCCACCCGGCCGAGTTCCTTCGGCCCGGCCAGGCCCTCCTGCAGCCCTTCGTCCATATGGGCCTCGATCCGGGCCTCCATCTCGTCGGAGAGCTTGTAGCCATCGGGGCCGAACAGCTTGATGCCGTTGTCGACGAAGTTGTTGTGGGAGGCGCTGATCATGACGCCCAGGTCCGCGCGCATCGAGCGCGTCATCATCGCCACCGCCGGCGTCGGAAGGGGACCGAACAGGCGCACGTCCATGCCCACGCTCGTGAAGCCGGCCACCAGGGCGGGCTCGATCATGTAGCCGGAAAGGCGGGTGTCCTTGCCGATCACCACCAGATGGCGTCGATCTCCTCCGGACCTGAACAGCTTGCCGGCCGCCATGCCGACGCGCAGTGCAACCTCCGCCGTCATTGGGAACTGATTGGCCTGGCCCCGAATACCATCGGTGCCGAAATAGGTCCGCTCGCCCATGCAACCCCGTTTCATTGCGCCCGTGAAAAGATGCGAAACCATTATTGCGCCGCGCCCGTCGCGACGATGACTACAAGCTTCAGCCCTGGTTCACGCGCGGGAAGGTTACCCGTTCGTGTGGCGGTCACAAAGCGGCAACTTCCATAGGGCGATCAACGCACATGTGCGGCATTATCGGGATCGTTGGCATCGAACCGGTCGCTCCACGGGTCGTGGAGAGCCTGCGTCGGCTCGAATACCGCGGCTATGACTCGGCCGGTATCGCGGCCCATGTGGGTGGGCGGCTGGAGCGGCGCCGGGCCAAGGGCCGCATCCGCGACCTCGAGGCCGTGCTGGCGGAGGACCCGCTGCACGCCACCACCGGCCTTGGCCACACGCGCTGGGCCACCCATGGCGCGCCGTCCGTGCGCAACGCCCACCCGCAGAAAGCGGGGCGCGTCATGCTGGTCCACAACGGCATCATCGAGAACTTCGCCACGCTCAAGGCGGAGCTGAAGGCCATGGGCCGCGAGTTCGAGGGCGAGACGGACACCGAGGTGGTCGCCCACCTGATCGACGTCGAGCTCGAGGCCGGCAAGGCGCCGATCGCGGCGTTCAAGGCGGCCCTTGACCGGATCACCGGCGCCTACGCCCTGGGGGCGCTGATCGATGGCCACGAAAACCTGGTCCTCGGCGCGCGGCGCGGCAGCCCGCTGGTCGTCGGCTATGGCGAGGGCGAGATGTTCCTGGGATCGGACGCCATGGCCGTCGGGCCATTCACGAACCGGATCGCCTATCTCGACGAGGGCGACTACGTGGCGATCGACCACGACGGCGCGCTCATCTTCGACGCCTCGGGCCAGAGCGTGGAGCGCGCCATCCGCGCGGTCTCCGCCTCTGCCGCCCTGGTGGAGAAGGGCAATTACCGGCACTTCATGGAGAAGGAGATCCATGATCAGCCGGACGCCTGCCAGCATACGCTGTCGGCCTATCTCGACCCCATCGCCGGCATCGCCGCCGCGCCGGGGGGATTCGACTTCACCTCGATCGACCGGTTGCAACTCCTCGCCTGCGGCACCGCCTATTATGCCGGCCTCGTCGCCCGCTACGTCATCGAGGACCTCGCGGGCCTGCCCACCGACGTGGAGGTCGCCTCCGAGTTCCGCTACCGCAATCCGGCGGTCACACCCTCGACGCTCGCCCTGGCCGTCTCCCAGTCCGGCGAGACAGCCGACACCCTGGCCGCGCTGCGCTGGTGCAAGGCCAAGGGCCTGCGCACCGCCGCGATCGTCAATGCGCCGGAGTCCACCATGTCGCGCGAAGTGGACCTCTTGTGGCCCACCCACGCCGGGCCCGAGGTCTGCGTCCTCTCGACCAAGGCGTTCACCGCCCAGGTCACCGCCCTGACCGCGCTCGGTATCGCCGCCGCGCGCGCTCGCGGGCGCATCGACGCGGAAGAAGAGAAGCGCCTGGTGAGGGTGCTGCTGGAGGCGCCTAGGCTCCTCTCGCAAGCCCTCGCCCTGGTCGAAGACCAGATCCGCCCGATCGCCCTGGAGGTCTCCAAGGCCCGCGACGTCCTCTATCTTGGCCGCGGGCCGATGTACGGACTCGCCCTGGAAGGCGCGCTGAAGCTGAAGGAGGGCAGCTACATCCACGCCGAGGGCTACGCCGCCGGGGAGATGAAGCACGGACCGATCGCCCTCATCGACGAGGACACGCCGGTGATCGTCGTGGCGCCCAGCGACGCCTTCTTCGAAAAGACGATGTCGAACATCTCCGAGGTCATCGCGCGCAACGGCTCGGTGGTGCTGATCACCGACGAGCGCGGAGCGGCGCACGCCCCCGCGGAGGCGAAGGTGGTGATCATTCCCCAATGCGACCCGCTGATCGCGCCCCTGATCTTCGCAACGCCTTTGCAGCTGCTGGCCTACCAGGTCGGCGTTGCCAAGGGCGCCGACGTGGATCAACCGCGCAATCTCGCCAAGTCCGTCACCGTCGAGTAGGGCTGCGCCTCAGACTCAATTGGATGGAGTTGTCGGGCGTGACCAGACGCGTGCGAAAGGCCGTCCTGCCGGTGGCGGGGCTGGGGACCCGCATCCAGCCGGCGGCCAAGGCCACGCCGAAGAACCTCCTCAACGTCTTCGACCGGCCGATCCTGGCCCACGTCGTCGCCGAGGGCCGGGCCGCCGGTATCGAGCACTTCGTCTTCGTGGTCGGCCGGGGCCAGAGCGCGATCGAGGACTATTTCGACCGGGCGTTCGAGCTGGAAAGCGAGCTGAAGGCCAAGGGCAAGACCGATCTCATCGAGGCGTCGCGCGCGGATCTGCTCGAGCCCGGCCAGATGAGTTTCGTGCGCCAGATGGCGCCGCTGGGCCTCGGCCATGCCGTCTGGTGCGCGCGCGACATCGTCGGCGAAGAGCCCTTCGCCGTCATGCTGCCCGACATGCTGATGGACGCCCGGCCGGGCGCCCTTTCCCAGGCCATCGCCGCCCACGAGGCGACGGGTGGGGGCAGCGTCGTGGTGGTCGAGCCGGCGCCTCCCGGCGAGGCGCACAAGTACGGGATCGTCGCCCTGGGCGAAGCTTTCGCCGGCTTCGACGGCCGCCTCCATGCGATGACCGGCATGGTTGAAAAGCCCGCGCCGGGGACCGAACCCTCGAACCTCTTCATCTCCGGCCGCTACATACTGCAGCCGGGAGTGTTCGAGGCCCTGTCGGCTCACGCCGCGGGGGCGGGCGGCGAGATCCAACTCACCGACGCCATGCTCAGGCGCCTGGCGAGCGAGCCCTACTTCGCCCTCGAGTATGAAGGCGTCACCTATGACTGCGGCGATCCGATCGGGCTGCTCCGCGCCAATGTCGCCTTCGCCCTGCGCTCCCCCATCGGGGCGAACAAGGCGCGCGCGGCCGTGGAGGCGGTGCTCGGCCGGGCCTGACGCCCGTCCGCGACCGGCGCCCGTCATAGCCAGGCTCCCAGAGGACTTCGTCCTGATCCAGGTGACGCCGCGGCTCGACGGCGGCGGGGTCGAGCAGGTGACCCTGGACACCGCACGCGCCGTGGCCGCTGCGGGCGCCCGCTCGCTCATCGCCACTATGGGCGGCGCCCTGGAGAGCGAGGCGCGGGCGCTTGGCGCCGAGATCGTCCGCCTGCCCGTCCACGCCAAGGACCCCGCCAGGATCGTGGCCAACGGTGCGCGCCTCGCGAGCCTCGCTCGCCGCGCCCGTGCGAGCCTGATCCACGTCCGCTCCCGCGCGCCGGCCTTCAGCGCCCTGATCGCCGGACGCCTCGCCGATGTCCCGGTGGTGGCGACCTATCACGGCGTCTACGCGTCCGGTTCCGCCGTGAAGCGCTGGTACAATTCGGTGATGACGCGGGGGGTCGCGACCTTCGCCAATTCGGCCTTCACCCGTGCGCATGTCCTGGAGGAACACCGCGTCGATCCGGGGCGCCTCCTTGTCGTGCCGGAGGGCGTGGATGTCCGTAGGTTCGACCCCGACGCGGTCGCGCCCGAGCGGCCGGCGGCCTTGCGCGCGGCGTGGGGCGCGGGCCCGGACCAGCCGGTGATCCTTCAGGCCGCGCGCCTGACCGGCTGGAAGGGGCAGGCTCTGGCGATCCGCGCCTTCGCCGCCGCCCGGGCGCCGGACGCCCTGCTGGTCCTCGCCGGCCGCGCCGAGTCGGCCGCCTACGCCCGCGACCTGGAGGCGGCGGCGCGCGAGGGGGGCGTCGCCGGGCGGGTCCGCCTCGTTGGCCCGGTGGACGACATGGCCGGCGCCCTCGCCGCCGCCGATCTTGTCCTTGCGCCGTCGACGAAGCCTGAATCCTTCGGCCGCAGCGTCGCCGAAGCCGCCGCCATGGAGCGGCTCGTCATCGCCTCTGATCTCGGCGCCGTGCGCGAGACCCTCGGCGAGGGAGCCGGCTGGCTCGTCGCCCCTGACGACCCTCCCGCGTGGACCGCCGCCATCGAGGCGGCCGTGGCGCTGGGCCCGGTCGGGCGCCACGCCATCGGCGCGCGGGCGCGTTCGCGGATCGTTGATTGCTTTTCCCTGCAGGCGATGACCGAAGCGACCTTCGCCGCCTACGCCCGGCTTGCTAGGAGACCGGCATGAGCGGTCGCACCGGCATACTGGTGATCAAGCTCTCCGCCCTGGGAGACATGATCCTCGCCTTCCCAGCCTTCGCGCGCATCCGCGCCGCCCATCCTGACGCGCGGATCACCCTGCTCACTACGCCGGCTTTTGCGGAGCTGGCGCGCTCCAGCCCCTTCTTTGACGCCGTCGATCCGGGCGGCAGGCCGCGCCGGTTTGCCGAGTTCATGGCCCTTGCGCAGCGGCTGCGGCGGTCGAGGTACGCGCGGGTCTACGACCTGCAGAACGTCGATCGCACCAATCTCTACTTCCAGCTCCTGCGCCCCTTCCCGCCGACCTGGTCGGGCGTCGCAGCCGGCTGCGCCCTGCCCCACCGAAACCCGGGACGCATGCGCATGCACACCCTCGAGCGCCAGGCCGAACAGCTCAACCACGCCGGCCTCGCCCCGGTCGAACCGGTCGAGCCTGGCGCGGCCGCGGCGCCGGACGTGGCCTGGCTCGCCGCCCGCGCGGACCCGGCCGAACGCACGTCCCGGCCCCTCGCCCTGCTCGTTCCCGGCGCCTCGCCAAAGCGACCGCGCAAGCTCTGGCCTGCGGAGAACTTCGCGGGACTCGCCCGCAGCCTCCTGGGCGCGGGGTTTGCCGTCTCGATCGTCGGCGGGCCTGGGGAGGCCGAGGTCGGCGAGGTGATCGCGGCCGGCGCGCCGGGGGCGCGGGACCTCACGGGCCGCACGAGCCTTGCCCAGCTCGCGCGCCTGGGCGAGGTCGCCGCCGTCGCCGTGGGCAACGACACCGGGCCGATGCACCTGCTGGCCGCAGCCGGCGCGCCAGCCGTCTCCCTGTTCTCGTCCGACTCCGATCCCAGCCTTTGCGCTCCGCGTGGGAGGGTGCAGGTGATACGCCGACCCCATCTCGAGGACCTGGAGGTCGCCCCGGTCCTGGCGGCGGCGCTGGGGACGGCTGCGCTCTGCGAGCGGTCGACGACTTGATCCTTTGGCGAGCCCCGATCATATACTTGTCTGCCGGGGTGTGGCCGCAGCACCCCGGCAATCGGATTTCACTTCGAAGGAGCACACCCTATTCGTCGCCCTATGCCCGCCCCGCCGTCGAAGGACGGCCCCCGCATCAACGATGAGATTCGCGTTCCACGCGTCCTGTTGATCGATCACAACGGTGAAAAGCAGGGGATAATGCCGACCTCGGCGGCCCTTGAGGCGGCGATGGAAGTCGGGCTCGATCTGGTGGAGGTCTCCCCCACCGCCGAACCACCGGTGTGCAAGATCCTCGATTTCGGCAAGTTCAAGTTCCAGGAACAGAAGAAGAAGAACGAGGCGCGCAAGCGCCAGAAGCTCGTCGAGGTCAAGGAGATCAAGCTCCGCCCCAACATCGACGTGCACGACTACGAGGTGAAGGCCAAGGCCATGCACCGCTTCTTCGAGGAAGGCGACAAGGTCAAGGTGACCCTGCGCTTCCGCGGCGGCGAAATGCGCCACCCCGAACTCGGCATGAAGCTCCTCCAGCAGGTCAAGAGCGACTTCGACCCGGTGGCCAAGGTCGAATACGAGCCCCGCATGGAAGGCCGCCAGATGATCATGATCCTCGCCCCGAGGTGATGATCAGCGATTTCGCCAAGTAACGCTCTCCTTCCCCTCCTGGGGAAGGTGGACGCCGGCCACAGGCAGGCGGACGGGTGGGGAAAGCGGCCCCGAACAAGGTGGAACAGGATCAACCCGCCGACGCGCGTGGCGCGGCCTCCCCCCTCCGTCAGCCCGCCTTCGGCGGTCTGCCACCTCCCCCATGAAGGGGGGAGGAGAGCGCGTTCAGACCCCGCTCCGCTCAGTTCTCCTAAGCGTGACTCGGGTTCACGAGGCTCGCGTGCATTGACTGCGCGACATCGACCAGGTTCTGCGGCTTCACCAGGATCAAACCGGCGCGCGGGTCGTCGATGTCCGCGATCAGGAAGAATGAAATCGAGAGGACGGCCGGGAGCACCCAGATGAAATACGCCTCTGTCCTGAACCTCCGGGCTCCGTAACCGACGAGCGCGCAGCCGGCGAGTGCGATACCCACCATCAACCACCAGGCCGCCCGCGGGATGCGGTTCCACCAGGCCGCCTGGGTGAAGCGCTGGGTGTTGAAGACGTCGGTCATGCCGCTCAGCGTCAGGAACGCCATCGACGGTTGCTTCACTGAGGGGTTTCGAACCGCGACCCAGAGTTGGTCCTGCAACCGGCCCGTCTGTTCTTTGAGGCGCCGGAGCTCAGCGTCGTCCTGGCTCACAAAGTATCGGATTCGCAGGTCCACGTAGTTCGTCAGCAGGAGACGCACCCGCTGCGCATCGGCGGCGGGCAGCAGGTCCGCGCGGACGAATTCCGTGGCGATCGCATTGGCTTCCGCCTGCTCATAGTTTTTCCGCAAGTCGTAGCGGGTCAGCCCCATGGAGAAGGTGAATCCAATGATAAGCCCCATAAGAGTCAGTATTGCGGCGAGAATACTTGTGTAATCGGAACGCGAATGCTCATGGAGCTCCCATCGTCTTCCAAATATCGATGCGCCGATCCACGTCGCCAACCAAAGCGCGACCAACGAACTCAAGAAGAGAATGAGCGGAACGACTTCCATCATGAGAGAGTCTCACTGTGGCGATCGGGGCGGATCGATCGCAGCCACCATCTTCCCATTGGGAACTACAAATGACACAACGAGTCGTCCTACGAATCGCGCGGCAAGTTCAGTATCCGGCGAAATCTTCCCGAGGCGAAGGTTGAATTCCTAGCCCCCTTTTCACTTCCGGGAAAAATACAACGCGCCGAGCTGAGGCTACGGCGCGGCCTTCCGTCGCTAACGGTCGGTCGTTCAGACAGTTACGCTTGGGACGTGCGGCCGCACTGGCGGCTACTTTCTGTCTGGGAGCGAGCCCGGCGGCGGCTGCGCCGCTTGAGGCATACGGCCGCCTCCCTGCCATCGAGGGGGCCGCGGTCTCGCCCGACGGCGAGTTGATCGCCGCAGTGGTCACCAACGGTGAGGCCCGGACGGTGGCCCTCACACGAGCTACCGACCTGAAGCCCTTTCTGAAGATCCCTGCCGGCGAGAAGAAGGTCCGCTGGATCCAATGGGCGGGCTCGAACCATCTCATCGTCACCACATCCCGCACGACCGACATTCCCGGGACAACCGCCCCGCGCGGGGAGTGGTTTGTGGCCATCGATTACAATCTGAAGACGCACAGCGAGCGCGTGTTGCCAAGTGGCGTGCCCAGGACCATCGACGCCGTGCTTGCGCCGCCCATGGTGCGGGTTATCGGCGGCCGGCCCTTTGCCTTCGTGGAGGCCTTCCACTTTTCCGCGAACTCCGCCCACGTCTCTCTATTCAAGGTGGACCTGGACAGCGGCCTTTCTGGCCTGATCCAGGAGGGGCAGCCGTTCAACCGCCAGTTCCTGGTGGACGATCAGGGCGAAACCCTCGCCCTCGCCCAATACGATCCACAGTCCCGCCGCTGGAGCGTGAAGGTCGAGCGGCGCGCGGTCTGGCATACAGTCAAGTCGTTGGACGCGGCGATCGAGACACCCGAGATCCTGGGCCTTGGTCGCGATGGCAAGACGGCGCTCGTGTACGACGACATGGCGGGCGCCAGCGCCATGCACGAGATCGGCCGGGATTCCGAGGATTGGGGCGCGGCCGTGGCCGCGGATCCTCAGGCCGAACCGATCCACGATCCGACGACCGGTCGTCTGGTGGGACTCTATGCCCTCGACGGGGACCAGGACCGTTACGTCTTCTTCGATCCCATGGACCAGAAGCGATGGGACGCGGTGGTGCGGGCCTATCCCGGCGAGCGCGTGACGCTGGCCTCTGTCTCCGCCGACCATCAGAAGATGATCGTCCTGGCCGACTCCCCCACAGACGGGCCAGCCTACGCCTTCGTCGATATCCCGGCGGGCTCGTCACGTTGGCTGGGGCTTCGATATCCTACGGTCAAGTCAGACGTCGCGCCCGTGACGCCGATCGCCTTCAAGGCCGCCGACGGAACCCCGCTCACTGGCTATCTGACTCTCCCGAACGGCCGCGCTCCGAAGGGCCTGCCGCTGGTCGTCCTGCCGCACGGAGGACCGGCCTCCCGCGACGACCCCGGTTTCGACTGGTGGGCCCAGGCGATGGCCTCGCGCGGCTACGCCGTGCTCCAGGTCAACTACCGTGGCTCCGAAGGCTTCGGCTGGAAGTTCCTCGCCGCAGGATTTGGCGAGTACGGCCGTAAAATGCAGACAGACCTGTCGGACGGCGTGCGATGGCTCGCTTCGCAGGGGACGATCGATCCCAAGCGGGTGTGCGTCGTCGGCGACAGCTATGGCGGCTACGCCGCCCTGGCGGGCGTCACCCTCGATCCCGGCGTCTATCGCTGCGCTGTCTCGGTCGCGGGCGTCTCGGACATGAAGCGTATGGTCGCCTGGTCCAAGAATCGGAACAGCGTGGCCAGCGAGCGCTACTGGGACCGCTATGTCGGCGTCGACAAGGGACGCAGTCTCGACGACATCTCGCCGATCCACCACCTGGACCGCGTCATGGTTCCGGTGCTCCTGATCCACGGCAAGGACGACACAGTCGTGCCTTACGAGCAGAGCCGGATGATGGCCAACGCCCTGCAGAAGGCGGGGAAGAACGTCCGCCTCGTCACCCTGCAGAGCGAGGACCACTGGCTCTCGCGGGGCGAGACGCGTCTGCAGATGCTGCAGGCGACGATGGACTTCCTCGGGAAATATAACCCGCCGAACTGAGGCTGTGGCGACACGGGACGGGGCAAGTTGCGGCGCCGCGCGCGGCGAGGGTCGCGCCGGTCACGATTATTCGTTATTCGCCAGCGCCATGCCCCCCAGTCCAAATCGGGACGACGCGCGACGCGCGATCGTGGCGCTTCTGGCCGTCGTGTTCGTGAACATGGCGGGCTTTGGCGTCGTGATCCCGCTGCTGCCGTTCTATGGGCGCGCCTTCCACGCCTCGACTTTGGAGATCGGGGCGATGTTCTCGTCCTTCGCGGTCGGCCAGCTGTTCGCCGAGTCCTTCTGGGGCCGGCTGTCGGACCGGATCGGGCGGCGGCCGGTGCTGCTGGCGACAATCAGCGGCGCGGCGGCGGCCTATGTCGCCCTCGCCTTCGCACCCAGCATGCTGATCGCCTGCCTCGTGCGCCTGGTCGGCGGGTTCATGAGCGGCAACATCTCCACCATCCAGGGCTATATCGCCGACGTGACGCCCCCAACGCACCGGCCCGCGCGCCTGGGGCACCTGGGCGCGGCCTTCAGCATGGGCTTCGTCACCGGACCGGGCCTTGGCGGACTTCTGGCCAAACCCTCGGCGGGCGTCGCCGGATTCCATGCGCCCCTGCTCGCGGCGGGCGCCCTGGCTGGTCTCGCCGCCCTCTGCGTCGCTCTCTTCGTGCGCGAGACCCGCCATGAGGACCACGCCAAGATCCCGCAACGCCCGCGGCTGGAGGTGGCGCGCGAGGCCTTCGCCCATCCGGTCATCGGCCGCACCCTGATCGCCGCCTTCATCGTCATCTCCGGCTTTGCGGGCATCGAGGCCACCTATGGCCTGTGGACCCAGGCGAGGTTCGGCTGGGGCCCCCGCCAGATCGGTTTCGCCTTCATGGCCATCGGCGTCATCGGGGCAGTCGCCCAGGGTCTGGTCACCGGCACGCTGGCGCGGCGGTTCGGACCGGCGCGCGTGCTGACCTGGGGACTGGCGATGGTGGGGACGGGCATGCTGGTCCAGCTGCTGTCCCCCACCTGGCCGATTGCGATCGCCGGACTGTTCACCGTCTCCTTCGGCCAGTCCCTGACCTTCCCCAACATCAGCGCCCTGATCTCGCAGTCCGCGCCGCCCGAACGCCAGGGCGAGGTCCTGGGCCTCAACATGTCCAGCAACTGCCTGGCGCGAATCGGCGGACCGCTCTGGGCCTCCGCCGCCTTCGCCCACCTCTCGATCGGCGCGCCCTTCGCCACCGCCGCCGCCCTGATCGCGCCCGGGCTGATCCTGGCTCAGCAGGTCACCGCCCGCGTCAGGTTGGCGCCGTGAAGGCCCGCCCAATGCCTTGTGACGCTCGGAGGGTCGCTTTATGTCGGGCGCCATGACCGCCCAGGCGAAACCCCAGGGGTCCCGCGGCTCCGCGGCGGCCCTCTACACCCTGCTGTCGGTCATGTTCATCAACATGATGGGCTTCGGCATCGTCGTGCCGCTGCTGCCCTTCTATGGGGCCTCGTTCCACGCGAGCCCCCAGCTGGTTGCGCTCATCTTCTCGGCCTATTCGGTGGGCTCGTTCATCGGCGAGCCGTTCTGGGGACGGCTGTCGGATCGCATCGGCCGCAAGCCGATTCTGATCTCCACCCTGATGGCCAATTGCCTCTGCTACGGCGCCCTGGCCTTTGCGCCCAACATCTATTGGGCGCTGCTCATCCGTGTCCTGGGGGGCATGTGCGCCGGCAATGGATCGGTCGTCCAAGGCTACATCGCCGATGTCAGCCCGCCGGAGGAACGGGCGGGTCGCATCGCCAAGATCGGCGCCGCCTACAACATCGGCTTCATCCTCGGTCCGTTTGTCGGCGGCAGCCTGGCCAAGCCGTCCCTCGGTCCGATCGGCTTCCAGATCCCGCTCCTGGCCGCCTCGGCCCTAGGCGCATGCGCCGCCCTTGGCGTGTTCTTGCTGGTGCGCGAAAGCCGCGAGCGCAAGCCCCGGGGCAAGCAGCCCAGCCGCTGGGTGATGATGGGCTACGCCGCGCGCCACCCGGTGGTCGGCCGGCTGATCCTGCTCACCTTCACCGTCGGCTTCGCTTTCTCCGGCATCGAGCTGGTCTTCCCGCTTTGGGCGCACCATCGGTTCAACTGGCAGCCGAGCCAGGTGGGACTGTGCTTCGGCATCTCCGGCCTGATCTCCTCGCCCACCCAGTTCTTCCTCACCGGAACCCTCTCCAAGCGCTTCGGCGAAGCGAGGATGCTGGCGGTGGGCATGGCCGGCACCGTGATCTCCATGTGCCTGCAGCCGATCATCGGCGACGGGGGCCTGATAACCTACAGCCTGATGGCGATGACCGCCCTGTGCTCGTCCGTGGCATTCCCGAACTCCGGAGCCATGATCTCGCGCAGTATCGACAGCGACGTCCAGGGCCAGGTCATGGGGCTGAATAACGCCGCCGGCGCCCTGGCGCGCTTGGCCGGCCCCCAGGGCATGGCCTTCGCCTTCTCGGCGATCAGCGTGAATGCGCCCTATTTCGTCGGCGCAGCCATCGTCGCGCCCGCCATCCTCCTCGCCCTGGCGGCCGGACACGCCGCCACCTCGCGCCAGAGCACCGGCCAAAGGGCCTGACCTAACAATCCGTCGGCAGACCGCTGACGCTGGTCGTGGACCGCGTTCGCGCCTCTGATCAACCGTAGACGGCTCGTCCGGCTTCGATGATCGCGGCGAACGGCTCGGGCTGCCCCTCGAAGGATAGGATATCTGGAACAAGCGCCCAGGCCTGAGCGCTGGCGGTCCAGATCTGGGCCGCTGGCCGCAGACGGGCCGTCTCGTCGAGGGTCCCGGCCCTCAAGGTGACCCACGGCCAGTCTGTCCCATCGATGCTGATGCGGCTGGCGCAGTGCGGGCACCACGCCGAGCGCATGACCCCTCCCGAGGCGGTCGGGCGCTCACGGATCAGGGGCTCGCCGGAGACGAACGCCAGGGCCCCTTGGGGGAAGACCAGCTGGAAGCTGAAGGCGCTGCCGGAGCGCTTCTGGCATTGGTGACAGTGGCACAGATAGCCGCTGGCCGGCGCCGCCGAGAGCCGGTAGCGGAGGAAGCCGCAGGCGCAGCCGCCCTCCGCTCCGACCCACCTGCGCTCGCTCGGCGACGCCCCCACGGCCTCAGTCTCGCAGCAGGTCGTTGATGCTCGTCTTCGAGCGCGTCTGGGCGTCCACCGTCTTGACGATCACCGCGCAGCCGAGGCTGGGGCCGACACCATGCGGGTCCGGCAGGGCGCCAGGCACAACCACCGAATAGGGCGGCACGAACCCGCGGTGAACTTCGCCGGTCTTGCGGTCGACGATGCGGGTCGAGGCGGTGAGGAAGACCCCCATCGAGAGCACCGAGCCCTCGCCCACGATCACGCCCTCCGCCACTTCCGAGCGCGCGCCGATGAAGCAGTTGTCCTCGATGATCGTCGGCGCCGCCTGCAGCGGCTCGAGCACGCCGCCCAGGCCCGCGCCGCCGGAGATGTGGCAGTCGCGGCCCACCTGGGCGCAGGAGCCGACGGTGGCCCAGGTGTCGACCATCGTCCCCTCGCCGACATGTGCGCCGATGTTGACGAACGAGGGCATCAGCACCGCGCCGCGGCCGATGAAGGCGCCCTGACGGACGATCGCCCCGGGCACGGCGCGGAAGCCCGCAGCCTCGAACTGCGGCGCGTCCCAGCGGGCGAATTTGCTGGGAATCTTGTCCCACCAGGGCCCAAGGCCCCCACCCAGGGCGCCGGCATGCATGACGTGGCTGGGGGTGAGGCGGAACGCCAGCAGGATCGCCTGCTTGAGCCACTGGCGCACAACCCACTGGCCGTCGACCTTCTCCGCTACGCGCGCGTGGCCGGCGTCGAGCCGCGCCAGGGTCTCCTCCACGGCCGTGCGGATCGGACCTGTGGTGTCCGGCCCGATGCGGTCGCGGACCTCCCAGCCCGCGGCGATCTCGGCCTCGAGGTCGGCGAGGGACACGGCGTTCATGGGATCTCCTTGATGTTGGCCTGGGCGAGGAAGGCGGCGAGGTCGCTCGCCCGGTGATTGACGAAGGAGGCCGTGCTGGCCTCCGCATAGGGGCCGACGAGGACCGTGGTCATGCCCAGCTCCGCAGCTGGCTCCAGGTTGCGCTCGCTGTCCTCAAAAAAGGCGGTCTCGTGCGGGGCGATCGCATGCGCCACGAGGATCCGCTCGAAGGCGCCGCGCGAGGGCTTGGGGATGAAGGCCGCGGACGCAATGTGGAAGACCTCGTCGAAGAGGTCCGCCACCTCCAGGCGCTCGAGCACGCGCTGGGCGTGGGCCGCGTCGGCGTTGGTGAAGATGATCCGCCGCCCGGGCAGCCGGGCGAGGCCTGCGCGCAGCGCCTTGTCGGGGACCAGGCAGTCGGGCTCGACGGCGATGCGCGCGTGGTACTCGTCCGGGTCCACGCCGTGCTCACTCATCAGTCCGCGCAGGGTCAGGCCGTGCTCAGCCAGATACCGCTTCTGCAGGGCCTGGGCCTCCTCGCGCGGCAAGCCCGTCAGGCGCTCGACATAGTCGGTGATCCGGTCGGAGGCCTGGGCGGCGAGGCCGCTCTCCAGCGGGTAGAGGGTGTTGTCGAGGTCGAACAGCCAGGTGGAGACGTGGCGCAGGTCGGCGGCCGCCTCGCTCATCGGCAGACCAGGGTGCCCGCGCCGTGGTCGGTGAAGAGCTCCACCAGCATGGCGTGCGTGCGCCGCCCGTCGAGGATCACCACGGCCTCCACCCCCGCCTTCACGGCGGCCATGGCCGTCTCCAGCTTGGGGATCATGCCGCCCGTCACGACGCCCTCGCGGATCGCCGCGGCCGCCTGTTCGAGGCTGAGCTGGCGGACCAGCTCGCCCTTGGCGTCGAGCACGCCAGGCACATCGGTGAGCAGAAGCATGCGCTTGGCCTTCAGAGCGCCGGCGACGGCGCCGGCCACGGTGTCGGCGTTGATGTTGTAGGTCTGGCCGTCCTCGGCGACCCCGATCGGCGCGATCACCGGGATGTAGTCGTCGTCCGAGGTGATCAGGCTGGAGATCAGCTTGGGGTCGACCTTGGTCGGCTCACCGACGAAGCCCAGGTCAATCACCGCCTCGATCCGAGAGTCAGGGTCGATGCGCGTGCGGGTCGCCTTCTCCACGGTGATGAGGCCAGCGTCCTTGCCCGACAGCCCCACCCCGCGCACATCCGCGGTGGCGCCGGCCTGGGTGATCCAGCTGGCGATCTCCTTGTTGATGGCTCCGGAGAGGACCATCTCGGCCACCTCCATGGTCGGCGCGTCCGTGACCCGCAGGCCATCGACGAAAGTCGATTTCACCCCGGCCCTGTCGAGCATCCGGGAGATCTGCGGACCCCCGCCGTGCACCACCACCGGCCGCACGCCCAGCAGCTTGAGAAGCACCGCATCGGCGGCGAACTGGCGGGCGACGTGTTCTTCGCCCATGGCGTGGCCGCCGTACTTGATCACCACCGTCTGGCGGTCGTGCTCCTGGATGAACGGCAAGGCCTCGGCGAGGGTGCGGGCGGTGGCCCAGCCGGGAGCTTCGAGGTCGTCTTTCACGTCAGTCAGGTCCACGAACCGCGCCTTCACCCGCGGCGCGGCGAGAGGCGTTAAGCCAAGGCGCCGTCCTTGTCATGCGAAAGCCGCGGTCGCGATCTCCGCGCGAAGGTCGGCGAGACCGGCTCCCGTCTCGGCGGAGGTGGCGACCACACGGGGGAAGGCTGCGGGCCGCCGGGCGACGTTGGCCGCCGTCGCCTCGACCATCGCCTGCGCTTCGGCAGGCTTGAGCTTGTCCGTCTTGGTCAGAACCAACTGGTAGGACACCGCCGCCCGATCCAGAGCCTCGAGCGCCTCGGTGTCGGTGGGCTTCAGCCCATGGCGGGCGTCGATCAGCAGGTAGACCCGGCGCAGGTTCGGCCGCCCACGCAGATAGGCCCGTCCCAGGTCCTGGAACCGCCGGGCGTCCGATCGCGAGGCGCGCGCGAAACCGTAGCCCGGAAGGTCGGCCAGGCGCAGGCGACCGTCGAGGAGGAAGAAGTTCACCTCACGCGTGCGGCCCGGCTCGGTCGAAGCGCGGGCGAGCTGGCGACGGCCTGTCAGGGCGTTGATGAGAGAGGATTTGCCGACGTTGGAGCGGCCGGCGAAGGCCACCTCGGGAAGGTCCGGCGGCGGCAGACCGTCGATCCGCGCGGCCCCCATGAGGAACTCGACCGGCCGGGCGAACAGCACCCGCGCGGCCTCGACCTCCTCGGCCGAGAAGACGCCCCCCGCGGGCGCCTCATCCATCAGCCGGCCCCGACCCTGGAGAAGCGGCGCAGGAAGTCGTCGATCGGATTGTCGACCTTGAATCGGCGCATCATGATGTACTGCTGGATGATCGTGATGAAGCTGCTCCAGGTCCAGTAGATCAGCAGCCCCACCGAATACTGAGCCATGATGAAGGTGAACATCAGCGGCATGAATTTCATCATCGCCCGCTGGGTCGGATCCACCCCGGTCATCGGAGTCATCGACTGGCTCAGCCAGATGCTCAGGCCATAGGCCAGGGGCCAAACGCCCACGTGCAGCATTCCGCCGAGCACCCCGCCGATCAGGGGCGCGGCGGAGGGATCCCACGGGATCAGGCCGAACAGGTTGAAGATCGTGGTCGGGTCGCGTGCCGACAGGTCGTGGATCCAGCCGAAGAACGGCGCGTGCCGCATCTCGATCGTGACGGTGAAGATCTTCGTCAGGCAGTAGAACACCGGAATCTGGAACAGCACCGGAACGCAGCCCGACACCGGATTGACCTTCTCCCGTTGGTAGAGGGCCATCATCTCCTTCTGCTGCGCCTGCGGGTCGTCCTTGAGGCGCTTCTGAAGAGCCTGCAGCTCCGGCTGGATCCGCTTCATCTTCACGCCCATCTCGTAGCCCTTGTTGGCGAGCGGGAAGGTGATGATGCGGACCACCACCGTGAGCATCAGGATGGCCACGCCGAAATTGCCCACCAGCCGGTGGAAGTACTCGAGCAGGGCGAAGACCGGCTTGGTCAGGAACCACAGGTTGCCCCAGTCGACCGCGTCGACGAAGCGGGGGATGTGCAGGCCCTGCTGGTAGCCCCGCAGCACCGGCACGGTCTTCGCGCCGGCGAACAGGTGGCTCACCTGGGTGACCTGCTTGCCAGGCGCGACCTGCACGCCCTGGCCGCTGTACGTGGTTTCGTAGATGTCGATGTCGGTGGAGGGGTCCTTCACCACGCGCGCCCGGGCGTCGATCTGGTCGGACTGCGGAGGTACGAAGGCGGTCATCCAGTACTTGTCGGTGATGCCGAACCAGCCGCCCTTGGCGCGCCAGCTCTCCTCTTCCTTCTTCTTCCAGCTCTTGTAGCCGAGCTGGCGCAGCTCCGGCTTGTCCTGGCCGAGGACGCCGATGGCGCCCTCGTGGACGATGTTCACCTTGCCGAGCCCCTCCGGCAGACCCTGGCGCTGCACCGAGACGTAGGGCGCAAGCGTCACCGGCGCTCCAGTGGGGTTGGTCACCGTGTCGACGATCGTGAACATGAACTTGTCGTCCACCGACAGGGTGCGGGTGAAGTCGAGGCCGCTGGGAGCGCGGTAGGTCAGAACCACCGGGTGTCCGGGCGAGAGGTTCCCTCCCCCGGAGGCGCGCGTCCACACCGTGTCAGGGGTGGGCGCACCCGCGCCCGCAGGACCGACCCAGCCGGATTCGGCGAAGTAGGCGTAGGCCATGCCCTCGGGCCTCAGCAACTCGACCAGGGGCGAGGTCTTCGAAGCTTCCTGGTGGTAGCCCTTGAGGAAGAGGTCGTCGACGCGCGCGCCGCGCAGGTTGATCGAGCCAGTGAGCGAGGGCGTGTCGACGATCACGCGCGGGCTCAGCGCCAGGGCCTGGGCCCGGTTGAGCGTCGGCCGCTCGGCGCTCGGCGCAGCCGGGACCCCAGTCTGGGCGCCGGGCGTCGCTGGCGCGGTCGCCGCCGCCGCGTGCGCGCGCTGGGCCGCGGCGATCTTGGCGTTCGGGCCGAGGATGAACACCTGGTATGCCAGGATCAGCAGCCCTGCGATGGCCGCGAAGCCGATCATGTTCTTGGTGTCTTCGTTCATGATCGGGGGCTTGCCTGGTCCTTCGGCGCGTGAGCGGGGAGCTCGCCGGGGGCGGCGAGCAGTTCGGCGGCGAGCCTGGTCAGCGCGCTGCGCATGTCCTCGAGCAGAGATCCCCAGGGTCGTGTCGGGGTCCCGCCCCGGGCGATGAACACATAATCGCAGCCGGCGAGGACATGAAGAGGCGCGACGATGCGCGCGGCCTCACGGAGGCGGCGCTTAGCACGATTGCGCACAACCGATCCGCCGATGCGGCGCGTGGCGGTGAAGCCGATGCGGACGAGGTCGGATCCGTCGCTCCGCTGGCGCGCCTGGGCGCTCACGGCGCCGCGCGCGCAGGTCCGCCCGCGGGCTGCGGCGAGGAAGTCCGCGCGCTTCTTGAGTCTTTCGATGGTCGGGGCGCCCACGTGAGGCGAGGGGTCTGGCCGGCCGGCCGGACCGGGCGTGGCCGGTGAAAGACGGCGCCGCCGGGTCAGGCGGTCAGGCGCTTGCGGCCCTGCGCGCGACGGCGGGCCACGATCTTCTGGCCATTCTTGGTCGCCATGCGCGTGCGGAATCCGTGACGGCGCTTGCGCACCAGTCGCGAGGGTTGAAAAGTCCGCTTCACGGCGAGGCTCCACGACGTCAGGCGGGCGACCGCCAAGGCCGCCCGATGTCTGAAAACGAAGCGCGCCTGTTAGGGAAAAGCCGCGCCCAAGTCAATCCGTCGGCCAGCGACGATCGGATGGCGGCCATCCCGCGGCTCAGTACGAATTCGAGCGCAACCTGGGCCGGTGCGGCGGCTTATTCTCTCTTCCACGCCTGGAAGGTTCGCGGAGGGCCAATGGGTGTCGCCGCCGTCATCGTCGGTTGTCTGCTTGTCCTGTTGGCCCTGCGGGACGCCTTCGAGGTCGTGCTTTTGCCGCGGCGCGCCTCACGGGGCTTTCGATTCACCGCAGTCTTTTTCCGCGCCGGTTGGGGGGTGTGGCGGACTCTGGCCCGCGCTGTCCCTGGGGGCGAGGCGCGCGAGCGGCTGCTGAGCGTCTTTGGGCCGCTGATCATGCTGGGGCTGTTTGCCCTCTGGGCGGCAGGCCTGATCCTCGGTTTCGGCCTGATCCAGTGGGGCGCGGACGGAATCTGGGGGCCCGGCGCGCGCAGGCTCTTCTCGCACCTCTATTTTAGCGGCGTGACCTTCTTCACTCTCGGATACGGGGACCTCGCGCCCCGGACCGACTTCGCAAAGGCTGCAGCGGTGATGGAGGCGGGGGTGGGCTTTGGCCTCATCGCCCTCGTCATTGGCTACCTGCCAGTCCTCTACCAGCTGTTCTCCCGGCGGGAGGCCCACGTGCTGCAGCTCGACGCCCGCGCCGGCTCCCCGCCCACCGCCGCCGTGCTCCTGCGCCGCCACACGGTGGACGGCGAACTGACGCAGCTGGATCCAGTCTTCCTCACATGGGAGATTTGGGGCGCCGAACTGCTGGAGAGCCACCTCTCCTATCCCATGCTGGCCTACTATCGCTCCCAGCACGACGACCAGTCGTGGCTGGCGGCGCTGGCGGCGGTGCTCGACGCCTGCGCCCTCGTGCTCGTCAGCCGTGGCGGGGCGGCGACCCTCCAGGCGCGGATGACCTTCGCCATACTGCGCCAGGTGGTGGTCGAGATGGCCCGGTCGCTGCGCATCGCCGGCGGTGACGCCCGGGCGGGCATGACGTTGGCGGCTGACGGCTATGCCGAGTTGATCGCGATCTTCGAGGACGGCGAGGTGCCCTGGCCCAAAGGTCCGGAGGTGGAGGAGACCCTGGCGGCAATGCGCGCCACCTATGCGCCTCTCGTCCACGGACTGGCTGGCTACCTGATGATCCCCCTACCGGGCCTGGCCCCGGCCACAGACGCGCCGGACCACTGGGACCGTGGTCCCCGCGGCCTCATTGCCCGCCGCCTGATGGAGGAACTGGCGGAGACGACGCCGCTCGAAGCCCCCTTCACCCGTCCGCACGGCCGCACCTTCGCTGCGCGCCTGCGCAATCGGCTTAGGTGAGGCGCGCCCCGGCCCAGATCACATCTGGCGGATGGCGGGCTTCTTTCCCGGCAGGGCGCCGATCTCGGGGGCGGTCTTGCGCGGGACGCGGCCTTTCTCGAACACCACCATGGAGTCGTAGAACGAGATCGCCAGGGTCTCGCGGGTGAAGGCGTCGGGCGCGAGGGCGCCGCGGGCATGGTCGGCGTTGAGCTGATCCACCAGGGATTTGGCTCGCTCGATGAAGCTGCCGGGCTCCTTCAGCCCGCCGCCGAAATCGGGCCAGTAGGCGGTGTGCAGGTCTTCGACCATGTAAACCCCGTTCTTGCCCATCCGCGGGTAGAGGGCGTCGAAGGTGGCGTGGATGTGCGCCATCTGGTGGCTGCCGTCGTCAAGCACCACGTCGGGAACGCCGAACTCGTCGACGAGGCTCTGCAGGAACTTCGGATCGGACTGGTCGCCGATGCGCACGAGGACGCCATTCTCCTCGTGCGCGCGGCACTTGGGGTCGATGTCGACGCCCACCACCGTCGCCAGCGGCCCGAAGAAGCGCCGCCACATGGCCAGCGAGCCGCCGTGCGCCACACCGACCTCCAGAAAGGTCAGGGTGCGCCCGCGCCAGGGGCCGAAGTGCCGTTCATAGACTGGGAAGTAGTGCTCCCACTTGCGGATCACCTTGCCCTGGTTGGTCTGGAAGTCCTGCCAAAGTTCCATGAGGGCCTTAGAGCGTCGCGACGGGCCGCCTGCAAGACGGGATCAGGCGCGGAGATCCCAATCGCCGTCCCCCGCCTCCACGAAGCCCGCGGCGGCCAGCGCCCGGCGCGCGCGGGGGAGATCCCCCTCGTCCACCATCAGCCGCCGCGGGATCGTCGAGCCCCACATCGATCCCGTGGCGGCGTCGAAGACGTCGAAGGTCACGCCCGCCTCGGCCAGCACCGCCTGGACGGCGCTGATCTTGACCATGTCCGGAGTGACAAGGAGGGCGATCACTTGAGGCCGGCTCCCAAAAACGCGAACGGCGCCGCCCCTTATGGAGCGGCGCCGCCCGGCGCGCCAGCCTGCTCTCAGATCGTCAGAACGCGGCGGAGATCGTCACCGTGTAGTTGCGGGGTACGGTGTTCCACCACAGCGGCACCGCGGCGGCGTCGTTGGTGAAGCCGGCCAGGGCCGTGAGGGAGTGCTTGTCGAACAGGTTGTCGATCAGCAGGCCGACCTTCACTTTCTTCACCAACTCCTGATTCACGTTGAAGGTGTAGTTCATTGAGAGATCATAAATCGTGTAACCCTGGATGTGGCAGGGCCCACAGCTACCGGGAGTAATCGGAGTATTGGCGGTATTGCCATACTGAGGACCCACATACTTGCCGTAGAACGAGCTGTAGATCCCGTCGTGATCGTAGGCGACGCCGGCGGCGAACGTGTCCTTCGGCGACATCGGGATCTGGAGATTAATGGTATTGTCGTGTGCGTAGTTGAGGCTGCCGTTGGCATAGACCGTGACCGGACCCCAGACGCGGTAATCGCCCTCGGCCTCGATCCCCTTATAGGTCGTGCCGCCGGCGTTGATGAAGATTGTACCCGTCTGCACAGTGCCTGGCGTGGAGATGATCTCGTTGCCGAAGTCGATCAGGTAGAGATCGCCCGACAGCGTCAGACGGCTAGTGCGATAGGCGCCGCCGATCTGGTAATTCCACGTGGTCTGCGGAGCCAGGGTCGTGCTCGCCGCCGGATTGGTGGTGTAGAGGACGTTCAGGTTCGGCGCGAGGAAGCCTTCCGCCGCCTGGAAATAGGCGGACCAGTTGTCGTCCCACTGGTAGTGGATCGCGACCGACGGCAACGCCTTATCCCAGGTGTGCCCGTAATTGAGCGGTTGCAGCGTCCCCTGGTTGACGATCGCGTTGATGTCGCGACGGAAGTAGTCCCACTTGACGCCGGGCGTGATGTCGAGGCCGGGGAACGGCTTGAAGTCCGCCTCGAAGTAGGGCTGGAAGGTATAGAGCTGGTTGCGCTGCTCGCGGTCGATCCCGCCCGGCACGTTCGGCGAGTTGGGGTCGAACACTTGGTCGCCCAGCGAATCGTCCGTCTCGATCAGGGTGCGGTGATTGAGCTGATAGTCGTACCAGAAACCAGACCGCAGCACCACGAAGCCGAAATCCTTCTGCACCCGCGTCATGTCGCCGACCGAGCGGTACAGATTGCGCAGGTACTCACCAGGCACGTCGTTCGGACTGAAGCCCGTACCGTTTGACAGATCACCGTTCGGATCTTCGCCGTTATAGCCGTGGTGGTAGTAGGCGTAGGTGTAGAGCTTGCTGTCGACCGTCCAGCCGTTACCGAGGTTGCTGTTGACGTCGATGTACTCAAAATCCGTGGTGATGTGGTCGAAGTTGTAGCCGTAGTAGGCTTGGCTCGACGGGTCGGAGTTGAGAGCGTAGTTCCAGCCGTTTTGCGCCATCTGCTGCTGGGTGCTCCCCAGGCTGATGCCCTGGTGGATGACGTTGTAGTTCGACGCGAAGGTGATGGTGGTGTTCGAGGTCACCGGGGCGATGACCTTGGTGAATATGTTCGTGCGCTCCTGGCTCATGCCGCTGAGCCGGCCGTCGCTGCCGAGGTGCTCGACATCGATGAGGGCGCGGGCGTCGTTGAGCGCCTTGATCTCCCCGGTATCGATCTCAGCGCCACCCAGATAGGTGTTGTAGCTTCCGAAGCTGCCGTACATCTCCGCGCTCTGGGTCGTCGCCGGGTCCTTCGTCACCAGGCTGACCGTGCCGCCGAAGGTGGCGTCGCCGAGGGTCGAAGCGGTGCCCGGACCGCGGTCCACGATGGCCTGGCCGATGTCGTGCGCCATCAGGTAGCTGGTGGTGTGGTGGGTGAAGTCGTTCGAGTCGCCCCAGGCGATTCCGTCGAGCGTCAGGTTGAACTGGCCGTCCTGGAAGCCGCGGATCTGTGCGAACTGAGCTTCGGCGAGACCCGGACCATTGGGCGACACGAAGCTCACGCTGGGCGTGATCTGAAGGATGGTGTCGTAGTTCGCGCTCAGGGGGACGTTGTTCTCGATGTAGTGCCGGTTGACTTCGGAGGTCGGCTGGATCGCCTCGAGCGGCGTCACGCTGGGCGCTTCATACGGCGCAGTCGCCGGGGGCGCCGTGACCACCACCGATCCGACCGTGGTTTGAGCTACCGATGCGCCCGTAAGCACGAAGAGTCCGCTTAGTGCGGTAGTGACGAAGAAAAGCGTACGCTGGAGCGTGCGCGCAGACGCATAATTTCGAGACAAATCGTCCCCCATCTACGGGATGTTGAGATACGATCCCGCTCACGCCGCCTTTATACTCGCGGTCGTTTTGAGCTGATCGTGGGGGCCTTATAGCTGCGCTTCCGTGTATCTTTTGTGACGCTTCGTATAATTTCTCGTAAGGATGCAGATAGTTACAAAAACGACGCCGATGAGCAAAATTGGGCTTTTCCGCGTTCGAGTAGATCGCAAGCGCTGCTAAAGAGCTCTCATGGTCGCCGATCGCTCAACCGCTATCACGCGCAACGCCCTGGTGATCGTGGCTGTCATTCTGGGCGGCGCAGCCCTGCGATGGCTGGGCGACATCCTCACGCCCCTGCTGCTGGCGGTCTTTCTCGCAATCATGATCGACGGGCTCGCGCGCCAGATCCTGCGCCGCCTGCCGGGCTTGCCGAGGGGTACGGCGACCGGGACGGCGATACTGATCTCGACGCTCGTCTTCGTCGCCTGCGTCCTGGTGATCGCCAATCAGGCGGGTGGATTTGTCCAGACCCTCACAAGCTCCACCCCGAAGCTGGACCGGTTGATCCGTGAGAGCGCCCAGGCCCTACACATCAGGTCGCCAGGCTCGATCAATGAATTGCTCATGAAGTTCAATCCCGCACAGTATCTGGGATCGGTCGCCGCCTCCCTTCAGGGATTCGTCTCAGGCGCGATCCTTGTCCTGGTCTATGTCGGATTCATCATCGCCTCGCGCCATACAGGGGAACGGAAGGTCGTGCGCCTCTTCCGCTCGCGGGACGCTCGCCACGAGGCCCTGCGCATTTTCGTTCGCATACGGGACTCGATCGAAGCCTACCTGTGGATCCAGACGCTCACCGGCGCGATGATCGGGTTGGCGAGTTGGGTCGTCATGGTCGCCGTCGGCCTATCGAACCCGGTCTTCTGGGCCTTCCTGATCTTCATCGTGAATTATGTGCCGATATTCGGCGCCGCCGCCGCGATCGTCCTGCCCGCCCTATTCGCGGTGGTGCAGTTCGACAGCTGGTTGCAAGGCGGTGTCATACTTGGGAGCCTCTTCGTAATCACCTTCGTCGTCGGCAACATCGTCTTGCCGCGCATGCAGGGCGACAGCCTCAACATGGATCCATTGGTTGTGCTCCTCTCGCTCGCCTTCTGGGGGGCCCTGTGGGGACTGTCGGGCATGTTCCTCTCGACGCCCCTCACTGTCCTGGCGATGATCATCCTGGCCCAGTTCGAAGGCTCGCGCTGGATCGCGATCCTCCTCTCCCGCGACGGGGCGCCTGAAACGATGCTCGAGGCGGCCCATAGACTGGACCAATCGACTTGAGCGGTCCGTTGCGCCGCCGACACAAAAAAGCGAAGCGGCCCGGCGCGGGAGCCCGGTTGTGACGCCAGGCCCAGGCTCCCTGGTCGTTGGCGAGGACCTCACCGCGTTCGACTGGAGCGAGGCGGACCTCACGGATGCGCACTTTGTCGACTGCGTCGTCGTCGGCGCCCAGCTCACCGGCGCGATCCTCCAGGGCGCCCATTTCGAGCGCTGCCGCCTTGTGAGCGCTCGAGCGGCTCACGTGGACGCGCGCGAGGCGCATTTCGAGCACTGCGTGCTCACCGATTCGGCGACTCACCGCGGCCTCCAGCTGGCCTTCAGCCGATTCGAGGGCGCGCGGTTTTCAGCGTGCGACCTCGGCTTTGCCCGCATCGAACGCTGCGACATGTACGACACGACCTTCGAGGATTGTGATCTGCGTGGGGCCGTCTTTGTCGGCGCCACGTTCAGGCGACAACTCGGTCGCAAGGGCTCCGAACCCAGGGGAGCCTTCCTCGGCTGCAACTTCCATCTCGCAGAGCTCCGCGGCGCCGACCTGGTCGGATGCGCATTCACGCGTTCCCGGTTCCGGGAGACCGATCTCACGGATGCGGACCTGGAGCGGGCGGACCTCGTGGACTGCGATCTCTTCGGCGCCTGTCTCGACGGCGCCCGCCTTGCCGACGCCGACTTGCGGGGCGCCGAGATCAGCGGCCTCGATCTCACTCGGCTGGCGACGCGGGAGGGCCTGAAGATCCGGCCCGACCAGCAACATCTCCTGCTCACCGCCCTTGGTGTTGACATCAGGCCGGACTGAGCGCCGATTTTGACGGTTTGCATCGTTACGAGATGCTCGAGTCACAGCGCCCGGCGTAAACGGGCCGAGAGTCGGGCGGGGGTATGTAGCTTGGGTGTTCGGTCCGGCCCGCGAGGCGCCTTCACGCGCGGCCTTCCGTATCTGGCCTCAGCGGGCATGGCGCTGGGCCTTGCGGGTGCGTGCTTGGCCGCGCCGCAGCCGCCCAAGCCCATCTACGACTGCGCGCGGGGCGATCCCGCGGACAAGGCCATCTGTCGATCTCCCAACCTGAAGCGGTCGCTTCACATGATCGACGCCCACTATGCGGTCGCCACGACCTTCGGCGATCCCGACGTCCGATTCCTTGCCGGCTGGGACCGCTACTATTTCGCAGTGGGCCTGTGGTCTTGCGACGCTCTGTCACCCATCGGGGACTCGACTGTGGCCAATTGCGTTCGGGACCACGTGTCGCGGAAAGAGGAGGCGATGGCCGGCGGCGTGACGCGAGAGGGGCTGCTGCAGGGCCTGATCCGCGCCGGCTCCCTCAACGTCACCATCGTCGAGCGGTATCCGAACTCCCTCGTCGACCGGGTCGTGAGCGTCTGCGCGCGAACGCGCCTTCATCGGACGATCACCGGCGCGCTGGTGGGCCGCGCCACGGATTGTCGCAGCGGCGGCGTCTACAATGTCCGCGTCGATCGTCCCTCGCACAACGATCGCGCGCTTCTGGCGGGCCCAAGCGAGGCGCTCGCCTGGATGACAGGGCGCTTCGAACTCCACCACGACGGCCTCGAGTTCAAATGTCGTCCGGGGTCAGCAACTCCGGCAGGGCCGGGCGACGTCCCTGCGCCCGGCCACTGAGCCGACTGGATCTCGGAGGGCTGCGGCTGAGGCGGCGCAATGTCGCGGGGAAGGACTGCCCCAAGATGGCAGGATGAGTCGCACGACTCATCCGGAGCTGAGCTTGGAGCCATGGTCGGACCGGCCGTGAAGCTTGCTGTGGCGGCGATTTTGGCCGCGGCCCAGACAGGGCCGTCCGGTCTCGACCATTCAGCGCCGCGGATCTCCCCGGCCGCCCTTGCGACGCTTCCGCCAAACGGCCGCTTACAGGCAGGCCTGGAGCCTGCGAGGGAGCCGCCCGAGGGTTCGGGGGTCGAATTCACGCGCTACGTCGCGCCTCCGCAACTTCACAATGGCTTCCTGCCCGGCGGGCTGATCGCCTGGACCGGCGTGCTCTTCGGAAGCCTGCTTCTGCTGGAGAAGCGGCGACTGGCCGCCCTCGCGGTGGCGGGCGGCGGAGTCGTCGTCGGTGTGGCGCTCATGCTTACTGGCGTGACCTGACGTTGGGCTCCTGCGCCGCGTGGCGGCCGCGCCATTGACTTCCGCTGCGCCAGGGGCGGCTGCTGGATGCTGAACCAGCCAGGGACCTTCAGTGAACCTCGACCTCAGTCTGGAGGATTGCGCCTTCCGCGAAGAGGTGCGGGACTTCCTCGCCGCCAATCTCACAAGCGACCTGCGCGTCGCCGCCGCGCGCGCCACGAGCGTCTTCCAGGACAAGTCGGTCTCCCTGGCCTGGCAGAAGATCCTGCGCGCGAGGGGTTGGGCAGCGCCGTCGTGGCCAGCGGAGTACGGTGGGCCCGGCTGGAGCGAGATGCAGCGTCACATCTTCTCGGCCGAATCCGCGCGGGCGGGCGCGCCGGGCCTTGCCCCGATGGGCCTTCGAATGGTCGGTCCTGTGATCATCGGCATGGGATCGGAGGCGCAGAAGGCCCACTATCTGCCGCGCATCCTCTCGGGCGAGGACTACTGGTGCCAAGGCTATTCCGAGCCCCAGGCGGGCTCTGACCTCGCCGCACTTCAGCTTTCCGCCGAGGCGGATGGCGACCACTACGTCCTCAACGGATCCAAGATCTGGACCACCCACGCTCATATGGCCGATCGGATGTTTTGTCTCGTCCGCACACGGCGCGAGGGCAAGCCGCAGGCGGGTATCACCTTCCTGCTGCTGGACATGTCGACGCCTGGACTCAGCGTACGCCCGATCATCACCCTGGCCGGCGACCACGAGGTGAACCAGGTGTTCTTCGACAATGTCCGTACGCCCCAAAGCGGGCGCGTCGGCGAAGAGAACGATGGCTGGCGCGTCGCCAAATACCTGCTGCAGTTCGAACGCGGCGGCGGTTCGGCCCCGGGTCTCAGGGTGGCGCTGGACCGCCTGGCGCGCATGGCCGCGGAGGAACCGGGAGACGACGGGCGGCCCCTCCTGCGCGATCCCACCTTCCGGGCGGCCCTGGCCTCGGCGTCGGCCGCCCTCGACGCCGTCGAGGCCGCCGAACAGCGGGTCCTCGCCGCCCTGCGCGCCGGAGACTCTCCCGGCCCCGCGTCCTCCATGCTCAAGACGGTCGGGACAGAAATGATGCAGCGTCTCGACGAACTGGCCCTTGACGCGATCGGCCCGTGGGCGGCCGCCGACCAGGGCGAGTTCCGCGCCCCAGGCTCGAATACGCCAGGCGTCGGACCCGCGCACGCCCTGACGGTGACCGCCCGCTACCTGAACGATCGCGCCGCCTCCATCTACGGCGGCTCCAACGAGATCCAGCGCGACATCCTCGCCCGCCAGCTCCTCGGTCTCTGAGGTTCGGAGACCAGTTCCGCCCGCAGAGCTCCGGGGATAAGAGGTCACGCCGATCCTTGGCTGACGTCGCCGGAGTTCTGCGTGCCCGATCTCGCCGTCTTCTACGAACATCCGCAGTGGTTCGAGCCGCTGTTCCGCACCCTCGACGCCAGGGGGGTGTCCTGGAGCGCGATCCAGATCCAGGATCACGTGTTCGATCCTGCCGATCCGCGGCCGCCGGCGCCGGTGATCTTCAATCGCCTCGCCATGTCCTCGTTCCTGCGCCAGAGCGAGCACGCCCTGTTCTACAGCCTGGCGGCGCTGGGTCACTGGGAGGGGCTGGGCGCACGGGTGATCAACGGGACCGCGCCGCTCGCCTACGACCTCTCCAAGGCGCGCCAGCTCAGCCTGTTCCGCCGGCTCGGGCTTGAGACGCCCCGCACCCGCGTGGCGCATCGCATGGCCGACCTGCCGCGCCTGGCGGCGGAGATCGGCTATCCGGTGATGGTCAAGGTCAATGTCGGCGGCTCGGGCGCGGGCATGATCCGCTATGACGATCCCGAGATGCTGGAGGACGCCGCCGCCAACGGCTTCGCGCCCATGGGCGTCGACGGCGTCGTCCTGGTGCAGGACTACGTGCCAGCGCGAGACGGCCGGGTGATCCGCTGCGAGGTGCTCGACGGCCGCTTCCTCTACGCCATCGCCCTCAACGGCGCAGGCTCGACCTTCGATCTCTGCCCCGCGGACGTGTGCATGGCCGACAAGCCGACCATCACCATCGAGGCCTACACGCCGCCGCCGGCCATCGTCTCGGCGGTCGAACGCCTTGCCCGCGCAGCCGGCCTCGATTTGGGCGGCATCGAGTACATCGTCGACGACCGCGACGGGGTCCCACGGTTCTACGACCTCAACGCCCTTTCCAACTTCGTGGCCAAGCCGCTCGAGGTCCTGGGATGGGACCCCCATGACCGCCTGGTTGACTGGCTGATCGACCTGATCGGCGCCCGCGCGGAGGCGGCCGCGTGAGGTACGGCTTCTGGACTCCCGTCTTCGGCGGCTGGCTGCGCAACGTCCGCGACGAGGGCATGTCGCCGACCTGGGACTACACGCGGCGCCTGTGCCAGCGGGCCGAGGAGATCGGCTACGACCTCACCCTGATCGCAGAGCTCAATCTCAACGACATCAAGGGGACGGACCAGCCGGCGCTCGACGCCTGGTCCACCGCCGCGGCCCTCGCAGCTGTGACCCGCCGGCTCGAGCTGATGGTCGCCGTGCGGCCGAACTTTCACCAGCCCGCCCTGCTCGCCAAGCAGGCCGCCAACATCGACCAGATCAGTGGCGGGCGCCTGGCGCTGAACGTCGTGTCGTCCTGGTGGGCGGAGGAAGCGAAGAGCTACGGCCTCCAGTTCGACGAGCATGACGACCGCTACGGCCGCACGCGAGAGTGGCTCGACGTCGTGCAGGGCCTCTGGCGCGAGCCGCGGTTCAGCTACTCGGGCGAGCGCTACCGCCTCACCGACGCCATCTGCGAGCCCAAGCCCGCCGGGCGGCCGGTCTTCTATGCCGGCGGCGAGTCCGAGGCCGCCAAGACCATGATCGCGAACCAGTGCGACGCCTATGTCATGCACGGCGACAGCGTCGAGGTGATCGCGGACAAGATCGCCGACATGCGCCGCCGCCGCGAAGCCGCCGGTAAACCGCCGATGATCTATGGCATGGCCGCCTACGCGATCGTGCGCGACACCGAAGCCGAGGCGAAGGCCGAGGTGGCCCGGATCACCACCCTCGATCCCGACGCCCCCGGCTTCGCCAACTTCGACCAGTGGGTCTCGGGAACTCAGCTCGAGCGCGAGCTGAAGATCCAGGAGTATTCAGTGTCGAACCGCGGCCTGCGGCCGAACCTGATCGGCGCAGCCGACCAGATCCGCGACCGCATCGCCGCCTACGAAGCCGCCGGCCTCGACCTCCTCCTCCTGCAGATGAGCCCGCAATACGAGGAGATGGAGAGGTTCGCCGACGCGGTGATCAACTGAAACCTGTCCCTCCCCTTCTGGGGAGGGTGGCTCGACGCGAAGCGGCGAGACGGGTGGGGAACCCTGGGGAAGGACACCGGAGGTGCAGGATGATCCACGCTTCCCCACCCGGTCTCGCTTCGCTCGACCACCCTCCCCAGAAGGGGAGGGATGGGAGGTTCACCCCTTCAGTGCCGCGATGTAGGCCCGCCAGCCGCCGAAGTGGGTGATATCGGTTGCGCCTTCGATCGCTCGCGGTTCGGCCACGAAACCCTTCACCTGCGAGCCGTCGTCGAGTGTCACCGTGCCGATCGCAAGCGGCGCGGGGACCTCGGCCACGAAACTGCCGAAGGCCTCCGCGTCGAGGGAATAGACCTCGACCTCCAGCGCCGCGCCGCTCTCGCCGACATGGACCAGCGCCGGCTTGGGCGGCGTCGACCCGGCCATGGCGTAGAGCTGGTACGCCGGGGCGGTGCGGCAGCGCTTGACGAGCCGCGCGTTGCGGGAGGTGAGCTGCCAGTGCAGGGGCATGGCCGCCAGGTGCGCGCCCACCACAGCGAGCTGGACCTCATTGCGAACCCCGTCGACGTCGAGAGGCGGGATCGCGGGCATTGGGGCCACGTCCTCGTAGCGGCGGGCGAGGTCCAGCAACGCCCGGTCGGCCCAGGCGGGCGCGATGAAGCTGACGCCAAAGCCGGTGGCGTTTTCGCGGAACCCGGCCGGCACGGCGATCGCGCTCATGTCCAGCAGGTTCACGAAGTTGGTGTAGGCGCCGAGGTTGGCGTTGAGCGTCAACGGTTCGGCCAGCACCTCCCGTAGACGATAGGTCGTAGGCGAGGTGGGCAGGAAGAGCACGTCGATGCTTTCCCACATGCTGTCCGCGGCGCGCTGGAAGCCGGCCAGCTCGTACTGGCCGCGGAAGGCCTCGACCGCGGTGAACGGCCGTCCGCCGAGCAGAATCTCCCGCACGACCGGATGGATCGAGCCGGGCGAGGATAGCAGCAGGGATTCGACCGCAGCGGTGCGCTCGGCCACCCACGGACCGCCGTACAGCAGGCGCGCAGCGGCCAGCAGGGGCGCGACATCAACCTCAACCGGTTCGCCGCCCATGGCGCAGACACGGGCGAGGGCTTCCTCGTAGAGCCGCGGCGAAACGGCGTCGCCGAACCAGACGAGCTGGTCCGCGCGCGCGACACCCAAGCGGAAGCGCGCGCCGATCCCCGGCGCCTCCTGCGCCGGCGCCCGACGCGAGAACGGCTCCTCCGCATCGAACCCTTCGGCCACGGAATCGATCAGCGCCGCGTCCCACGCGTCCCGCGTGAACACGGTCACACAATCGAGGCTGCGGCAGGCGGGGACCACGCCGCGAGGGCTCCAGCGGCCTTTGGTCGGCTTGAGGCCCACCAGACCATTGAGCGCGGCCGGCACGCGCCCCGACCCGGCAGTGTCCGTGCCCAGGGCGAAGGGAACGAGCCCGGCCGCCACAGCGACGGCTGAGCCGGAACTGGAGCCGCCGCTGACGAACTCGCGATTGTGGACCGCCGCGCACGCGCCATACGGGCTTCGCGCACCGACCAGGCCCGTGGCGAACTGGTCGAGGTTGGTCTTGCCCATCAGCACCGCACCCGCGGCGATCAGCCGATCGACGACTGGCGCGGTCGCAGCGGGGCTGTAGGCGAAGGCGGGGCAGGCCGCCGTCGTCGGCACTCCCGCCACGTCGATATTGTCCTTCACCGCGAAGGGGACGCCGGCCAGGGGCAGGCGCTCGCCGGCGGCGATGCGGTCGTCGACCGCCTGGGCCGCCGCTATCACGTCCGCCTCGGTAATGCGGGTGATCCAGACGGCGGGCTGGACTGCGTCATAGGCCGCGATTCGGGCCAGGGCCCGCTCGGCCACATCGACGGCGCGTATCCGTCGCTCCGCCACGGCGTCGGCGATCGCCGACGCAGAAGACAATTCGCTCGAGACCATAGGGAGAGTTTACGCTTCAGCCTTGCTGGGGGAACACGAGGCGCTCGTAGCCCAGTTGACGCATCCGGGCCATCGCCGCGCTCATCTGCGCAGGCGGAAGAAGAGGCTTACGCGCCAAGAGCCACGCGTAGTGGCCGCCCGGCGTGGCCATGATCGCCCAGGCGCCGTCGTCGGAGCGGTCGAGGATCCAGTACTCCTGGTGGATCAGGCCTCCGAAGAAGGCCATGCGAAAGCGCGTGTTTTCCGAACCCGCGATCATCTTCGCGTGCGCCCTGAGCACCTTGACCGGACCGGTCGGGGAGCCCTCGTGGCAGGTGTCGACGACGGAGAACGTCCCGCCCGAGAACCCCTCGAAATCGCTCGTCGAACCCATGCAGGCTCTCTGCATCGAATTGGGGGTGCGAGCGATCTCGTACCAGCGCCCAGAATAGAGGCTCTCGGCGACCGCCTTGGCCGGGGTGGGGGCCGCGGCGCCGGCGACGGCGGGGCAGGCCAGGATCAGGACCAGAAGACAGAAGGCTCGTGCGGCCATTGCGGGAATCTAGTGGCTAAGGCTCCGCACCTGAAGCGCGGCGGCCTCGCCTCGTTCTGCGATCTTTCTGGTCCGCCGGCGTCCCGCCGGCATTCGGCCTCGCAGTTGAAGCGAAGCGCAGGAAGAAGAGCCGGCGGGACGCCGGGCGCCGAATGCAAGCGTCCCGCCGAGATGTCCTACTCCGCCGCCAGGCTCATCACCGGGCCGCGGTCCTTGAAGTTGATCGCCTTGAGATAGGCGATCCCTTCGTCCGCGATGTCGTCGCCGACCATGCGATCGCCTTCGCCCTTCAGTTCATCCATATCCACATAGACCGCGTAGAAGGCGCGCGTCCGGTCGGTGATGATACCGGCGTTGAGCAGGGTCTTGATAAGGACACGGAAGATATTGGTCGCTTGCTTCATGTCTTCGCGACGCTGCTCGTCCGAAGCCAGCTTCTGGATCTCTTCGAGCACCTTGTCCGGGTCGAGGCCGAACTCGGCGTAGAGATCGCGCTGTTCGCTCGGCGAGACGAGGTTGAAGAGGAGGATCTGGAAGCAGTGGGCCGCCCAATCCTCGATGATGGCGTGCTCTTCGGGCGTAAGCTTCGGCACCGTCCTGTCGGCCCAGATCTTCCCGAACTTGTGGTGGAAGGCCTCGTCGGTCATCACCAGCTGCATCAGCTTCCTGCCGAGCGGATCGTTCAGCTGCTGGAAGAAGGTGGCGAAGGCGCCCATGGCGAGCCCCTCGACCAGCATCTGCATGCCGATGATCTTCTTGTAGACCTCGGGAGAGCCGATGATGTCGACCAGCAGGTCCTTGAGGACAATGCTGCACTC
Organism: Caulobacteraceae bacterium; assembly: GCA_035483335.1. Lineage (GTDB taxonomy): Bacteria > Pseudomonadota > Alphaproteobacteria > Caulobacterales > Caulobacteraceae > Acaudatibacter. The sequence goes on along the minus strand of DATHPX010000298.1, from coordinate 4,150 downwards.
GACCGGACGGCCCCAGCGGGCCTTGATGTACTTGGCGAAGGCGGTGACGTGCCTGGCCTCTTCGCGGGTCTGATTGGCCGCGTACTCCTGAGCGCCCTGGTCATAGAGCACATGGCAGAGCGAGGCGGACAGGTTCAGCGCGCCCTGCTCGCCGTGCAGGATGGAGGAGAAACTGCGCAGCAGCGACTTGTTGATGAACTGCGCCCGCAGCGCCGGGTCCTTCAGATGGTTGGACACGTACTCGGTCTGCAGCGCGATATTCATCGTTTCGGGAACCAGGGGCTGGGTGTCCATGTCCCACGGTTCGTCGAAGTCGATGTACTTCTTGTCGAGCGGATCCCAGAAGTGGTCGTGGGTCGCGCTGATGATCTTGTCGAACGCCGTCGAGCGCTGTTCGTAGCGGTCCAGGGTCAGCATGGACTCGAAATCGTCCGGCGCCACCGCGTCGTAGATCAGGTCCTTGGTGATGTTTCCATCCGCCACGCGCAATTCTCCCGAAGGTTGTCCTTCCGATCAAACTGAACGCGCCGTCTGGCCGAGTCAACGAAAAATGACGCCTGCGTCACGAATCGCAGTCCCTCCCCTTCTGGGGAGGGTGGCTGAGCGGAGCGAAGCCGGGTGGGGAACGCTGGGGAAGGACCGCCACCCCCGGGTTGATCCACACTTCCCCACCCGTCTTCTCGCTTCGCGCGAAGACACCCTCCCCAGAAGGGGAGGGACAGAACGCGGATCGGAAAGGACTTTAGCCTAGATCGTCGCCGTGCGAGGCAAGCCGAGGGACAGGCGCACGACGCGCTCCACGGTCCCTGCGTCGTAGGGTTTGGCGATCAGCGGCCATTCCGGCTTGGGCATGTCCTGATAGGCGCTGGCCAGGACGATGCGCAGGGAGGGCCACCGGCGCGCCGCGGTCCTCGCCAGTTCGGGACCGCTCATGCGGGGCATGCGGCAGTCGCTGAAAATCAGGTCGATGTCCGAACGCGCTTCAAGCAGGTCGAGCGCCTCCTTGCCATCGGCGGCGTCCACCACTTCGAATCCCATGTCCTCGAACATGTCGCGGGCGTTCATCCGCACGAGGGCTTCGTCTTCAACCACGAGGACAACCTGTCGGTGTTCCTCGCGATCCGAATCATGCGGAACTGTCATTCGCGTACCCCCGGCGCGACAAAAGATCACGCACCGTGAGTCCCGTAAAGCACAAACAGTACTTCAGGGAGAAGTCCCTAAATCTAAAACTTTTAGAGAACTCGCTCAAGCGCGCGCGTTATGATCGAAAACGTACGAACAATCGCCTTCCAAGGCTAGGCTGGCGTCTCCGAACGGCGGTCGCGCCGCGCCGAAACGCGCAGCCGTAGGGCACTTAGCTTGATGAATCCCGCGGCGTCACGGTGATCGTAAGCTACCTTGCCCTCTTCGAACGTCACCAGATCCTGATCGTACAAGGATTGCGGACTGGAACGGCCGATGATCGCAACGTTACCCTTATAGAGCTTCACGCGCACACGCCCGCTCACCTTGGCTTGCGAATGATCTATCGCCGCCTGAAGCATTTCACGTTCAGGCGTGAACCACATACCATTGTAAATCAGCTCCGCGTATTGCGGCATCAACGCATCCTTGAGATGCATCGCACCCCGGTCGAGGGTGATCGATTCGATTCCACGATGCGCCGCCAGCAGGATCGTCCCTCCCGGCGTCTCGTAGACGCCGCGAGACTTCATCCCAACGAATCGATTCTCCACCAGATCCAGTCGACCCACGCCGTTGTCATGGCCGAACTTGTTGAGACGGGTGAGGATGGTGGCGGGCGAGAGCGCCTCCCCGTCGATCGCCACCGGATCGCCCTTCTCGAAGTCCAAGGTGAAGACGAAGGGCCGGTCCGGCGCCGCCTCGGGAGCGATCGTCCTCATATGGACGAATTCCGGCGGCTCGATCGCCGGATCCTCGAGGATCTTCCCCTCCGAGGAGGAGTGCAGCAGGTTGGCGTCGACGCTGAACGGCGCCTCGCCGCGCTTGTCCTTGGCGATCGGGATCTGGTGCGCCTCGGCAAAGGCGAGCAGGGCTTCGCGGCTCTTGAAGTCCCACTCGCGCCACGGGGCGATGACCCGGATGTCCGGCTCGAGGGCGTAGTAGCTGAGCTCGAAGCGAACCTGGTCGTTGCCCTTGCCGGTGGACCCGTGACAGACCGCGTCGGCGCCGACCTTGCGGGCGATCTCGATCTGAGTCTTGGCGATCAGAGGCCGCGCGATGGAGGTGCCGAGCAGGTACTGGCCCTCATAGACCGTGTTCGCTCTGAACATCGGGAAGACGTAGTCGCGGACGAAGGTCTCGCGCAGGTCCTCGATAAAGATGTCCTCCGGCTTCACACCCATCAGCAGCGCCTTCTCGCGCGCCGGCCCGAGCTCCTCACCCTGCCCGAGATCGGCGGTGAAGGTGACCACCTCGCAGCCATAGGTCTCCTGCAGCCACTTCAGGATGATCGAGGTGTCGAGGCCTCCCGAATAGGCAAGGACGACCTTCTTCACGGTGTCAGGCAAGCGGATCTCTCCTGGAAACTGGGACTGCGCGGGGCGAGCGCGCCTTAAGAGCGTCGCATTGCCTCCGGCGCAAGGGGCGCCTGCGCCTATACGGTGACCTGAGCGCCGAGTTCGACCACCCGGCCGGGGGGGATCTTGAAGAAATCGATCGGGCTTGCCGCATTCCTCATCAGGAAGATGAAGAGGTGATCCTGCCAGAGCGGCATCCCCGATCGTTCTTCGTCCGGGACCAGCGAACGTCGTCCCAGAAAGAAGCTGGTGGACATGATGTCGAACTTCAGCCCCAGCCGGCGGCACTGCGCCAGGGTCTTGGGCACGTTGGGGCTCTCCATGAAGCCGTAACGAAGGGTCACGCGCTTGAAGTCCGGCGCGATGGTCTCGATGACCACCCGCGCATCCTCCGCAACCCGCGGCGCCTCGGCGGTCACGATCGTCAGCAGGACGTTGCGCTCGTGCAGGACCTTGTTGTGCTTGAGGTTGTGCATCATGGCCACCGGTGCGAGGTCCGGGTTGGCGGTGAGGAACATCGCCGTCCCGGGCGCGCGATGCGGCGGATGGCGCTGGAGCATCTCGATCAGCTCGCCGATCGGCGGGCTGTCCGACCGCGTCTTCTCCGTGAGGATGCGCACGCCCCGCGACCAGGTCCACATCACCACCACCAGGCCGCCGCCGAAGACCAGCGGCAGCCAGGCGCCCTCGGCGATCTTGAGCAGGTTGGACGCGAGGAAAACGGCGTCGATGAAAGCGATCGGCACGAACAGCGCCGCCACCTGCAGCCAGTTCCACCGCCACAGCCGACGCGCCACCACCACCGTTACGAGGGTGCTGATGAACATGGTCCCGGTAACGGCCACGCCATAGGCTGAGGCCAGGCGGTGCGAGTTCTGGAAGATCCCCAGCAGGAGCAGAACACCTGCGATCATCATCCCGTTGACCGCCGGGACGAAGATCTGCCCCGACTGGGTCTCGGAGGTCCGACGAATCTCGATCCTGGGAAGGAGGCCCAGCTGCACCGCCTGGCGGGTCATCGAGAAGGCCCCGGTGATCACGGCCTGGCTGGCGATCACCGCCGCGGTGGTGGCGAGGATCAGGATAGGCCAGTAGAGCGCGTGCGGCGCCATGCCGAAGAACGGGCTGAAGCGCGCGCCAGGATGCTCGAGCACCAGCGCGCCCTGCCCTAGATAATTGAGGGCCAGGCACGGGAAGACCAGGCACCCCCAGGCGGCGCGGATCGGGCGCCGGCCGAACTGGCCCATGTCGGCGTAGAGCGCCTCGGCGCCCGTCACCGCCAGGAAAACCGCCCCCAGAATGATGAAGCCTACGAAGCCATTGCGGACCAGAAAGAGGATCGCCCAGAACGGATTGACCGCCCGCAGGACCGAGAGGTCGTCCTTCAGGTGCCAGACGCCCAGGGCCCCTAGCGTGAGGAACCACAGGGTCATGATAGGCCCGAAGAGGGCGCCCATGCGGCCCGCGCCGCGGCCCTGCGCCAGGAACAGGCCCAGCAGGATCGCACCGGCCACCATCACAACGCGGGGTCCGAGGATTGCGCCAAGGTGCGGAACGCCGTTCAGGCCCTCGACCGCCGAGAGCACCGAGAAGGCCGGGGTGATCAC
>DATHPX010000297.1:0-5826 GCA_035483335.1 Caulobacteraceae bacterium | reverse complement strand
CCCAGGAACATGCGACGATCCATGGCGCGCTCCTTCCGCACTGGGGATCCTGTCCGTCGCCTAGTCCAACCTTGCGAGACGACCCATTGGGGGATTCCCTCAGAGCGCCGTCAAATCATGCCCAGCCCTTCTCAAAAACGGGCGGCTTAGTCCGCGGCGGCAAGGAATCCGCGGACGAGCGCGATCGTCGCCTGAGGGTTCTCTTCCATCACCCAATGGCCCGCGTCCGGGATGACGCCGCCCTGAACGTTTGTCGCCGCGTAGCGCATGACGTCGGCCATCTGCGGCCCGAAGGATTTCTCCCCGCCCAGCCCGAGAACCGGCATGCTGAGCTTGGCCTTGGCGATGAGAGCCTGGTTGTCGATCGCGTCCTGGTCGAAGGCGGCGAATTGCGCGAAAGCCGAATGCATCGCCCCAGGCAGAGCATATAGCGCCGCATAGTGCTGCCGCGTTTCCTCCGTGATCCGGCGCGGATCGCCGGCGAAGTCGTTCCAGAACCGGTCGAGATAGATGCGCTCGCGGCCGGCGACGAGACGTTCCATGTCGGGGCCGCCGAAGCGGAAATGCCAGAGCAGCGGGTTCTTGAGGATCTCTTCCCAAGGCCCGACGCCGGGCGCCGGCGCATCAATGATGACGAAGCGGTTCACACGGTGCGGATGCAAGGCCGCGAAGGCGAACCCCACCATGTTTCCAATGTCATGCGTGACAAGGCTGGCGTCGCGGACGCCGAGCGCGTCCATGACGCCGGCCACGTCGCCCGCCTGTGTCTTCTTGTCGAAACCACCGGCAGGCTTCGAAGAGAGACCAAGACCGCGAAGGTCGGGCGCGACGACCGTGTGGTCACGCATCAGGTCGGCCGCCAGGGGCGCCCACATGTCACCCGTATCCCCGAAGCCGTGCAGCAGGACGACTGCAGGCCCGCGCCCTCCGACCCGCACGTGGATCGTGGCGTCGTTCGTCGGGATGTCTCGAACGCTGAACCCAGGCGGAAACGGCGATGGAAGCATCGTGATCTCCCGCGGATGCAGAGGCGCACATCTGCGCCGCGCCGGCCAACGAGACTTCACCGTTTCGAGCCTGGCAATGCAACACTCCAGAGGCGCGCTATCGAAAGGGGTGGCTGTGCGGACAACGACTCGAGATCGCGCTACCTGGGCGCGATGACCACGACCGGCCAGGTTACGTCTGCGGGAACACCCGCCGCGGAGATCGAGATCGACGCCGACCTGGCGCGTGGGCTCCTGGCGGCTCAGCATCCTGACCTTTCGGATCTGCCCATCACGCCCGTGGCGTCGGGGTGGGACAATGCCATGTTCCGGCTGGGCGAGGATCTCGCCCTTCGCCTGCCCAGGCGGCAGGTCGCGGCCAGGCTCTTGCGACACGAGCAGCTCTGGTTGCCGCTGCTCAAGGATCAACTTCCGCTGCGCGTTCCCGCGCCGGTGCGGATCGGCGTTCCTCAGGAGGGCTACCCGTGGTTCTGGAGCGTCACGCCCTGGCTCGAGGGGGAGACGGCGGATCTTTCGCCGCCGGACCCGGATCAGGGCGAGGTCCTCGCCGACTTCTTTATGGCCTTGCACAGGCCCGCGCCGGCGGATGCGCCGCGCAATCCCTTCCGGGGCGTCCCGCTCGCGCAGCGGGTTCAGGTGTTCGAGACGCGTACGGCGAACCTCGTTGGGAAGACCGACCGCGTCGACGCGAGGATCAAAGCGATCTGGGCTGATGCGCTCGACGCCCCGAACGACGCGCCGCCCACCTGGATCCAGGGCGATCCGCACCCACGAAACGTGCTGGTCGCCGACGGGCGCATCACGGCCGTGATCGATTGGGGCGACATGGCCCAGGGCGATAGAGCATCGGACCTCAGCGCCATCTGGATGCTTCTGCCGGACCGCGAGGCGCGCCAGCGGGCCATGAGCGCATGTCATTCCGTCTCGGCGGCCACCTGGCGTCGCGCCCGGGGCTGGGCGGTCCTGTACGGGGTGATGCTGCTGGATGCGGGCCTCGTGGACGATCCGCGCATGACGGCCATCGCGGAGAAGACGTTCGATCGGCTGGTGGAAGGGCCGTGAGCGGGAAAGTAGTGGCCGCCGACGATTTCAGAGGTCGGTCGTGAGCTCGGAGAGTAGGGCGAAGGCGCTGTTGGCTGCCGGCACGCCGCAGTAGACCGCGCTGTGCAAGATGACCTCCTTGAGGAGCTCGGGCGCCACCCCGTGCTCGAGCGCTGTGCGCAGGTGCAGTTTCAGCTCGGCCTCACGGTTCACCGCGATGAGCATCGCGATGGTCAGAAGCCGCCGCGTCTGATGATCGATCGCCGGCCTGGTCCAGATCTCCCCCCAGGCCAGGCGGGTGATGAGGTCCTGGAATTCCTCGGTGAGAGGCGTGGCGCCGGCGATGCTGCGCTCGACGTGAGCGTCGCCCAACACTCTGCGACGGGTCTCCATGCCGAGCGAGTGACGTTCGCGTTCATCCATGGCGACCCTCGTGCGTTGCGACCTGCGGCGTCATTCGGCCAAGGCGCGCGCGACCAAAGCCGCCGCCATGCCAAAGTCATCCCCGACCCCCGCGGCGCGCAGGTTCTGCGCCATGCGTTCAGGGCGCACGTCCAGATCCTCCGCTGCCTGCGCCATGGCGGCGAGCGCGCCGTGGGTCACGCAAAAGAGCTCGGCCAGCACCGGGGCTTCCGCCTGCCAGCCGCCCAGCCCACGCTCGTGCTCCTGCGGCAGGGCGGAAAGGATGGTCGCTGCGAGGTGCGGGGCCCGGATCGCAGCCGAGCGCGCCACCTGGCAGCCGGTGGGATTGCGCTTGTGGGCCATGGCCGTGGAGCCTCCGCGACCGGCGAGCCGCGGCTCGAACACCTCGCCGACCTCGGCTTGCGAGAGGAGCGCGATGTCGCCGGCCATCTTGCCGAGCGCGCCGGCGAGGATGGCGAGCGCGCTCGCCAGACCCGCGACGCTCTCGCGGCGCGCATGCCACGGGGTCAGCGGCGCGGAGAGGCCAAGCGCCTGCGCCAGGCGCTCGACCACCGCGAACGCATGGCCCTCGCCCATGCCGTCGAGGGTCCCCGCTCCGCCGCCGAACTGCAGGACCAGGGCGCCGTCGGCCTCGCGCGAAATGCGCTCCAGCGCCCCGTCCACGGCCAGAAGCCAGCCCGCGAGCTTCAGCCCGAAGGTGATCGGTTTGGCGGGCTGCAAGAGCGTGCGGCCCAGCATCGGCGTGGCGCTGTGGGTGTGGGCAAGCGTTCGCAAAGCCGCGCCAAGCCGGCGCCCATCCTGGCGGATCAGCTGCAACCCGGCCTTCGCCTGCAGCATCAGGGCGGTGTCGGCGACGTCCTGGCTGGTGGCGCCAAGGTGGACCTTGGCGGCGGCGGGGCCACCAGCCAGCCGCGCGCGCAACTCGGCCACGAGCGGGATTGCGAGCGTCCCCGCGTGAGCCGCCCGTTCCGCCATGACGCTCGCGTTCGGGAGGTCCTGGCAGGCTCGTGCGATCGCCGCCGCCTCAGCCTCGTCGAGAAGTCCTTCCGCAGCCTGCGCCCGGGCAAGCTCGCGCTCGAAATCGAGGGCGGCGCGCAACAGCGCGGCGTCGCCGAAGATCTCCAGCATCTCCGAGGTTGCGGCGGCGCGCTCGCGGATCAAGGAGACCATCTCAGATCTCGAAGAAGACCGTTTCGCGCTCGCCCTGCAGGCGGATGTCGAAGCGCCAGGCCTCGCCGTCGCGCTTGGCGATCAGGGTGTCGCGCCGCGCCTCGGGAACGAAGGCGAGGATCGGGTCCTCGCCGTTCGACTCCTCGCCGTCGAAGTAGAGGCGCGTGACCAGGCGCTTCAACAGGCCGCGCCCAAGGACTCCCACGGCGATGTGAGGCGCCTGCAAAGTATTGCCGGGGCCGGGTGCGCGACCGGGCTTGAGCGTTCGGAACCGAAACACGCCATCGGCGCCGGTTGAGGCGCGGCCGAAGCCGACGAAGTTTGGATCGAGCGCCACCTCTTCGCGGGCGTCCGCTTCGCAGGCGTAGCGGCCCTGCGGATTGGCCTGCCAGATCTCGACCATCGCATCCGGGACCGGCTGGCCGTCGCCGTCATAGACGCAGCCGACGATCTCGATCGGCAGCCCTCGCGCCGCCGGCCGCGCCGTCTCGTCCGGCCCGAGCAGATAGTGATCCTTAGGGATCAGGTCGGGACGCGCGCCCAGATCGCCAGCGCCAGCGACAAGGTCGGCCGCGCCTTTCCAGGGCAGCCCGTAGTGGAAAAACGGCCCGACCGTCTGCCACGGCGTCTGCTTGAAAGGGAGGGTCATGGCTGGTCCTCAAACGGCGTGGCCGCGCGCCCGCGGAGCACGATGTCGAAGATATAGCCAAGTGCAAAGGCCGGCTCGGTCGTCCCGATGTCGAAGCGGCAGACCATCCGGTCACGGGCCTTTGGCGGGACCGCATTGGCGATCGGGTCGATTGAGATCAGCGGGTCGCCGGGGAAGTACATCTGGGTCACGAGCCGCGTGGCGAAGGCCGGGCCCAACAACGAGAGGTGGATGTGCTGCGGGCGCCAGGCGTTTGGGTGATTGCCCCAGGGATAGGCGCCCGGCTTGATGCTGATGAAGCGGTAACGGCCCTGGTCGTCGGTGACCACGCGGCCGACCCCCGTGAAGTTCGGGTCGATCGGGGCGTTCCACTGGTCGCTGGCGTGAATGTAGCGGCCGGCGGCGTTGGCCTGCCAGATCTCGACGACGGTTCGTGCGACCGGCTTGCCGAATTCGTCCAACACCCGGCCTGACACGATGATGCGTTGGCCGATCGGCTCGCCCGTGTGTTGCCGGGTCAGATCCATCATGGCCGGACCCAGCAGGCGGTCCCAGACCGCGCCGGGGCCGGTCACCTCGGTGAGAGTCGCGGGGATGCGGACGGGGGGCTGAGCGGGCGCGCGCTTCACCGACGAGGCGTAAGGAGGGTGAAGGCTGGGGGGCTGGTCCTCGGCTTGCGGATTGAAGGGGATCACGCCCAAGGTCACGCCCTCTCGCTCCCGGACCGGCTATTCCAGCGGAAGCCCGACATAGTTTTCCGCGAAAGCCGCCTGAGCGCTAGGCGAGGTCCGCATGTACGCCAGCTCAGCGGTCTGGATGCGCCGGTCGAAGGCGTCCATCTGCGGGAAGCGGTGGGTCAGGCTGGTGAACCACCACGAGAATCGTTCGGCCTTCCAGACCCTGGCCAGCGCCCTCTGCGAATAGGCCTCGAGCGCCGTCTCCGAGCCGGTTCTGTAGAAGTCGCTCAGCGCCTCGCTCAGCAGGATCACGTCCGCGGCCGCCAGGTTCAGCCCCTTCGCGCCGGTGGGCGGCACGATGTGCGCGGCGTCGCCGGCCAGGAAGAGCCGGCCGTAGCGCATGGGCTCGCTGACGAAGCTCCGCAACGGCGCGATGCTCTTCTCGGAAGCTGGGCCACGGACCACGCCACGTGCAGTGACTGGCCCAAGGCGGAGGCAGAGCTCGTCCCAGAAGCGTTCGTCGGGCCACGCCTCGAGCGGCTCATCGGCGGCGCACTGGATGTAGTAGCGACTGCGGTTGCGCGATCGCATGCTGGCCAGCGCGAAGCCGCGCTCGTGATTGCAATAGATCAGCTCCTCCGCGCAGGGCGGCACATCCGCAATGACCCCCATCCAGCCAAACGGGTAGACGCGCTCGAAGCTGGTGCGAGCATCGGCGGGAATTGAGCCGCGGCTCACCCCATGGGACCCGTCGCAGCCGGCGATGAAATCGCAGTCCACGGCATGGTCGACGCCGTCTTTGCGCCAGGTGACGCAAGGATGCGCGGTGTCGAGGCCATGAAGGCGTACATCCCTGGCA
>DATHPX010000296.1:0-2068 GCA_035483335.1 Caulobacteraceae bacterium | reverse complement strand
GACCAACGCCTATGGCGCCGCCGGCCTCGCCCGAGACGCACTCTACCTGCTCCGACCCGACACCTATGTCGGCCTCGCCGACCCCTCCGGCTCCGTCGCCGCCGTCGACGCCTACTGCAACGACCTCGGCCTCATCCTGGGCTGATCGCGCCCGCCGCCTTCAGCCCTTGCGGAACCGCGCGGGGGAGATGTCTTCGGCGCGGAGGCCGAGCGCCGCGATGTCTGCGGGAATCTCCTCGCCGAGCGCCAAGGCCGCGGCGGTGCGGCCGGCGCCGGCGGAGCTCTGGACGCCGTAGCCGCCCTGCCCCGCGAGCCAGAAGAATCCTTCCGCCTGGGGGTCGTAGCCGATCACCGGGGACCGGTCAGGCGCAAAGGTCCGCAACCCCGCCCAGGAGCGCAGGATCCGCCGCACCGGCACGTCCGCCGCCTCCTGCATCCGCTCCACGCACTCGGCGATGGTCAGGTCCTCGGCCCATGCGTCGCAGGGCTCCGATGGCGTTTCATCGGCGGGGGAGACCAGCAGGCGGCCGGCGTCGGGCTTGAAGTAGAATTCTTCGTCGGCGTCGATCACCGATGGCCACCGCGTGACGTCGCGCCCCTCCGGCGGATCGATGATGAAGGCGGTGCGGCGCAGGGGCGTCAGGCCGATCGGCTCGACGCCCGCTCGCTGCGCAACGACGTCGGCCCAGGCCCCGGCCGCGTCGATCACGACCGGCGTGGTGACGAGCTCGCCGCCCGCGAGCCGCACCGTCCACACGCCGTCGCGCCGCTCGAAGGCCACCGCTTCGGAGTTGAGGCGGATCTCGGCGCCATTGGCCCTCGCGAGCCGCAGATAGCCCTGGTGCAGGGACTCCACGTCGATGTCCATCGCGTCCGGCTCGTGCACCGCGGCGGACAGATGCTCTGGCCGCAGGACAGGACAGAGGGTGAAGGCCTTCTCCCGCGTGACCGATTCAATGCGGATTCCAAGCCCCTCCGCGCCGTCCGCCACGGCCGCAAGGCTCGCCAGCTGGCTCTGCGAGGCGATGTAGAGCACGCCCCGCGGCGTGAGCACCGGCTGGGCGGTGAAACCCTCGGGCGGCGAAGTGAGGAATTCGCGGCTGGCCACGGTCAGGGCGCGGAAGGCCGCGTTGCCGTACAGCGGCGAATACAGGGCCGCGGAACGACCGGTCGTGTGGTAGCCGTGGGCGCCTTCCCGCTCGATCACCGCGACGCGCGCCCTGGGGGCGAGGAAAGCAGCCGCCGAGGCCCCGGCGATCCCGGAGCCTATGAAGAGAAAATCGAAATCCGTCATTTGCGGCGTAGATAGCGTGCGCCCGGCGAAAGTCTCCCCCGAATGTCTCGCCTTAGACGGCTGCGAGGCGGCGGCGACAATTCGAGCGTCGCCGGGGGGGTGACGAGGGACGCCGATCCGTGCGAGGTCGACTCGAGTGCAGTGGGAGACGATTGGTTCCATGCGGCCAGGCGATCGCGTCTTGATCACCGGCGCTTCCGGTTTCGTCGGGTCCGCGGTGCTGCGTGCGCTCGGCGGCCGTGGCCTTCGCCTGCGCGCCCTCGTACGGCAGAGCAGCCCACGCGCAAACCTGTCGGGCCTCGATGTCGAGCTCGTCGAAGGCGACATGCGCCGCCAGGATGACATGAACCGGGCGCTGGAGGGCGTCGACCGACTGTTCCATGTCGCCGCCGACTATCGTCTCTGGGCCCGGGACCCCGGGGACATCATCCGGGCGAACCTCGAGGGAACCCGCGCGGTGATGGAGGCCGCCCTGGAGCAGGGGGTTGGCCGGATCGTCTACACCAGCAGCGTGGCCACCCTGAAACCCCTCGAGGGCGGGCTCGCCACAGAGGAACGTCCCTCGACCGAGGACGAGGCGATCGGCGCCTACAAGCGCAGCAAGGTGGCAGCCGAGCGTCTGGTCGAGACGATGATTCGACGAGACAATCTGCCAGCCGTCATCGTCAATCCCTCGACGCCGATCGGCCCTCGCGACGTACGGCCGACGCCCACCGGCCGCGTCATTGTCGAGGCTGCGCGCGGACGCATGCCCGCTTTCGTCGACACCGGGCT